>JAFNAE010000180.1 GCA_017860005.1 Acidobacteriota bacterium | reverse complement strand
CCGACCAGGCTGCGCACCTGCTCGGAGAGCGTGCCGTAGGCGAGCTGGCGCGTCTTCTCGAGCTCGAGCACGCCCTGTTCGTAGCGCGAGAGCTGCTCGCGCATCGGCGCCAGCAGCGACTCGATCGCCTGCCGGCGCTGGTCGAGGTCGCCCTGCGCCGAGAGCTGGAGCTTGTCGAAGGCCTGGCCGGCGAGCGCCAGGAACGACTGGTTGTTCGCCGACAGGGCGCGCGAGGCGAGCCCCGAGAAGGCGTCTTCGAGCTTGCGCTGCGCGTCGGCCAGCAGCTCGAGCTTCTCGGCGCCCTGCCGGCGCTCCTCCGCGAGCAGCGTCTCGGTCCCGACCAGCTTCGAGCGCAGCTCGGATTCGCGGCGCGCCAGCTCGGCGGCGGCCTCGGCGCGCGCGAGCGCCAGGGCGTGCTCGATCCGGCGGCGCACCGCCAGGCGCGCGACGAAGAAGAGCGCGAGCGCGGGCAGCAGGGCGAGGAGGACTTTCAGGGCGTCCGGCATGCCGCTTCGAGGCTACCAGAGCGGGAGGGGCGCCTCACGCGACCGCGAGCAGGCGTCCAGCGCTGCGCCAGCTCCTCCGGGTCGCGCGCGTAGTCGAACAGCGTGGCCGAGACGAGCGTCCGGCTGCCCAGCACGGGGCGCGGCGAGAACGGCTCGATCATGCCGCTCGACTGGCCGTAGACGACGAGCGTGCCGCGCACGCGCGTGGCGCGCACCGAGGCCGCGAAGGTGGCGCGCCCGACACCGTCGAGCACGAGGTCGCAGCCGCGCCCGCCGGTCAGGTGCAGGACCTCTTCGGCGAAGTCGGTCCGGTCGTAGCGGACGACGTGGTCGCAGCCCGCCTCGCGCGCTACGGCGGCCTTGGCGTCGGTCGAGCAGGTGCCGAGGACGAGCGCGCCGAGCGCCTTGGCGAGCTGGACCGCGAGCCGGCCGACCCCGCCCGCGGCGGCGTGCACGAGCACGGCGTCGCCCGCCCCGACCCGGCCGATGGTGCGCACCAGGTAGTCGGCGGTCATGCCCTGGAGGGGCAGCGCGGCGGCGAGGTCGAGCCCCAGGCCGGGCGGTACGGGCAGCGCGCGCGCGGCGGGGATCGCGACCCGCTCGGCGTAGCTGCCGGCGGCGTCGAAGAAGGCGACCTGGTCGCCGACCCGGAGGCCCTCGACGCCGGCACCCACCGCGTCGATCGTGCCGGCGCCCTCCTTGCCGGCGACGGCGGGCAGCGGCCCCGGCGGGTAGAGCCCGCTGCGCAGATAGGTGTCGATGAAGTTGACGCCCGCGAAGGCGAGCGCGACGCGCACCTCGCCCGCGCCCGGCGCGGGCGCGGGCAGCTCGTCGAGCCGGAGCACCTCGGGCCCGCCGGCCGAATGGAAGCGGATCGCTCTCACGCCTGCGAGCCTACCTCCGCGCCGCCCGCAGTCAGGGCACGAGCACGCCGGCGCCGCGCAGGGCTCCGGCGCGCAGCGCGGCGAGCGCCTCGTTGGCGCGCGCGAGCGGGAAGGTCTCGACCTCGGGCCGGAGCGGCACGCGCGGTGCGAGCGCCAGCAGCTCCTCGCCGTCGCGCCGGGTGAGGTTGGCCACCGAGGCGAGCGTGCGCTCGCCCCAGAGCAGCTCGTAGGGGAAGGCCGGGATCTCGCTCATGTGGATGCCGGCGCAGATCACGGCCCCGCCCTTGCGCACGGCGCGCAGGGCGGCGGGCACCAGCGCGCCGACCGGGGCGAACAGGAGCGCGGCGTCGAGCGGCTCGGGCGGCGCCTGGTCGGAGCCGCCCGCCCAGGCCACGCCGAGGCCGAGCGCGAAGCGCTGGCCCTCGAGGTCGCCCGGACGCGTGAAGGCATGGACCCGCCGGCCCTCGAACACGGCCACCTGCGCGATCAGGTGGGCGGCGGCGCCGAAGCCGTAGAGCCCGAGCCGGCGTGCGTCCCTCGCGATGCGCTCGGCCATCCGGTAGGCGCGCAGGCCGATCAGGCCCGCGCACAGGAGCGGCGCGGCCAGGACGTCCGCGTAGCCCTCGGGCAGCGGCAGCACGAAGCGTGCGTCGGCCGCGACACGCTCGGCGTAGCCGCCGTCGAGGTGGAAGCCGGTGAAGCGCGCGCGGTCACAGAGGTTCTCCTGCCCGGCGCGGCAGAAGCCGCACTCGCCGCACGCCCAGCCCAGCCAGGGCACGCCGACGCGCTCGCCGACCTCCGGGCGCCCGACGCCGGGTCCGACCGCCTCGACCACGCCGACGATCTGGTGCCCGGGCACGAGCGGCAGCCGGGGCGCGGCGAGCTCGCCGTCGACGATGTGCAGGTCCGTGCGGCAGACGCCGCAGGCGACGACCGCGAGCACCACTTCGCCCGCGCCGGGGCGCGGATCGGGCAGCGCGCGCTCGGCGAGCGGCTCGCCCGGGCGGTCGAGGACCATCGCGCGCACGGCCGCTCCCGCCGCTCTAGACCATCGCCTGCGAGGAGATCTCCGGGTGGCGCTTGAGGAAGTCGACCAGCCGGGGCAGGTAGTCGGCCAGGCGCGGGCAGCGGATGCCGAGCGGCTCGAGGTCCCGGGTCGCCTGGGTGGTGTCGTAGAAGGTCGGGTGCGCGAAGTAGACGACCGCGTCGGAGGGGATCTGCATCAGCCGGTAGACGCCCGGCACCCAGTCGATCGCCGCCTTGGCGAAGGAGACCGGCATCGGGATGCGCGCGACCACGCGTCCGGTCGCCTCGCCCATCATGCGGATCGCCTCGTCGATGGTGGGCGGGTCGGGGTCGGCGAGCTGGTAGCAGCGGCCGAGCGAGCCGGGGCTGGTGGAGAGCGCGTCGATCGCGCCGACCACGAAGTCGCGCGGCACCAGGTTGACGCGCATCAGCTCGGCGCCCGCGGGCACCGGCAGCACGGCCACGGTCGGCTGGCGCAGCAGCCAGCGCAGGATGTAGTAGGGGCCGTCGTACTTCTGGGTCTCGCCGGTCACCGAGTCGCCGACCACGACGCCGGGCCGGTAGATGGTCACCGGCAGGCCGGCATCGCGGCGGCGGCGCACCTCGATCTCGGCCAGGTACTTGGTCTCCTCGTAGAAGTTGTTGAACTTCTGGCCCTTCTCGAGGTCCTCCTCGCGGAAAATGCCGGGCCAGCGGCCCGAGACGTAGCAGGTCGACACGTACTGGAAGCGCTCGAGGCCCGGGCAGCCGGCGGCGAAGTCGAGCACGTGGCGCGTGCCCTCGGCGTTGACCCTGAGCGCCGCCGCGCGCTTGACCGAGAGGTCGTAGACGGCGGCGAGATGGAAGATCTCGGTCGTGCCGCGCGCCGCGGCGCGCGCGTCGGCGATGCCGAGTCCGGGCACGGTGATGTCCCCGCGCACGAGCCGGATGCGCGCGGCGTCGACCTTCTCCGCGCTCGTGATCGCGGCGGCGCGCTCGCGCGCCAACGCCTCGAACTTCTCCTGCACCAGGCAGACGACGCGCGCGGCGCCGGGCCGGCGCAGGATGCGGCGCACCAGCTCGGAGCCGAGGAAACCGGGGAAACCGGTGACGAGGACGGTCGCCATCAGCGTACTCCGGGCACCCGCTTGAGCGCCTTGAGCGCGCCGCTGAACCAGCGCGCGAAGGCCTCGGCGGGCACGCCCCGGGGCGGCGCGATGGGCAAGCCCCGCTGGATGGACACGTTCTGGCCCTCCGTGTACTTGAGAATGCCCTCGGCGCCGTGGCGGCGGCCGAGGCCCGAGTCCTTGAAGCCTCCCATCGGCGCCTCGATCGAGGCCCAGCCGGCGACGTAGGTCTCGTTGACGGTCACCGTGCCGCACTTGAGACGCGTCGCCATGCGCCGGGCGCGCTCGACGTCGCGCGACCAGATCGACGCGTTGAGCCCGTAGCGCGAGTCGTTGGCGCGCTCGACCGCCTCGTGGTTCGAGGCCACCGGGTAGACGGCGACCACCGGCCCGAACGTCTCCTCGGCGTGGAGCGTCATGCCGGGCACGACGCCGGTGAGCACGGTCGGCTCGTAGACGAACGGACCCAGGTCGGGCCGGGGCCGGCCCCCGCACTCGAGACGCGCGCCCTTGGCAAGGGCGTCGGCGACGTGGGCCTCGACGGTGCCCAGCTGCCTGGCCGAGGCGAGCGAGCCGACGTCGTAGGTCCAGGCCAGGCCGGTGCCGAGCCGGATGGCGCGCGTCGCCGCGACGAAGGCGGCCAGGAAGCGGTCGTGGATCGACTCGTGGACGTAGATGCGTTCGATCGAGACGCAGAGCTGGCCGGCGGAGGCGAAGCAGCCGCGCACCGCGCCGCCCACCGCGTGGTCGAGGTCGGCGTCGGCGAGCACCAGCATCGGGTTCTTGCCGCCCAGCTCGAGCGAGCAGCCGATCAGGCGCGCGCCGGCCTCGCGCGCGACGTGGCGGCCGGTCGCGGTCGAGCCGGTGAACTGCAGGAAGTCGGAGGCGTCGAACAGCGCGGGGCCGAGCGTCGCCCCGGGGCCGTAGACGACCTGGTAGAGATCCTCGGGCAGGCCGCACTCGACCAGCAGGTCCACCGCCCAGAGCAGCGTGAAGGGGGTCTGCGAGTCCGGCTTCTCGACCACCGCGTTGCCCGCCATGAGCGCGGGCAGCGCGTCGGTGACGCCCATCGAGAGCGGATAGTTCCAGGGCGCGACGATGCCGACTACACCCTTCGGGTGGCGGTACTCGCGCGACTCGGTGAGGCCGGGAATCGCGCCCTTGCGCGCGCGCGGCGCCAGGTAGTCCTCGGCGTGGACGGCGTAGTGGCGCGCCACGATGGCGGCGTCGGCGACCTCCTCGTAGGCGTGCAGGCGCGCCTTGCCGCTCTCGAGCTGGACCAGGTCGAGGACCTCGGCCTGGCGCTCGAGCAGGCGGTCGTGGAAGGCGAGCAGCACCTCGGCGCGCTCGTCGAAGTCGCGCCGCGCCCAGTCGTCCTGGACCGCGCGCGCCCGCCCGGCGGCGCGCGTGACGTCGGCCGGGGTCGAGACCGCCACCTCGCCCAGCGGCTCGAGGTCGAAGGGCGAGCAGATGACGGCCTTCTCGCGCCCCGAGGCGGCCACCCGCCGGGCCAGCTCGGGCAGACGGCGCAGGTGGTCGGGCCGGGGGACGGGCGGCGGCGCGGGACGCTGGGCGGCGGGCATGGAAACAGCCTTCCACCCTCGCCGCGGCGCGTCAAGAAGGGGGAGCCCGCCGCGCCGCAGCGCGGCGAGCAGGCGCCCGGGCCTCTCAGGGCTCGGCGAGGAGGCGGACGGCGGGGAGCTTCGCTGCCGACTTCTCGAACGTCCAGGTCTCCATGGCCGCGGAGCGGTAACCCGCGTGGATGAGGCGGTCGACGAAGCCGGGCCTGGCCGTGGCGAGGCTGGGCTGCTCGAGCACTTCGCCCGCGGCGCCGAGCGGTCGCAGCGGGCTCTCGCGAAAGAGGCGGCGCAGCGCTTCGAGCGCTTCGGCCTTCCCGACACCGTAGTGGTATTGGAGCGCGAAGTAGCACTCGGCGACGACGAGATCCGAGACGAAGAGCGAGGCCCCGGCGGCACAGGCCGCCTCGATCCGACGCGCGGCGCCGAGCGCGAGCGGGGCCGGCTCGCCGGTCAACAGGCGGACGACCACCGAGGAGTCGAGGCCGACTCTCAACGTCGTCCCCGGCGCCGTGGCCGGGCGCGCGGCTCGGCCACGTCTTCGCCCCAACCGCGCTCGAGGCTCGCGCGGATCTCCTCCCATCGATGGCTCGCGCGCGGCTTCCGGATGTGCTCGCGCGCGAGGCCGAGCCAGGGTGGAACGGAGTCGGTCTCCGATCCCGGCGCCGCGGGCGGGACCGCCGAGCCGCGAGCCCCCGCGTGCGCTTCCTCGGTCAGGTAGCTGCGAAACAGCTCGACCGTCACCTCCCGGATCGCGCGCCCCTCGAGCGCGCTCTTGGCCTTGACCCGCCGGTAGATCTCGTCCGGAATATCGATCGTGGCTTTCACGCAAACATGTTAACCAGTTTCCTGGTAGGCCGCAAATCCGCTCGATGCACCGCGTGGCCTCGCCACCGGCCCCGTTGCGGCGGGTCAGGCCTTGGGGTCGCCGAAGGAGCGCTGGAAGAGGGCGGTGATCGCGGCGCGGCCTTCGTCGGTCAGGTTGCGGGTGCCGGTGCCGGTGAACGGGCGGGCGCCGATCGCGGGCGCCTCGGGCACCCAGTGGCCGCCCTTCCAGTGGAACCAGTCGTGGCGCGCCTGGTCGAAGACCCAGACCGG
>JAFNAE010000066.1 GCA_017860005.1 Acidobacteriota bacterium | reverse complement strand
GTCCTCGGGGTTGGCCGAGAAGGCGAACAGCAGGTCGAGCGGCAGGCGGACCGGGAAGCCGCGGATCTGGAGGTCGCGCTCCTCGAGCAGGTTGAGCAGACCAACCTGGATGCGCGGCGCCAGGTCCGGCAGCTCGTTGATCGCGAAGATGCCGCGGTTCGTGCGCGGCACGATGCCGAAGTGGATGACCTCGGGGTCGGCGTAGGTGAGCTTGCGCGTCGCCGCCTTGATCGGGTCGATGTCGCCGAGGAGGTCGGCGATCGAGACGTCGGGCGTGGCCAGCTTCTCGTTGTAGCGCGCCTCGCGCGGCAGCCAGTCGACGGGCGCGTCGTCGCCCGCTTCGGCGAGCCGGCGCTCGGCCCAGGTCGAGACCGGTGCGAGCGGGTCGTCGTGGATCTCGGAGCCGGAGAGCTCGGGCACCTGGTCGTCGAGGAAGTCGGTGAGCGCGCGCAGGATGCGTGTCTTGGCCTGCCCGCGCAGGCCGAGCAGGATGAAATCGTGGCCGGCCAGAAGGGCGTTGACCACGCCCGGGATGACCGTGCGCTCGTAGCCGACGATGCCCGGGAAGAGCGGCGCGTGGGCGCGCAGCTTCTCGATCAGGTTGGCGCGGATCTCGGTGCGCACCGAGCGCGGGCGATAGCCCGAGCGCCGCAGCTCGCCGACCGTGCGCGGGGAGGCGCTCATGCGTGGTGCTCCTCGAGCCAGCGCTCGGCGTCGAGCGCCGCCTTGCAGCCCATGCCGGCGGCGGTCACCGCCTGGCGATAGCTCGGGTCGGAGACGTCGCCGGCGGCGAACACCCCGGCGACCCCGGTCCTCGTGCTGGGCTCCTGGACGAGCAGGTAGCCGACCGGGTTCATCGGCAGCTGGCCCCGGAACAGCTGCGTGTTGGGTTCGTGGCCGATGGCGACGAACAGGCCCTGCACGGCGAGCTCGGAGAGCGCGCCGGTCTGTGTGTCGCGCAGGCGCAGGGCACGGACACCGGCCTCGCGGTCGCCGAGCACCTCGGTGACCACGGCGTTCCAGACGAACGCGATCTTCGGGTTCTTGAGCGCGCGCTCCTGCATGATCTTCGAAGCGCGCAGCTCGGCGCGGCGGTGGATCACCGTCACCTTCGACGCGAAGCGGGTCAGGTAGGTGGCCTCCTCGAGCGCGGTGTCGCCGCCGCCCACCACCGCGATCTCCTTGCCCTTGAAGAAGAAGCCGTCACAGGTGGCACAGGCCGAGACGCCGTAGCCCATCAGCTCCTGCTCCGAGGGGAGGTCGAGCAGCTTGGCGCGCGCCCCGGTGGCGACGATCACCGCGTCGGCGGTGACCGCCCTGCCCTCGTCGGTCGCGAGCCGGAAGGGGCGTGCCGACAGGTCGGCGGCGGCGACCGTCTCGAAACGGACCTGCGCGCCGAACCGCTTCGCCTGCTCGCGCATCTGATCGATCAGCTCGGGGCCGAGGATGCCCTTGGGGAAGCCCGGGTAGTTCTCGACCTCGGTGGTGATGGTGAGCTGACCGCCGGGCTGCTGGCCCTCGAAGACCACCGGCTCGAGCCCGGCGCGCGCCGCGTAGAGCGCGGCGGTCAGGCCGGCGGGCCCGGAGCCGAGGATGGCCAGGCGATGGTGGGGGACGGCGCTGCTGGCGGAACTCGTCATGCGCGGCGGTCTCCGATCGGGCTCGAGGGGCGCGGGAGGCGCCGGCACGATCCGGTTCCCGACTCGAACCACCGACGCACGCTCGCCGGCAGTATAACAACGGGTGGCGCACCGCGATTCCAGCGCTTCGGCGCGCGTGCGTCGCGTACAATCGCGGCCGAAAGGGGGCCTCTCCGATGGCCAAGAAGACCCTGAAGGGACTCCACAAGAACCCGGCCGAGCTGGCCAGCGCGCGCCTGGTGGGGGCGCTCAACGCCCAGGTCGGCAACGAGATGCACGCTTCGCTGCAGTACGTCTCGATCGCTGCCCACTTCGATTCCGAGAACCTGCCCCAGCTCGCCGCGTTCTTCTACCGTCAGGCGGCGGAGGAGCGCGACCATGCGCTCAAGTTCGTCAAGTTCGTGGTCGACGTCGGCGGCCGCGTCGCGATCCCGGCGGTGGCGGCGCCGCGCGCCGCCTTCTCGTCCGCGGCGGAGGCGGTGCGCCTGTCGCTCGACTGGGAGCGCACGGTCACCGACCAGATCTACGCGCTGGTCGACATCGCCAAGGAGGACCGCAACTACATCGCGCAGCGCTTTCTCGACTGGTTCGTCGACGAGCAGCTCGAGGAGATCACCCTCATGGACCAGCTCCTGGCGCTGGTCGAGCGCGCCTCCGACAACCTGATCTTCGTCGAGGACTACCTGTCGCGCAACGCGCTGGTGGACGAGTCGGCCGGGGACGAGGGCGGGAAGGAGTGACGCTCAGGACGGACGGCCGAGGACGAGCAGCGCCTCACCGAGCTCGAGCGCGTTGAGCGCGCCGCCGCGCGTCAGGTTGTCCATCACGGACCAGATCCAGTAGCTGCCGGGCGCCTCGGCGCGGCGTACCGCGCCCACCAGCAGCTTCTCCTCGGCGGCCGACGCCACCGGGCCGAGCTTGCGCACGTCGCGCGCGAGCGCGATGCCGCGCGCGCGGCCGAGCAGGCGTCGCACGTCGGCGGGCTCCGGGTTGCCCTCGAGCTCGACGCGCAGACTCACCGCCAGGCCGTGGAAGACGCCGCCCTGGACCAGCTGGATCGCGAGCTCCACGGTCCCGGCGAGCGCGCGGCGCGCGGCGTCCGCGACCCCGGCGCCGTCCTCCTCGGCGGGCAGCAGGTTGAAGGCGATCTGGGCGGGAAAGAGCTTCGCGCGCGAGGCGGCGCCGGAGAAGGCCAGGATGCCGCGCGTCTGTTCGAACAGCTCCTCGATGCCGGCGTCGCCGAGCATCGACACGGGCAGCAGCACGGTGGCCGCCGCCCGGCGCGGCTTGAGCGGGCCGAGCGCGTCGACCAGGAGGGACACCGCGATCGCCGCCGGGTGCGGACTGGCGACACGCTCGCGACCGACCAGACCCTCGACGTGCACGCCCGCCACCGCGGCCGGCGCGTCCTCCTCGGTCGCGCCGGGCGAGAGCAGCACCGCGGGCAGGCCGCGCGGCAGCTGGCCGAGCGACGCGCGCACGCGCTCGATGTCGCCCAGCACGAAGGCGAGGTCGACGCCCTCGAGAGAGTCCGGGCCGAGCCGCGCCACGAGCGCCGCCGCGCCCGCCGACTCGGTCAGGGTGCCGACCTCTTCGTCGTTGTCGGAGAGCAGGCGGAGCTCGCCGCACAGATCGGGGCGCGCCTCGAGCCGCTCGCGCAGCTCGCGCGCCAGGAGCGACGTGGGGTGGATGACCGCGACGACCTTCATGGCCGGTCCGGTGGCAGCTTCTGGGTGGCGTCGGCGCGCTCGGAGGAGGAGACGCGCCCGAACAGCCAGAGCAGCGGCCCCGAGACGACGTAGAGGACGGCGAAGCCCGGGAAGAACAGCTCCGGCCAGAACGCGAGCAGCAGCACGACCGCCGCGATCGGCAGCGCGATCCGGTAGCTCCATCGCGCTCCGAGGTCGATCGACTTCAGGCTCCAGTAGCGGAAGTTGGAGACCATGAGCACGCCCAGCGCGACCAGGCCGGCGGCCATGGCGCCCATGAACCAGGGGCGCCAGTCGGGCTCGACGCCGACGAGCAGGAAGGAGGCCACGGTACCGGCGGCGGCGGGCGAGGGCAGGCCGACGAACCAGCGCGTGTCGGTGCGCCCGGTCTGGACGTTGAAGCGCGCCAAGCGCGTCGCGGTGCACACGACGTAGAAGAGCGGCACCAGCCAGCCCGCGCGCCGCAGGTCCGAGAGTCCCCACGCCCAGGCCGCGAGCGCGGGCGCCATGCCGAAGGTCAGCACGTCGGCGAGCGAATCGAACTCGCGTCCGAAATCGCTCTCGGTGCCCATCATGCGCGCGATCTTGCCGTCCAGGAAGTCGAGCACCGAGGCGAGCAGCAGATAGGCGCCGGCACGCACGAAGTGGCCGTTGAGCGCGTGGATGGTGGCAGCGAAGCCGAGGAAGATGTTGCCGATCGTGAACAGGCTGGGCAGCAGGTAGGCGCCCCGGCGCAGGCGGGCGCGGACCTCGCGCGCGGCGCTCAACGCGGGCCCCCGGGTTCGGCCATCGGCGTCTCGCCGTTGCGCACCCGCTCGCCCACGGCGACCATCACGCGATAACTCTCGGGCACGAAAAGGTCGACTCGCGAGCCGAACTTGATCAACCCGAGCGGGTCGCCGCGGCGATGCGTCTCGCCGGCGTGCAGGTAGGAGACGACCCGGCGCGCGATCAGGCCGGCGAGCTGGCGCACACCGACCCGCGCCCCGGCCGGGGTCTGCAGGACCTGGGTGTGCCCCTGGTTCTTGTCGCCCGCGTCGGAGCGGAAGGCGGCGAGCTTGAGGCCCCGCCGCGGCTCGGAATAGACGACCGTGCCGTCGACCGGACAACGCTGCACGTGGACGTCGAAGACGGACAGGAAAGTGACCACGCGCCGGTAGCGCCCGGGCCCGATCTCAGGATCCTCGACCACGGAGATCCCGGTGACGCGCCCGTCGGCGGGCGCGACCACGACCTCCGGACCGCCTTCGAACCGGCGCCGCGGGTCGCGGAAGAAGAGCAGCACGAGCAGGCCCAGGGCACAGGCGGCGGCACCCCAGCCCGGGCGCCGGAACAGGAACAGCGCCGCGCCCGCCGCCAGGAAGGGGACGACGAAGGGCCAGGCCTCCTTGGCGAATCGCATCGAGAGGGGGGAGGCGCGCGCTCAGGCCGGCGCGCCGGCGCGATGTTCGCGCAGGATCGTCTCCATCCGGTCCTTGAGCGCGAGCTTCTCCAGCTTGAGCCGTTTCTCCTCGACTTCGTCCTCCGGCGAGGGGAGCGAGCGGTGGGTGAGCTCGCTCAACCGCTTCTCGGCCGCCTGGTGCTGGTCATAGAGGCGGCGATAGGCGTCGTTCGTCCGGAGGAGCTCCTGCTTGACTTCGTCGAGCTGGCCCATGGGTCGCGCCCTCCTTTTCGGTTTCGTTCCCGCAGGTGGGTCGCGGGCAGGATAGCACCCGCTCCGGAGCCCCTCAACCGCCGCCCGAGCCTGCTTCGGGGGCGCCCCGGCCGAGCACGAGCGCGTCCTCGCCGTTCTCGTAATAGGCGCGGCGGAGGCCGAGCGTACGGAAGCCGAGCGCCTCGTAGAGGGCGAGGGCGGGCCGGTTGCCGGAGCGCACCTCGAGGTAGCAGGTCGGGCGCCCGTCGCCGGCGAGCGAGCGCAGCGCCTCCGCCAGTGCGGCGCGCGCGAGGCCGCGCCGGCGCGCGTCGGGCGTGACCGCGACGCGCAGCAGCTCGGCGGCGCCGGGCAGGAGCTGGAAGAGCGCGAAGCCGACCGCCCGGCCTCCGCTCTCGACCAGCCAGGCGGCGCCGCGCTCGGGCTCGAGCCAGACCGCGAGCTCGCGGCCGTGCCAGGGCTGCTCGAAGCAGGTGACCTCGAGCGCCTCGAGGAGCGCCAGGTCGTGGGGTCCAGCGCGCCGGAATCCGGCCGGGACCGGGACGGTCACGACGGCACCGTGATCGCAGGCGCGCGCAGGTAGAGCGGGTGGACGAGCCGGGCGCCCGCCCAGCCGCGGCCACCGAGCGAGCCGGCGCACGCCACCGCGTCGGCGATCCGCGTCGGCTCGAGCACATGCGCCGTCGCCCCGGTCTCCGCTCCGTGGGCGGCGGCGCCGCGGCCCACCACGAGGTCGACTCCGTCGAGCAGGCCCGCCTCGCCGGGCCGCGCCAGCCGGGGCTGGTCGAGCGCGGCGGCCTCGAAGCGCGGGCCGCGCGCGAAGCGCTGCACGAACCACTCGCCGCGCAGGGCGTCGACCGCGGCGAGCACCGTGCCGGACCCGGGCGGCGCGGCGAGCGCGAGCGCCTCGAGGCTCGGCACCCCGGCGGCGGGCAGGCCGGTCGCCTGCGCGAGCCCGAGCGCGGTGGCGCAGGCGACGCGCAGTCCGGTGAAGCTGCCTGGCCCGCAGAGCGCGAGCAGCGTGGCCACGTCCTCGAGCCCGAGGCCCGCGCGGGCGAGGACGCCGGCGACCAGGGCGAGCGGGTCCGGCGGCTCCCCGGCGCCGTCGCGCGCGCAGGAGGCCGTGGCCAGGAGGCGGCCTTCGCGGGCCACCGCGGCGCTCGCCTCGAACGAGGCGAAGTCGAAGGCGAGGACGGCGCGCGGGTCGCTCACCGGTCGAGTCTAGCCCGCTCCGGCGGCGCCGGACGCGCGCGATAGAGTCGGGCGCCGTGCCCGTCGCCGCCGAGACCACGCCCATGCTCCGGCACTACCTGGAGCTCAAGGCGCGACACCCGGACGCCCTGCTCTTCTACCGCATGGGCGACTTCTTCGAGCTCTTCTTCGAAGACGCGCGGGTGGCCTCCGAGCTGCTCGAGCTGACGCTGACCGCGCGCGGCCGGGGCACCGACAACGAGGCCCCGATGTGCGGCGTGCCGCACCACGCCGTCGAGGCCTACGTCGCGCGCCTGCTCAAGCTCGGGCGCAAGGTCGCGCTCTGCGACCAGATGGAGGACCCGGCGCAGGCCAAGGGCCTGGTACGCCGCGAGATCACGCGCATCTACACCCCCGGCACGCTCTCGGACCCCGCTCTGCTCGAGGGCAAGGAGGAGAACTTCCTGGGCGTCCTGGTCTGGGAGGGGGGCTCCGGGGCTGGCGCCTTCCTCGACGTCTCGACCGGCAGCTTCTTCGTGCGGCGCTTCGCCGACGCCGCCGAGGCGGTGACCGAGCTCGAGGCCCTGCGCCCGCGCGAGCTCCTGGCCGACGAGTCGGCGCTGCCGGAGGAGCTGCGCGCCTTCGCCGGGCGCGAGGTCGCGTGCCGGGCGCCACTCGGCGGGCGCGCCGAGACCTCGGCTGCGGCCGCCGATCGCCTGCGCCGCCACTTCGGCGTCGGCACCCTGCGTGGCTTCGGCCTCGAGGAGACTGAGCCCGCGGTACGCGCCGCGGCCGCGGCGCTCGCCTATGGGCAGGAGAACCAGCTCTCGAGCCTCGCCCACGTGCGCGAGCTCGGCCTGCGCACCGTCTCCGACCGGCTCGTGCTCGACGCCACCACGCTGGCGAACCTCGAGGTCTTCCGCGCCGGGCGCGAGGGCGGACGCCGCGGCACCCTGCTCGAGCTCGTCGATCGCACCGAGACCGCCGCGGGCGGACGCCTGCTGCGCGACTGGCTCGGCCGCCCGTTGCGCGACGTGGCGGCGATCGTCGAGCGCCAGGATGCGGTGGCGGCGCTGCTCGAGGACCCGCTCCGGCGAGCGCGGGTACGCGAGCGACTGGCCGGGCTCGCCGACTTCGAGCGGCTCGCCAGCCGTGCCGTGGTCGGATCTCTGACGCCGCGCGAGGCCGGCGCCCTGCGCGACGCGCTGGGCACCGCGCCCGCGCTCCTGGCGGAGCTCGAGAGCTCGCCCGCGCGCCTGCTCGCGGCCGCCGCCGCCACCGATCCGCTGGCGCCCCTGCTCGTCGAGCTCGGCCGCCGGCTCGCCGCCGAGCCCGCAGCGAGCGTCGAGGACGGCGGCGTGATCGCCGAGGGCGTCGATGCCGAGCTCGACGAGGTCCGCTCGCTGGCGCGCGACAGCAAGCGCCACATCCTCGCGCTCGAGGAGCGCGAGCGCGCGCGCACCGGCATCCCCTCGCTCAAGATCCGCTACAACCGGGTCTTCGGCTACTCGATCGAGATCTCCAAGGCCAACGCGGCGCGCGTTCCGGCCGACTACCTGCGCCGCCAGACGCTGGTCAATGCCGAGCGCTACGTGACGCCCGAGATCCAGGCCCTGGAGGAGAAGATCCTGCGCGCCGAGGAACGTCAGCTCGCCCTCGAGCGCGAGCTCTGGGAGGCGCTGCGACGGCGTATCGCGGAGGACGCGGCCGGGCTGGCGGCGCTCGGGCGCGCCGCCGCGCGCGTCGATGTCGTCGCGGGCTGGGCCGAGCTGGCCGCGGCGCGACGCTACGCGCGCCCCGAGATCCTCTCGCCCGGGGGAGGCCTCCGCATCGCCGAAGGGCGGCACCCGATGGTCGAGCGCGTGCTGGGCGCGGAGTTCGTTCCCAACGACGCCGAGCTCGACCCGGAGCGCAGCCAGATCGTGCTGCTCACCGGTCCCAACATGGGCGGCAAGTCGACCTACCTGCGCCAGGTCGCGCTCATCGTCCTGATGGCCCAGGCCGGCTGCTTCGTGCCCGCGGCTTCGGCGTCGATCGGCGCGGTGGACCGCATCTTCTCGCGCGTCGGCGCCTCGGACGACCTAGCGCGCGGCGAGTCGACCTTCATGGTCGAGATGATCGAGACCGCCAACATCCTGCGCTTCGCCACCCCGCACAGCCTGGTCATCCTCGACGAGGTCGGCCGCGGCACCGCCACCTTCGACGGCCTCTCGCTGGCGTGGGCGATCGTCGAGCACCTGCACGAGCGGCCGCGGCCCCTGACCCTGTTCGCCACCCACTACCACGAGCTGACCGAGCTCGAGGCGCTGTTGCCGAGGGTGGTCAACCGGACCATGGCGGTCAAGGAGTGGGAGGGGCGCATCCTCTTCCTGCGGCGGGTCGTGCCGGGCAGCGCCGACAAGTCCTACGGGCTGCACGTGGCGCGGCTGGCGGGCCTGCCCGAGGCGGTGGTCGAGCGCGCCGAGCAGGTGCTGCGCAACCTCGAGACCCAGGAGTACGACCCGCAGGGCCGGCCGCGGCTGGCCGAGGGCGCGAGCTTCCCGGCCGAGCGCCCGGGCCAGATGCCGCTGTTCACGCCCGCCGAAGAGATCGTCGCCAGGGTCCTGCGCGAAACCGACCTCGACCGCCTCACGCCGCTCGCGGCGCTCAACCTGCTCGCCAGCCTGCAGGATCGCCTGAAGTGAAGGGCGGCGAGTTGCTCGTCGTCGGCGTCGAGGGCGTGCGCCTGACGGCGGCCGAGCGGCGGATCCTCGCCCGGCTCCAGCCCTTCGGCGTCGTGCTCGTGCAGCGCAACGTCGCGGACGAGTCGAACCTGCGCGCTCTGGTCGCCGAAATCCGCGCCGCCTGCCCGGAGGCGATCCTGCCGCTCGACGCCGAGGGTGGCCGCGTGGACCGCCTGCGCGCGCTCGTCGGCCCGGCCCCGGCCGCCGCCGATCTCGCGCGTCACCCGCCGGCGCTCGCCCGCCGCGCGGCGCGCTGGACCGGCGCCGCGCTTCGCGCCCTCGGCTTCGACCTCGACTTCGCGCCGGTCGTGGATCTGGATCACGGCATCTCCGGCAACGCTCTCGATCGGAGGTGCTTCGGGTCGGTGCCGCGCTCGGTGATCGCGCGCGGAAGGGCTTCCATAGAAGGGCTCGCGGCCGCCGGCGTCGGTGCCTGCGTGAAGCACTTCCCGGGTCTCGGCGCGGCGGGCGCGGACACCCACCTGGCGCCGGCGCGCATCGTTCTAGGCGCGCGCGCGCTGGCTCGCGACCTGGCGCCCTTTCGTGCGCTCGCGTCGGCGGCGGGCGCGGTGATGGTGGGGCATGCGATCTATCCGTCGCTCGACTCCGAAGGCCTTCCCGCGACCCTGTCGCCCCGCCTCGCCACAGGACTTCTGAGGCGGGGCCTTTCCTTCTATGGAACTTTGTTTTCCGACGACCTGGAGATGGGCGCGCTCGCAGCCTTCGGCGAGCTGCCCGAGCGGGCCGCGGCGGCGCTCGCCGCCGGCTGCGACGCGCTGCTCTTCTGCCGCCGCCTCGAGGCGGCGCCGGAGATCGCCGCGCGCCTGGCGCGGCCCGGGCTCGCCCGGCGCCGGGCCGAGGCCGGCGCGCGCCTGGAACGCCTGCGCCGGCGCCTCGCGCGCCTCCGGCGCGCGGCGGGGGAGCCGCCTCCCCTCGGCATCGTCCGCCGCCGCCTGGCGGAAGCGACCCGCGCGAGCCGGGCGCCGGCGCCGGTGCGCCGCCGCTGAATCGATCCCGGCGTCAGCGCTCACCGCGGGCGAAGCGGCGGACGGCGAGGGCGAGGAGGACGATCGCGATCAGGGTGAGCGCGGCGAGTTGGGGCGCCACGTCGGCGGCGGTGGTGCCTTTGAGGAAGACGCCGCGCACGATCTCGAGAAAATGGCGCAGCGGGTTGGCGAGAGTCAGCCACTGGAAGAGCTTCGGCATGCTGGCCACCGGGAACATGAAGCCCGAGAGGAGCACCAGCGGCATGAAGACCAGGAAGGAGGAGAGGAAGGCCTCCTGCTGGGTCTTCGAGACGGTCGACACGAGCAGGCCGTTGGCGAGCGCACAGGCGACGAACAGCATCGTCGCGCCGAGCAGCAGCAGCGGGTTGCCGCGGAAGGGGACGCCGAACCAGGCGAGCGCCGTGCCGGTGATCAGGGCCAGGTCGACGAGCGCGATGAGCGCGAACGGGATGGTCTTGCCCAGGATCAGCTCGATCGGGCGCAGCGGGCTCACCGCCAGCTGCTCGAGGGTGCCGATCTCGCGCTCGCGCACCACCGCCAGCGCGGTGAGCAGCTGGCAGACGAGGCTGAGCAGCAGGCCGATCACCGCCGGCACGTTGTAGTTGCGGCTGGCCAGGTCGGGGTTGTACCAGGCGCGCAGGCGGACGTCGAGCGCCGGCGCCCGTCCGCCGAGCGCGCGCTCGAGCGCCAGCTCCTGCACGATGCGCTCGGCGTAGCCCTTCGCCACCGTCGCCTGGTTCGAGTTGGTGCCGTCGAAGAGCAGCTGCACGCGCGCCCGGCCGGCGGCGAGGTCGCGGGCGAATCCGGCCGGCACCACGAGGGCCATCGCGACGCGCCCATGGTCCAGCGCCTCGGCGATCTCGGCCTCGCGCCGCGCGTCGGCCACGACCTCGAAGTAGCCCCCGGCGGTGAACGCCGCGACCAGCTCCCGGCTCTCCCGGCTCTGGTCGCGGTCGAGCACGAGCGTCGCCGTGTCCCGCACGTCGGTCGACACCGCGTAGCCGAAGACCAGCAGCTGGATGACCGGCGCAACCAGCACCACGCGCGCCATGCGCGGATCGCGGAAGACCTGGCGCAGCTCCTTGCGCACCATCCAGCCGATGCGCAGCAGGGCGGAGCGCATCAGCCCAGCTCCTTGCGGAACGAGCGCACGGCGAGCGCGAGCCCGAGCACCGCGAAGGCGAGCATGAGCAGGCCCTGGACGCGCAGCACCTCGACGCCCACGCCCTTGAGGAAGATGCCGCGCGTCACCACCAGAAAGTAGCGGGCCGGGATCAGGTAGCTCAGCGCGCGCAGCACCGGCGGCATGTTCTCGATCGCGAACATGAAGCCGGAGAGCAGGAAGGCGGGCAGGAAGGTGGCGACCAGCGCGATCTGCGTCGCCAGCACCTGCGATCTGGTGACGGCCGAGATGAAGAGGCCGAGGCCGAGCCCGCCGCACAGGAACAGGAAGGAGAGCGGGAAGAGCAGCAGCGCGCTGCCGCGGAACGGGACTCCGAACAGCCAGACGCCCAGCGCCGAGATGGCGCCGACGTCGACCAGGCCGATGGCGACGTAGGGCAGGAGCTTGCCGAGCACCACCTCGAGCCGCGTCACCGGGGTGGCGGCGAGCTGCTCCATGGTGCCGCGCTCCCACTCGCGCGCGATGGTCAGCGAGGTCAGCATCGCGGCGATGACCATCATGATCACCGCCACCAGGCCGGGCACGATCATGTTGCGGCTGGCGAGCTCCTCGTTGTACCAGACCCGCGAGTCGGCGACGAGCGGCAGGGTGACCAGCTCGCCGTGCAGCGCGACGCGCTGGCCGAAGGTGCGCGCGACCGCCTCGGCGTAGGCGAGCGCGATGGTCGCGGTGTTGGCGTCCGAGCCGTCGAGCAGCACCTGGAGCCGCGCGGTGCGCCCGCCCGCGAGGTCCGCCGCGAAGCCCGGCGGCACGACCAGCAGGAGACGGGCCTCGCCGCGCGCGAACAGCCGGGCGGCAGCGCTCGGGCTCGCCGGCCGCGCCACCAGGGTGAAGTAGCCCGAGGCGAGGAAGCCGTCGACCAGCTCGCGGCTCTCGGGGCTGGCGTCCTGGTCCACCACGGCGAGCGCGATGTCGCGCACGTCCCAGTCGATGGCGTAGCCGAAGAGCAGCAGGAGCAGGAGCGGCAGGGCGAAGGCGAGCAGCAGGCTGCGCCGGTCGCGGCGGAGCTGGATCGTCTCCTTGCGCGCCACCGCCCAGAGCCGGTGCAAATCGAGCAGCGCCACGGCGTCAGTCCTCGGCCGCGCCGCCGGCGGCCAGTACGAGCGCGATGAAGACGTCCTCGAGCGAGGGCCGGATCTCGTCCAGGCCGTCCGATCGCACGCCGGCTGCCGCCAGCCGCTCCGGCAGGCGAGAGAGCGCCCGTTCGCGGTCGCGCACCGTGACGTGCAGGTCACGTCCGAACAGGCCCACGCGCACGACTTCGGGCGCGCCGTCGAGCGCCGCGAGGGCGCCGATCGGATCTGGGGTGGCGAGCCGGAGCAACGGCTCGCGCGCGCCGGCGCGCAGGCCCGCCGGCGTGTCGAGCGCGATCAGGCGGCCCCGGTTCATGAGCGCCAGGCGTGTGCAGTACTCGGCCTCCTCCATGTAGTGGGTGGTGACGAAGACGGTGGTGCCGCCGCCGGCGAGCTCGTAGATCAGGTCCCAGAAGCGGCGGCGCGAGATCGGGTCGACGCCGGAGGTCGGCTCGTCGAGGAAGAGGATCGGCGGCTCGTGCAGGACCGCGCAGCCGAGCGCCAGGCGCTGCTTCCAGCCCAGCGAGAGCTCGGCCGTGAGCCGGTCGCGGTGGTCAACGAGGCCGGCCATGGCGAGCACCCAGTCGCGGCGCGCCGCGCGGCGCTCGCCGCCGACGCCGTAGAGCCCGGAGAAGAAATCGATGTTCTCCACCACCGTGAGGTCGCCATAGAGCGAGAACAGCTGCGACATGTAGCCGATCGAGCGTTTGATCGCCTCGCGCTCGCGGCCGATCTCGAAGCCGGCCACCCGGCCGGAGCCCGAGCTCGGCGCCAGCAGGCCGTTGAGCATCTTGATGGTGGTGGTCTTGCCGGCGCCGTTGGGGCCGAGGAAGCCGAAGACCTCCCCGGGCGCGACCTCGAAGCTGACGCGGTCGACGGCGACGAAGTCGCCGAAGCGCCGTGAGAGCTCCTTCGCCTCGACGGCGGCGGCAGGTCCGGTCAATGCCGGTGCTCTCCGGAGGCCGGCTCGGGCTGCGCGTGCGCCGCGCCCGGCGCGCGCTGGATCGCGGCGTGGACGCCCTCGACATAGTGGATGAAGTCGACGTAGGCGGCGACCCATGCACGCCCGGCTTCGACGTCGTGACCGGCGTGACGCCTGGCGGCGTCGAGCCGCTGGAAACGGTGCGCCACGCCCGCCTTGACCTGCTCCGAGAGGTCCGCGACGAGGGCTTCGATCGAGCTGGTCGCGATCGCGCGGTCGGCCGCGGCGATGCCGGGTTCCACGGTGCCGGCGGGCGCGAGCCCGGTATAGGGAGCGCCCTCGCCCGCGCGGTGGATGCGCACCAGGTTCTCGAAGAACCAGGTGTCGGCGAGCGCTGCGGCCTCGCCGCCGGCTGCGCGGACGCCGAGGGTGCGTGCGAACGCAGCGCGCACCTGCGTCTCGTCCTCGGCGCGGACCCACTTGAGGACGGCGGTGGGATCCCCGGCCGCGAGCGCGGCGCGCGCGTCGGTGACGACCGGGCCGTCGAGCGTGTCGCAGTGCGCGCGGGCGGGAGCGGACAGGAATCCGGCGAGCAGCGCGAACGCCGCGGTGGCCAGAGGGACGGAAGGTCTGCGGATCATGGAGTGCTCCTTGTCGTGAAAGCGGGCGGTCGAGCGGCCTCGGGTCCTTCGAGGGCGCCGGCGATCCGCGCCAGGAAGACGTCTTCGAGAGAGGGCGGAAGCGGGGACAGCTCGAGCACCTCGTGGCCCGCTGCC
>JAFNAE010000179.1 GCA_017860005.1 Acidobacteriota bacterium | reverse complement strand
TGGTGGGAGCGGGCGCTGTCGCGCTCCGTCATCACCTCGTTCCTGCGCGTCCTGGTCGGCTTCGCGGTCGGTGCGGCGGTCGCGCTGCCGCTCGGCATCTTCATGGCCTCGTTCGAATCGATCCGCGCCTCGTTCGCGCCGCTCGCGACCGCCTTCGGCTACCTGCCCATCCCCACCCTCGTGCCGCTCACCCTGTCGCTGTTCGGCACCGGCGAGCTCCAGAAGGTCATGTTCCTGGCGATCGCCTTCGTCGTCTACCTGCTGCCGCTGGTGGTCAAGGCGATCGACGACGTCGACTCGGTCTACCTGCGGACCGCCTTCACCCTCGGTGCCACGACCGGCCAGGCGGTGCGCCGCGTCCTCGTCGCCATCGCCTGGCCCGACATCTTCCAGGCGCTGCGCAACGGCTTCGGCGTGGGCTGGGGCTACATCCTGCTCGCCGAGATGGTCGCGGCCGAGAGCGGGCTGGGCAACATCATCATCACCTCGCAGCGGCGCGGCCCGCGCGAACACATCTACCTGGTGCTCGTGGTGATCACCCTCGTCGCCTTCCTGACCGACCGGCTCTGGGCGTTCGTGGGCAGCAGGCTCTTCCCCTACCGGGAGGCGAAGTGAGCCAGACCCCGGTGCCGGTGGTCGAGTTCCGAGGCGTCGAGAAGACCTTCGCCGCGGGCACGGCGCGGGCCTTCACCGCGCTGGCCGGGCTCACCTTCGCGATCGAGGACCTCCCGGGGCGCGGCGAGTTCGTCGCCGTACTGGGTCCTTCCGGCTGCGGCAAGTCGACCATGCTCAACCTGATCGCCGGCTTCGAGGGCATCGCGCCGCCGACCGCGGGCGAGGTGCTGGTGAGGGGCGTCCCGGTTTCCGGGCCGGGGCGCGACCGGGGCATGATCTTCCAGCGCTACAGCTCCTTCCCGCACCTGACCGTGCTCGACAACGTGACCTTCGGCCTCGAGCTCAACGGCCGCGAGCTGGGCCACTCCGCCGCCGAGCGGCGCGAGCTCGCGCGCCACTGGCTCGCCCGGGTGGGCCTCACGCCGCACGAGCAGAAATACCCGCACCAGCTCTCGGGCGGCCAGCAGCAGCGCGTGGCGATCGCCCGCTCGCTCGTCCTCAAGCCCCGCATCATCCTGATGGACGAGCCCTTCTCGGCGCTCGACGAGCCGACCCGGCTCGAGATGCAGGAGCTGATCCTCGAGCTCTGGCGCGAGGTCGAGGCGACGGTCTTCCTGGTCACCCACTCGATCGCCGAGGCGGTCTACCTGGGCGACCGGATCTGGATCTTCACCCATGCTCCGGGTCGAATCGGCCGCGAGCTCCGCGACGGGATTCCGAGCTTCACCGGCCGGCCGCCGCTCGAGGCGCAGGCGACCCGGGAGTTCCAGAGCGCGGTCGAGAGCGTCACCGGCGTCTTCCAGCAGGTCAACGGCGGGGCCGTACCGTCCTGAGGCCCATGGCGTCGCGCGAGCCGAACTTCTGGGAGCTCGTCCTCGAGGCCTTCCACCGGAAGCCCGCCCTCAAGGGGCTCGGGCCGGTGCCGTGGAACAAGGTCGCGCTGATCGCGACCGCCATCCTGGGACTGGGCAATCCGGGCTTCTGGCTGCTCGGCGTCGCCGGCGAGTTCGCCTACCTCTACCTGTCGGCCACCAGCCCGCGTTTCCGCGCGCTGGTGCGCGCCAAGCGCCTCGAGGGGCAGCGCACGACCACCGAGCAGCAGATCGAGACCTGGCTCGCCGACCTGTCGGCCAACGGCCGGCGGCGCTTCGAGGCGCTGACCGCCAACTGCCGCGAAGTGCAGAAGGTCTACGAGACGCTGCGACCCGGCGGCCTCTCGATGATCGACGAGCAGCGCTGGCGCGGGCTCGACCAGCTGCTCTGGCTCTTCCTGCGCCTCTCGGTCTCGCTCGAGCTGCTCGAGCGGCAGATGGGCCCAGTCGATCCGCGCGCGCTGCAGGGCGAGGTGGAGGCGCTGCGCACCGAGATCGCCGGCCTCGCTCCGAGCTCCGAAGCGCTGCGCAAGAGCAAGCAGTCGCTGCTCGAGCTCAAGGAGCGTCGGCTCGAGAACCTCGGCCGCGCCGGCGAGGCGCGCCAGGTCCTCGTCTCCGAGCTGCAGCGCGTCGAGCAGCAGGTCGAGCTGCTGCGCGAGGAGGCGGCGATCTCGCGCAACGCGGAGAGCCTCTCGGCGCGCATCGACTCGGTCGCCGGAACGCTGTCCGAGAACGACTCCTGGATGCGCCAGCACGAGGAGTTCCTCTCCGATCTGGGCGTCGAGAGCGGCACGACCCCGCCCGAGATCCTCGGGCGCTCCGGGGCCAGGGAGGCGACGTGAGCGGCGAAACGTCTCCGGCGCCCCGGCTGCCCGCCTGGGCCGACTCGATGCGGAAGCTGTTCGTGTCGGGGGCCGCGTCGCAGTTCCTGCTCCACGGCAACGTGCTCGACCTCGTGCCGTCCTGGGGCGCCGACGGCGAGCTGCGCTTCGTGGCGCTCCGCAAGTTCCTCACCGACACGCTCTTCGCCCCGTTCGAGGTCGTCGTCTTCTACGACCGCGGCAAGGGCCTGCGCGTCGAGCGCGGCGCCGACCTGTTCCAGAAGTGGCTCAAGGTCTTCGACTCGTTCCAGGGCACCGCCTTCTCGGACGGCACCGCGCGCGACGACAAGGACCCGGGAGCGGCGCTCGAGCGGGCGCAGCTGCTGCCGCGCGAGCCGCGGCGCGCGCTCGAGCTCGCCGACCGGTTCGTGCGCGCCGGGCTGCACCGGACGCGCGCGCTCGACGGCGGCGCTCGCGCCGCCGATCCGGTTCGCGTCGCCCTCGTCCTCGACCACGCCCAGTTCCTGGTGCCGCGCGGCGACGCCATCCACCTCTCGGGCGAGCCCGCCGAGCACCTGATCCGCGTCCTCGACTGGTCGACCGACCCGGCGATCAACGCCTCGCCGGTCGTCACCTGCCTGATCGCGCCCAACCTGAACGACCTCCACCGCCAGGTGGTCGAGAACCCGTTCGCCGCCAAGCTCGCGATTCCGCTGCCGAGTGAGGCCGAGATGGCCGAGTACGCCACGGACGCGCTCGGCGACATCCCGGACGGCGCCGGCCGCTGCGAGCTCGGCGTCGCGGCGATGGCCCCCAAGCTGGTCGGCCTGTCGCGCGCCAACGTCCGTTCACTCCTGCTGCGCACCGTCGGCGCGGGCGAGACGCTGACCGCGGCCGAGCTGTCGAAGATCAAGAAGGAGCTGATCGAGAAGGAGTGCCAGGGGCTGCTCGAGTTCGTCGAGTCCGACCGCGATCTCGACCGCGTCGCCGGACACGATGCGGCCAAGCGCTGGCTGCGCGAGGACGCGCGCCTGCTCAAGGCGGGGGCGACGCGCGCGCTGCCGATGGGCTACCTGGTGACCGGGCGGATCGGCACCGGCAAGACCTACCTGGTCGAGTGCTGGGCGGGCGAGCTGGGCGTGCCGATGGTCGAGATCAAGAACTTCCGCGACAAGTGGGTCGGTGCCACCGAGGGCAACCTCGAGACGATCTTCCGTGTCCTCAAGGCGCTCGGCCAGGTCGTGGTCTTCGTCGACGAGGCCGACCAGGCGACCGGCAGGCGCGAGGGCGGCGTCGGCGACTCGGGCCTCTCCGGCCGCATCTACTCGATGCTCGCCCAGGAGATGGCCGACACGAAGAACCGGGGCAGGATCCTGTGGGTCTTCGCCACCTCGCGCCCCGACCTGCTCGAGGTCGACCTCAAGCGCCAGGGGCGGCTCGACGTGCACATCCCCCTCTTCCCGCCCCAGGACGAAGCCGGGCGGCGCGAGCTGTTCGCGATCATGGCGAAGAAGCTCAAGGTCCCGGCCGGCTCCGCCGACTTCCCGGCCGCCGCGGCCGCGCTCGAGCTCGGCGGCAACGAGATGGAGGCCCTGCTGGTGCGCGCCGGGCGGCTCCACGCCCTGGCCGAGGCCAACGCCGCGCCGCGCCCGATCGGCGAGGTGATCGCCGAGGTCTTCGCCGAGCACCGTCCGTCGGCCTACGGCGACCGGCTCGAGCTGATGGACCTGCTCGCCGTCGAAGAATGCACCGACGCCGGCTTCCTGCCCCCCCGCTACCGCGAGATGCCGCTCGACAAGGTCCAGGCCCGCATCGCGGAGCTGCGCTCCCGCATCCGCGCCTGACCCCCGCGCGCCGGGCTCAGCCGACTCGCTCGACCGCCAGGAAGGAAACGTCGTCCTTCAGGCGGCCGCCGCTCCAGGCACGGACCGAGGCCGCGACCAGGTCGAGCCCCGCGCGCAGCGGGCGGTCACGCCAGCGGCCGAGTTGCTCGAGGAGCCGGGCGTGGCCGAACTCCTCTTCGCCGGAGTTCAACGCTTCGATGGCGCCATCGGTGTAGAAGTACAGCCGATCGCCCGGCTCGAGCGTCAGCGTTTCGTCCTCGAACGACGCCTCTTCGATCATGCCGATGGGCAATCCCGCCCCCGCCACCGCCGAGGGCGGCCCGCCCCGGGGCATCAGCACCGGCGCCGGGTGCCCGGCCGTCACGTACCGGAAGGATCCTGACGACGGATCGATCACCCCATAGACGAGCGTGAAGTACTGCCGCGTGCGGTCCATCGGGAACTGCCGGTTCA
This sequence comes from Acidobacteriota bacterium, assembly GCA_017860005.1. Classification (GTDB taxonomy): domain Bacteria; phylum Acidobacteriota; class Thermoanaerobaculia; order Multivoradales; family JAGPDF01; genus JACTMI01. Next base: position 1,082 of record JAFNAE010000179.1, on the reverse strand, counting down.
GGCTCGCCGCGACGCGCGCCGGCGGCACCACGGCGACCCCGGCGGCCGTGTGCTCGGTGATCAGCGCTCCCTCGACCGCGGGCGACAACAGGTGATTCAGCGTGAACGACAGGAGCGCGGCGCCGATGCCGTGCCCGCTGACGTCCAGGAGGTACAGGCCCATCTGCTCCTGCGGCAGCGGAACGATGCCGACGTTGTCGCCGGCCAGCTCGTCGCAGGGATGGAACGAGTGGGCGATGCGCAGCGTGCCGGCCTCGACGTCGGCCGGCGGGAGCAGCGCCTGCTGGACGCGGGCCGCCAGCCGCAGGTCCCGGTCGAGCATCTCTTTCGCCAGGCGCAGACCGTCCTCGGCCTGGCGGCGGGCCGTGACATCGGACTGGATGCCGATGAAGTGCGCGACCTCGCCCGACGCGTCGCGGACCGGCGTGATGGACAGCCGGTTCCAGAACGGCGTGCCATCCTTCCGGTAGTTCAGGATCTCCACCACGCACTCGCGGGGCTCGGCGAGCGCCGCCCGGATCTCGGCGACCGACGCCGCGTCGGTATCGGGCCCCTGGAGGAACCGGCAGTTACGGCCCAGCACTTCCGCAACCGGATAGCCGGTCATGCGTTCGAAGCCCTCGTTGGCGTAGATGAGGGGGCGATCGGAGCGCCGGCCGTCGGCAATGGTGATGCCCTCGGCCGCGACATCGAGGGCGCGGTCCTTGAGCTCCCGCCATTCCTCCGGCCCCGCCGGGTGGCCGGGTTGCTCGAATCGCCGGTCGCTGTCGCCCATTCTCCCTCGCCTCCGCACACGCTCCGGTTCCGGGCGGCGCGAGCGTCATCCTAGACGCCGCGAGGCGTCGCACGCTTCACCCCGGCGGCGGGAGCGGCTCCCCCGCGACCGCGACGGTCCTCTTCGGAAGCGCGCGCCGGAGGTGCCGTCGGGCCCACATGCGGGTCGATCCATGGCCGGACTTCCGACCCCTGCCCGTGGATTCTGCTGGTGCCGGAGGCTGGATTCGAACCAGCACGCCGCTCGCGCGGCGGGGGATTTTAAGTCCCCTGCGTCTACCGATTTCGCCACTCCGGCGGATTGCGCG
>JAFNAE010000178.1 GCA_017860005.1 Acidobacteriota bacterium | reverse complement strand
CGCGCGCGGTCGAGCGCGAGGGCCTGGCCGAGCGGCTGGTGCGCGTGCCGGTGCCGCCCGGCCGCTACCAGGACCTGGCCACCGACGGCGAGCGCCTCTACTGGCTCGCCGCCGATCTCGCCGAGAAGCCGAAGCGCGCGCTCCAGGCGCTCGCCGTCGGCCGCGGCGAGCCCGAGGTCAAGACCGTGCTCGGCGACGTGCGCGAGTTCCAGCTCTCGGCCGACGGCAAGAAGCTGCTGGTGCGCAAGGGCGACGACCTCCACGTCTTCACCGCTGCGGACAAGGCGCCGGAGGAGCTCGCCAAGTCGAAGCTCGACCTCGCCGGCTGGCGCTTCGCCTTCGCGCCGCGCGAGCAGTGGCGCCAGATGTTCGCCGAGGCCTGGCGGCTGGAGCGCGACTACTTCTACGACCGCTCGATGCACGGCGTCGACTGGCCCGCGATGCGCGCCAAGTACGAGCCGCTGGTCGAGCGCGTGACCAGCCGCGGCGAGCTCTCCGATCTGCTCGCCCAGATGGTCTCCGAGCTCGGCGCCCTGCACATCTTCGTCTTCGGCGGCGACCTGCGCGCCGGCGCCGACCCGGTCGAGGTCGCCTCGCTCGGCGCCGACCTGGTACCCGACCCGGCGGCGGGCGGCCTGCGCGTGGCGCGCCTCTACCGCGCCGACCCCGACCTGCCCGAGCGCCTGTCGCCGCTCGCCGCGCCGGCGGTCGCCGCGCGCGAGGGCGACGTGATCGAAGCGATCGACGGCGTGCCGGCGCTCTCGGCGCCCGCCGCCGGCGCTCTGCTGCGCGGCAAGGCCGGCCGCCAGGTGCTGCTGCGGATCCGGCCCGGCGCGGGCGGCGCGGCGCGCGACGCGATCGCCGTGCCGCTCTCCGCCGAGGGCGACGACGAGCTGCGCTACGCGGACTGGAAGCTCTCGCGGCGCGAGCGCGTCGAGCGGCAGGGCGGCGGCCGGATCGGCTACGTCCACCTCGCCGCGATGGGCGGAGAGAACTACGCGGAGTGGGCACGCGAGTTCTACCCGGTCTACCAGCGCGAGGGGCTGATCGTGGACGTGCGCCACAACAACGGCGGCAACATCGACAGCTGGATCCTCGCCAAGCTGCTGCGCAAGGCCTGGTTCTTCTGGCAGCCGCGCCTCGGGCGCCCGTACTGGAACATGCAGTACGCCTTCCGCGGCCACGTCGCGGTGCTGATCGACGAGTCGACCGCCTCGGACGGCGAGGCGTTCGCGGAAGGCGCGCGCCGGCTGGGCGTCGGCCGGCTGATCGGCACGCGCACCTGGGGCGGCGAGATCTGGCTCACCGCCAGCAACCGGCTGGTCGACAAGGGCATCGCCACCGCCGCCGAGTTCGGCGTCTACGGCCCCGAGGGTCAGTGGCTGATCGAGGGGCACGGCGTCGACCCCGACCTCGAAGTGGACAACCTGCCCGCCGCGACCTTCCGCGGCGAGGACGCCCAGCTCGACGCGGCGATCCGCTACCTCGAGGAGAAGATCCGCGCCGAGCCGGTGCCGCTGCCGCCGGCGCCCGCCTATCCCCGCCCCTGAGCGGGCGCCGCGCATGCCGAAACGGCGCCGCCGCGCCTGCGTACAATGAGCCGGGGCGCGGCGGTCACCGCGCCCGCCTCCGAGGAGCCTCCCCATGAACATCGAAGCGAACCGCCCGCCGCTCGCCGTGCGCGTGCTGCGCGGCCTCTGGCGCACCGTGGACGGCGCCCGCCGCCTGACCGTCAACCTGCTCTTCGTGCTCGTCGTCGCCCTCGTCGCCGCCCTCCTGCTCGAGCGCGGCCCGCGGGTGCCGAACAAGGCGGCGCTGGTCCTGGCGCCGGTCGGCACGCTGGTCGAGCAGCTCTCGGGCGACCCCGGCGATCGCGCGTGGGGGCGGCTCACCGGCGAGCCGGTGCGCGAGACGCTGGTGCGCGACCTCGTGGCCGGCATCCGCGCCGCGCAGGACGACGAGCGCATCGCGGTGCTCCTGCTCGACCTCGACGAGCTCTCGGGCGCCGGCCTGAGCAAGCTGCGCGACCTCCGGACCGCGCTCCAGGAGTTCCGGGCGAGCGGCAAGAAGGTGATCGCCGCCGCCGACGGCTACGAGCAGGCCGCCTACTATCTGGCGGCGCAATCCGACGAGATCCACCTCTCGCCGCAGGGATTCGTGCTGATCCCCGGCTTCGGCCGCTTCCGGCCCTACTACAAAGAGGGCCTCGACCGGGCCGAAATCGACGTCCACGTCTTCCGCGTCGGCGAGTACAAGTCGGCGGTCGAGCCGTACCTGCGCGACGGCCCGTCGCCCGAGGCGCGCGAGGCCGACCTCGAGGTGCTGGGGGACCTCTGGCGCGCGTGGCTCGAGGACGTCGGCGCTGGCCGAGGCCGGAGCCCGGACGAGATCGCCGCCTGGGTCGCGGGCATGGACGAGCGCGTCGCCGCTGCCGGCGGCGACGCCGCGCGCGCCGCGCTCGACGCCGGCCTGGTCGACCGCCTGTCGAACCGCGACGAGGTGCGCGCGCGCCTGATCGAGCTGGTGGGGGAGGACGTGGAGAGCCACGACTTCCACCGCATCGCCCTCGCCGACTACCTCGAGGCCGAAGATCTGACCGAGCCGCCGTCGCCCCGCGGCGACGCGGTCGGCGTCGTGCTCGCGCGCGGCACCATCCTCGACGGCGCCCAGCCCTCCGGCAAGGTCGGTGGCGACACGACCTCGGCGCTCGTGCGCAGGGCGCGCGAGGACGACTCGGTCAAGGCGATCGTGCTGCGCGTGGACAGCCCCGGCGGCAGCGCCTTCGCCTCCGAGCTGATCCGGCGCGAGCTCGCGTTGGCGCGCGCGGCGGGCAAGCCGGTCGTGGTGTCGATGGGCTCGGTCGCGGCCTCGGGCGGCTACTGGATCTCGACCGCGTCGGACGAGATCTGGGCCGACGCGACCACGATCACCGGCTCGATCGGCATCTTCGGCATGATCCCGACCTTCGACAAGCCGCTCGCCCGCTACCTCGGCGTGCACGTGGAGGGCACCGGCACGACCTGGCTCTCCGGCGCGCTGCGCGTGGATCGCGCGCTCGAGCCGCGGCTCGGCGGCATGGTGCAGGACCTGATCGACCGCGGCTACGAGGAGTTCCTCGCGCGCGTCGGCGAGGCGCGCAAGATGACGCGCGACGAGGTCGATGCGATCGCCCGCGGGCGCGTCTGGAGCGGGGCGGACGCGAAGGGGATCGGCCTGGTCGACGAGCTCGGCGGGCTCGACGCCGCGATCGCCGCGGCGGGACGGCGCGCCAGGCTGGGCGAGAGGCCCCGGGTACGCTGGATCGAGAAGGAACGGACCTGGAAGGAGCGGCTCGCCGGGCGCCTGCTCGAGGGCGCCGCCGCGCTCGCGCCGGGCGCGGTGGCGGCCGCGCCGCACGACCCCTTCTCGACCGCCGGGCGCCTGCGCGCTGCGCTGGCCGAGCTCGAGGCTCTCGCCGAGCTCGACGACCCCCGGGGCCTGCTCGCCCACTGCTTCTGCGAAGTGGACGGCTAGCGGGGAGGCGGGGACGAGTCGCTGTCCAGGCGCGCTCGGGCCCCCTCTTCCTCGTCCCAGCGCGCGCGCGTGGCGGCGTCGCGCACGGCGCGGCGGCGGAAGGCCGCCACCGCCAGCAGCGCGATGCCGCCCCAGAGCAGGACCGAGCTGGTGACGATCGGCAGCCAGCGGTCCCAGAAGGTGCGCTTCTTCCAGTAAGCGGTCTCGAAGTCGTCGAGCGTGACCCCGGTGACGGCGAGGAAGGCGGCCGGGAAGCGCTCGCCCGCGGCCACGCGCGCGAGGATGGCGGCGCCCGCGCCCTCGCCGTGGACTTCGAGCAGCTCGCGCACGACGTCGCGCGCCAGCGCGTAGGCGGCCTGGACGTCGCTCGTGCCGCCGCGGAAGGCGGCGTCGATGCGCGCCAGCGGCAGCCGGTCGTCGGCGAGCACCGCGAGCGCCACGCGCGCGCGGTCGCCGACGTCGAGCTCGCGCCCGGCGGCCATCGCCAGGCCCTCGTCGAACCAGCGCGGCAGCGGCCGGCCGCCGGCGGCGCGCGCGGCCAGGACGTGGGTGACCTCGTGGCGCAGCAGCGGCACCAGCCCCCGGTCCGGGTAGCGCGCCACGCGCGCCGGGAAGAGCACGACCACCGAGGCATCGCCCTCGGCGTAGCCCGAGACCCACTGCGGCGCTGCGCGCGCCTGAGCCGACCCCTCCCCCGCGAGCACGACGACGATCGGCGGCCCGGCCTCGGCGAGGCCGGTCCAGCGCATCGCGGGTGCGAGCGCCTCGGGTCCCAGCCCGCGCAGCTCGGCCGCTGCGCCGGCGAGCTCCGGCGGCGCGCGCACGAGCAGCTCGGGCGCGGTCGTCGCGGCCGCGGCCGGGAGTGCCAGGAGCCACGCGAGGAGGCAGCCCGCGAGGACGCATCGGGCGAGAGGCTTCAGCGAAGGGATGGACGGGGCTCTCATCTTTCTGCCACGAACACTCTACCGTCGCGTCGAGAGGGGACAGCTGACTGCACAGACGCGCTGTGCAGTCAGCTGTCCCCTGGGCGTAGAGTCGGCGGGCCATGGGCGACGACAAGCGCAGCGTTCGCTTGCTCAAGCTGCTCTGCCTGCTGCGGGGCAGGAAGTTCCGCACCGTCGAGGAGCTCGCCGGGCAGTTCCGGACCTCGGAGCGCACGATCTACCGCGATCTCGTCGACCTCGAGCTCGACTGGCCGCTCGAGCGCGGTCCGGAAGGCCGCGGCGTCCGTCTCCCGCCCGGCGCGGAGCTGCCTCCCGTGCGCCTGTCGGTGGCGGAGACGGCGCTGTTGCGCGCGGCGCTCGACCAGCCGCTGCTCCGGCGCGACCGCGCCCTCGCGCCGATCGCGCGCTCGCTCGCCGAGAAGCTCGAGAGGGCCGTCGAGGCGCTCGAGGAGACTTCGGCGGGTCTCAAGATCGCGCCCGTCGACCGCTCCGGGCCGGGCGCCGAGCAGGCGCTGGCCGGGCTGCGCGAGGCGATCGCCGCCGGCCGCGCCGTCGAGATCGTCTACGAGTCGCTCTCCGGCCGGGACCGGCGCCCGCAGCCGCGCGGCCTCGATCCCTGGCAGGTCTTCCACCGCGGCGACGCCTGGTACGTGGTCGGCTTCTGCCGCGTGCACCGCGAGGCGCGCATCTTCCGCCTCGACCGCATCCGTGCGGTGGGGATGCTCGGCGAGCCCGCGCGTGCGCCCGAGGAGGGCTTCGACCTGGAGGCGTTCCTGGAGGGCTCGTGGGCCGTCTTCTACGGCCGCGGCCACCACGAGATCGTGCTCGAGTTCGACGCCGCGCTGCGTCCCCTGGTGGCCAACGCCCGCCACCACGAGGGCGAGAGCAAGCGGGTCCGGTCGGACGGCACCGTCGAGTACCGCGTGACGCTCAACTCCCTCGACGAGGTGGCGCGCTGGCTGGTCGGCTTCGGCGGCGGCGTGCGCGTGGTGGCGCCGGTCGAGCTCCGGCGCCGGGTGGTGGCGCTCGCCCGCGCCACCCTGCAGGCCAACGGCGCCGAGCTCGGCGTACCCGGCCCCAGGCCGAGCCCGGAGGAGCCCGCCGCGCGCCCCCGCCGGCGGCCCCTCCGGCTGCGCTCCACCTGACCCCCGGCCGGCCCGCCGGGGCCCTTGCGGCCCGCCTGCGGACGGGCTCCGGGTGTACACTCCGGGCGTCATTTCCGGAGGGTCATCGCCATGCTGAAGCGTCTGTCGCAGGTCGCGTTC
>JAFNAE010000177.1 GCA_017860005.1 Acidobacteriota bacterium | reverse complement strand
GCGCTCGCGGCCGCGCTCGCGCCCGGCGACGTGGCGGCGGTGATCGCCGAGCCGGTGCAGGGGGTGGCCGGCGCGGTGGCGCTCTCCGACGCCTTTCTCGCGGCGCTGCGCGCGCTCACCCTTCGCCACGGCGCCCTGCTCGTCTTCGACGAGGTGCAGTGCGGCATGGGGCGCAGCGGCTGGCCGTTCGTGGCGCAGGCGGCCGGCGTCACGCCCGACCTGCTCACCACGGCAAAGGGTCTCGCCGGCGGCTTCCCGGCCGGCGCGCTGCTGGTCGGCGAAGGGCTCGCCGCCGGGCTCGCCCGGGGCGACCTCGGCACCACCTTCGGCGGCGGCCCGATGGCCTGCGCCCTGATCGAGGCCACCCTGGGCGCGATCGCGGACGAGGACCTGCTCGCCAACGCGCGCGCGCGCGGCGAGCAGATCCGCGCCGCCTGCGCGGTCGGCCCGGTCACCGGCGTGGGCGGGCGCGGGCTGCTGGTCGGGCTGCGCACCTCGCGGCCGGCGAAGACGGTCCAGGCCGAGCTGCTGGCGCGCGGCTTCCTGGTCGGCACCAGCGGCGATCCCCACGTCGTGCGCCTGCTGCCGCCCCTGGTCGTCTCGGCCGCGCACGTCGACGCGCTCGCGGCCGCGCTCGCGGAGCTGCCGGCGTGAAGCGCTTCCACTCGCTCGCCGAGCTCGACCCGGAGGAGGTCGCCGCCCTGCTCGCGCTCGCCACCCGTCTCGAAGCGGCGCCCGAGCCGAGCGCGCTCGCCGGCCGCATCCTCGGCCTGCTCTTCTTCAACCCCTCGCTGCGCACGCTCGCCTCGATGCAGGCGGCGATGGCGCGCCTCGGCGGCAGCTCGATCGTGCTCACGCCGGGCAGCGGCACCTGGAAGCTCGAGACGCGCGACGGCGTGGTCATGGACGGCGAGGCCGCCGAGCACGTGCGCGAGGCGATCCCGGTGCTCGCCGGCTACGTCGACGCGCTCGGCATCCGCGCCTTCGCGGGCGGCAGCGACCTCGCGGCGGACCTGGCCGACTCCGGATTCGGGGAGATGGCCGCGGCCTGCCCGGTGCCGACCGTCAACCTCGAGTCCGCCCTCGATCATCCCTGCCAGGCGCTCGGCGACTGGAAGACGCTCGACGACCTCGGGATCCCGGGCAACGGGAAGTTCGTGCTGAGCTGGGCCAACCACCCGAAGCCGCTGCCGCTGGCGGTGCCGGCCGCCGTCGTGCACATGGCCGCGGCGCGCGGCATGGAAGTCGTGGTCCTCCGGCCGGACGACTACGCGCTGCCGGAGCCCGTCCTCGAGCGAGCCCGCCGTGCGGCAGCCGTCTCCGGCGGCAGCGTCCGCGAGACCTCCGACCGCGCCGAGGCGCTCGAAGCGACCACTGCCATCTATGGGAAGTCCTGGGCGTCGCCCCTCCACTACGGCGACGCGGAATCCGAGGCCCGGTTGCGCCGCGGCCTCGCCGACTGGTGCATCGACCTCGACTGGTTCGACGCGGCGGCTCCCGGATGCCGTTTCTTCCACTGCCTGCCGGTGCGCCGGAACGTGGTGGTCACCGACGCCGTCCTCGACTCGCCGCGCTCGGCGGTGATCGGCCAGGCGCACAACCGGATGTGGGTCCAGATGGCGGTGCTCCACCGCCTGCTCGGGGGTGTCCGATGAAGCACGGTGGCGCACGAAGCGTCGAGATCGCGGCACTCCGCCACGCGGTTCCCTATCTCGCGCTCTTCCGCGGCCGCACCTTCGTGGTCAAGGTCGGCGGCGGCGCGCTCGCCGACGCCCGCGCCCTGGCGGCCGTGGTCGGTCAGGTGGCGGCGCTCCACCATCTCGGCGTGCGCGTCGTGCTCGTGCACGGCGGCGGCGCCCAGGCGAGCGCGCTGTCGCGCGCGCTCGGCCTCGAGGTCCGGCAGGTCGCGGGCCGCCGGGTCACCGACGAGGCGACGCTCGCCGCCGTCACCATGGCCCTGAACGGCGACGCCAACACGCGCGTGCTCGCCGCCTGCCGGGCCGCCGGCCTGCCGGCCGCGGGCGTGTCGGGCGTGGACGGCGGCCTGGTCGTGGCGCGCCGGCGCCCGCCGGTGGCGGTGCCGGGCGAGGCCGGGCCGGTGGACTACGGCCTGGTCGGCGACGTCGAGCGGGTCGATCCCCGACTGCTCGTCCACCTGCTCGACGGCGGCTACCTGCCGGTGGTCTCGCCGCTCGGCGCCGACGCGCGCGGCCAGCTCCTCAACCTCAACGCCGACGGCGTCGCGGGCGCGCTCGCCGTCGCGCTCGGCGCCGAGAAGCTCCTCTTCCTGGTCGACACGCCCGGCCTGCTCGAGGACGCCGCGGATGCCTCGACGCTCGTCTCCTTCCTCGACCTCGCCCGCCTCGAGCGGATGCGCGAGAGCGGCGCGCTCGCGGGCGGCATGCTGCCCAAGGCGCGTGCCATCGCGGACGCGCTCGGCGCCGGAGTGCCGCGCGCCCACCTCGTCTCCTGGCGCGCGACCGACGCGCTGCTCTGGGAGGTCTTCTCCAACGAGGGCTCCGGCACGCTCGTGGTGCCCGAGCTCGCCGCTCTCTCCGCCGACGAGCGCGCGCCGGACGCGGCGGCGACGGTCCCGGGATGAGGCGCCCCGGCGAGGACGCCGTGCTCGATCTCCACCGACGGCTGGTGGCGACGCCGTCGGTCTCGGGCTCGGAGCGCGCCGCCGCCGACCTGGTCACGGCCTGGCTCGAGGCGCGCGGGCTGCGCGCGGCGCGGCTCGGCGACACGGTGGTCGCGCTCGCCGGCAGCGGCCCCCTGCTGCTGCTCGACAGCCATCTCGACACCGTGCCGCCCGCGCCCGGCTGGCGCCGCGATCCGTTCGGCGCCGAGGCGGTCGGCGGGCGCGTCTACGGCCTGGGCGCCAACGACGCCAAGGCCTCGGTCGCGGCCATGACCGCGGCCTTCGTCGCGCTCGCCGGCGAGCCGCTCGGCCTCACCCTCGGGCTCGCCCTGGTCGCCGGCGAGGAGACCCGCTCGCACGGCACGCGCGACGCGCTCGACCATCTCGCCGCCGGGCGCCTCCCGCTCGCCGCCGCGGTCTTCGGCGAGCCCACCGGGCTCGACCTCGCGGTGGCGCAGAAGGGGCTGCTGGTGCTCGAGCTCGCCGCCGCCGGCCGTGCCGCCCACGCTGCCCACGCGCAGAAGCTCGGCGCTCCGAACGCGGCACGCCGCCTCGCGCGCGACCTGGTGGCGCTCGACGGCGTCGATCTCGGACCCGAACATCCCGTGCTCGGCCCGGTCACCGTCGAGCCGACCGTGGTCGCGGCCGGCTCGGCGCGCAACGTGGTGCCCGCCGAGGCCACCGCCGTGCTCGACGTGCGCACCACCCCGTCGCTCGCTCCGGCGGCGGTCGTCGAGCGCCTGCGCGGCGCGGTCGCGGGCGAGGTGCGGATCCTCTCCGACCGCTTCTCGCCCTGCGAGACGCCGGCGGGCTCGGCGCTCCTCGCCGCCGCGCGCGCGGCGCGCCCGGGCGCGCGCGAGTACGGCTCGGCGACGCTCTCGGACTGGGCGCTGCTGCCCGCCGGCGTGCCCGGCCTCAAGGCCGGACCGGGCGTCTCGGAGCGCTCGCACACGCCCGACGAGTACGTGCTCGAGAGCGAGGTGCTCGACGGCGCGCGCTTCTACGAGGCGCTGGCGCGCGCCTTCGCCGCCGAGCTCGGCCGCGGCGCGGAGGGCGCCGCATGAGCGCCCGCCTGTGGGACAAGGGCGGGCCGCTCGACGAGCGCGTCCTCGCCTACACCGCGGGCGAGGACCACGCGCTCGACGACCGGCTGGTCGCCCACGACGTCGCGGCGTCGCTCGCCCACGCCGGGATGCTCGCCGAGCGCGGCTGGCTCTCCGCCGGCGACCTCGCCGCCGTGCGCGCCGGGCTCGGCGCGCTCGCCGACGAGCACGCGCGCGGGGAGTGGCGGGTCGAGCTCGCCGACGAGGACGTCCACACCGCGCTCGAGCGCCGCCTGACCGAGCGCATCGGGCCGGCGGGCGGCCGCGTCCACCTCGGGCGCTCGCGCAACGACCAGGTCCTGGCCGCGCTCCGCCTCTGGATGCGCGACGCGGTGGCGGAGCTGGCCGCCGGCGCGCGCTCGGTGGCCGCCGCCCTGGACGAGCTCGCCCGCGCCCATCCCGGGCTCGCGCTGCCCGGCTACACCCACCTCCAGCGCGCGATGCCTTCGTCGGTGGCGCTCTGGGCGGGCGGCTTCGCGGCCGAGCTCGAGGACGACGCGCGCGGGCTCGAGGCCTGCCGGCGCCGGATCGACAAGAACCCGCTCGGCTCGGCGGCCGGCTACGGCACGCCCGGCCTGGCGCTCGACCGCGAGGCGACGCGCGCCGCGCTCGGCTTCGCCGAGGTGCACGAGCCGGTGACCGCGGTGCAGCTGTCGCGCGGCAAGGCGGAGGCGCAGGTGCTGTTCGAGGCGGCGCTGCTGGCCGGCGACCTTGCGCGCCTGGCCGCCGACCTGGTGCTCTACGCGAGCGCGGAGTTCGGCTTCGTCGAGCTGCCCGAGGAGATGACCACCGGCTCGTCGATCATGCCGCAGAAGCGCAACCCGGACCTGTTCGAGCTCGCGCGCGGCCGCTCCGGCGGCGCGCTCGCCGCGCTGGTCGAGGCGCTCGCGATCCCGTCCCGGCTGCCGAGCGGCTACCACCGCGACCTGCAGCTGCTGAAAGGTCCGCTCTTCCGCTCGGTCGACCTCGCGCTCGGCACCTGCGGCCTGTTCGCCGCCACGCTGCCGCGCGTCCGCTTCGTCGCCGAGCGCATCGTGCTCGGCCCCGAGCTCGACGCCGCCGAGCAGGCCCACCGCCTGGTGCTCGAGCGAGGCATCCCCTTCCGCGAGGCGTACCGGCTCGTGGCCGCGCGCCTGGGCGCGCCGCGCCGCTAGGGTTGCGGCCTGCGCGGCGCCGGGGCCGAAGCTCGGGTACACTGCGCCGCCTCCAGGAGGCTCCGATGCGCGTGAAGACCCGGTACCGTCTCCCGATCCTCGCCCTCGCTCTGTCGCTGGCGGCCGGCGCCGCGCGCGCGGAGGCTCCTCCCGCCGACGACGCCCGCGGGATCTGCCCCTTCCCGTTCGAGCGCCTCGCGGTCCTCGACGCCGGCTTCGTCCTGCAGTGGACGCTGCGCGACCCGACGCTCGCCGTGCGCCTGAGCATCGCCGGCACCGGCTGGGCCGCGATCGGCTGGCCTTCGGCCTCGAGCACCACCGGCCACACCGACTTCGACGTCTCGATCGGCGCGGTGGTGTCGGACGTGCCGCAGGTCGGCGACTTCTACCAGGACACCTTCGCCGCGCCGGTCCTCGACGTCCAGCAGGACGTCTTCCTGCTCGGCGGCTCGGAAACCGCGGGCTCGACCACGCTCGAGTTCACGCGCGCGTTCGACACCGGCGACGAGGCCGAGGACAACCTGATCGTGGAGGGGCCGGTCAGCCTGAAGTGGGCCTACCAGCCGGTCTCCGACGACCCCTCCGACATCCACCTCGGCTTCACCCGCGGGCGCAGCCTCGTCGCCATGGTGCCGCCCGGCTACCTGTTCGCCGACGGCTTCGAGAACGGCCTCGCCTGCGCCTGGTCGCTGGCCGTGCCCTGACCCGCCCGGGCGTCAGTTCGCGAGCGCGATCGGCACCCGCACCTCGGTGCGGATCCAGCGCAGGATCATGTCCGCGCCGCCGCCCGCGGTGGCCTCGAAGTCGATCGTGAACTGGTCGACCTCCTGGTCCTCGGGCAGCGTCTT
>JAFNAE010000065.1 GCA_017860005.1 Acidobacteriota bacterium | reverse complement strand
ACGTGCTGCTCACCGTGCTGGAGCGGGCCCTGCGCCTGCTCCATCCGGTCATGCCCCACCTGACCGAGGAGCTCTGGCAGCGCCTGCCCGGTCACGAGGAGATCCATCCCGACACGATCTGCCTGGCGCCGTACCCGGCCGAGGAGCCCGCCTGGCGCCTCGCGCCAGAGGAATCCGAGCGAATGGAGGCCCTGAGATCGGTGACCACGGTGATCCGCAACGACCGATCGCAGTCGGGTCGAGCTCCGCGGGTCCCCGCGAGGCTTTCCATAGACGGGGTCGAGTCCGGGGCCGACAGCGCGGCCGGCTGGCTCACTGCTCCCAGCGTGAGGCCCCTTCTGTGGAGCCTTTCGAGGACTCGCGAAGCCGTTTCGGTTGAGCGGCTTCCGGCCCTGGCATCGAAGCAGCTGACGCGCGGTATCCGCTTCGCCATCGAGTTTGAGGAAGAAGCCGAGACGAAGCATGCTCCGGACGCGACCCGCGCGCGCGCGGAGCTGGCCGAGGTGGAGGCCAACCTGGAGCGCGTGCGCGCGCGACTGGCCAATCCGGGGTTCACCGACAAGGCGCCGGCGGCGGTGGTCGAGGGCGCGCGACGACAGCTCGTCGAGCTCGAGCAGAGGCGCTCGCGCCTGGCCGGCCCGCAGGGAGCGGAAGGCGGCCCGTGATGCAGGCCGCGACGCGGTCCGCCGCCCTCGGCGATTTCCCGGCGCGCTGGCCGCGCGAGCTCGTCGCCGAGGTCTCGCTGGTCGCGGTGGACCGGGTCGATTCCACGCAGCGCCTGGCGCGCACGCTGCTCGACCGCCACTTGCTGGAAGAGGAATCGCCGCATCCCTTCGTGGTGGTGGCGCTCGAGCAGAGCGCGGGGCGGGGTCGTCAGGGCCGGCCCTGGGCGAGCGCCGCCGGGAAGGGCCTGTGGGCGAGCTTCGTGCTGGAGCTCGATGCCCGGAGCGCGCAGAGCCTGCCGATGCGGGTCGCGGTCGCGCTCGCGACCGCGGTCAACAGCCTGCTCGGCGACGCGCTCTGCCGGCTCAAGTGGCCGAACGACCTGGTCATCGGGCGCAGCAAGCTGGGCGGCCTCCTGGTCGACGCGGTGACCCGCCCGGACGGCCGGGTCTGGTCGGTGGTCGGGTTCGGGATCAACCACGGCCACGGGCCGGACGAGCTGCCGGCGCCGGGGGCGGTCTCGCTGCGGCTCGCGGCGGGCGCCCGGAGCGGCTCGACGCTCGCGGAGCTGCTGGCGCGCGCGCAGACCGAGCTCTGGACGGAGCTGTCCCGGGACGACTCCAACTGGCTCGAGCGCTATCGCACGCTGGCGGCTCACCGGGCCGGCGACCGCATCTCGTGCGACCTCCCGGAGGGGCGGCTGGAGGGGACCTTCGCGGGCTTCGACGAATGCGGTTTCCTGATCGTCGCCACGGAGCGCGGCCAGCGCACGGTTCGTTCGGGGGAGGTCTTCGCATGGTGAAGAAGGCGGGAGCCAAGGCGGAGGGGAAGGGCCTGCTCCTGGTGGTCGACACCGGGAACACCAACACCGTGTTCGGCGTCTGGCGCGGTGAGCACCTGGCCGAGAGCTTTCGGATGCGCACCGAAGTCGAGCGCACCTCCGACGAATATGGCGCGCTCCTGCTCACCCTCCTGGCGCGTGCCGCGCTCGATCCGGCAGAGGTCCGCGCGGTCGTGATCTCCTCGGTCGTCCCGCCGCTGCACGGGACGCTGCAACGGCTGGCGCGGGAGTACTTCGGGCAGGAGCCGCTGTTCGTCGAGCCCGGGGTGCGCACCGGGATGCCGATCCGCTACGACAATCCCGCCGAGGTCGGCGCCGACCGTATCGTCAACGCGCTCGCGGCGCGCGAGCTCTACGGCACGCCGGTCGTGGTGGTCGACTTCGGCACCGCGACGACCTTCGACGTCGTCAACCGGAAGGGCGAGTACGTCGGGGGGATCATCGCGCCCGGCATCCTCATCTCGGCGGAGGCGCTGTTCGCCCACGCCTCGCGCCTGTACCGGGTGGACATCCAGCGTCCCGAGCGTCTGGTCGGCAGCAACACCGCGGCCGCGATGCAGGCCGGCATCTTCCACGGCTACGTCGGGCTCGTGGACGGCATCCTCGAGCGTCTGCGCGCGGAGATCCCCGATCTCGCGGAGGTCGTGGCGACCGGCGGGCATGCGGAGATCGTCGCCTCGGCATCGCGCCACATCGGCCGCGTCGAGCCGCTGCTGACCCTGATCGGCCTGCGCCGCATCCATGAGCTCAACCGGGGAGGGTGAATCCTCGGGCACGGCCGAGGACCAGGCCTACTTCCGGGCCCTGGAAGAGCGCTTCCTGACGCTGCGCGGACGGGCCACGCTGCTCTCGGCCGAGGACTGGGCGACGGCTGTCGAATGGCGCCGGGCGGGCATCCCGGTCGAGCTGGTGATGGCCGAGATGGAACGGCTCTTCGTGCGCCAGCGCGAGCGCCGGTCACGGCGCGGTATCTCGAGCCTCCGATATTTCTCGGCGGCGGTCCACGCGGCCTGGAGCGAACGGCTCGAAGCGGAGGCGGGCGGCGCGCGGCCGCTCGCCGATCCTGGTCCGCCGCTCGAGGAGCGGCTCGCCGCGCTCGCCCGCGCGCTGCCGGCCGGGTTGCCCGGCCGCCCGGCGCTCGAGCGGCGTCTCCTCGCCCTGGCGGGCAGCTTCGAAGAGGTCGAGAAGGCGCTCGGCGGGATCGACGGTGAGACGGTGGCCGAGCTCGCCCGGACGCTCGGCGCCGAGGAGGACGCCGCTCTGCGCGCGCGCGTGGACCGGGCGCTGGCCGCCGCGCTGGCAGCGGCGCCCGCGCGGGAGCTGGCCGAGGCTCGGGAGCGCCTCTACGTGCGCGCTCTGCGCGAGCGCTTCGAGCTGCCCCTGCTCTCGCTCTTCTCGCCCGTGGCGATGGGTCCACCCTCCGACTGAGAAGGTAGCGGGAGCCGGATTCCGTCCTCCGCGAGGATGGACTCCTCGCCCGCGCCGGCGGTGCTCCCGGCGTGCGCCTTCGCCGCCGGGATCGCGGCGCATGTGCTGCTGGTCCGGCCGGCTTCGGTCGCGCAGGCGGCGCTGCTCGCCGCGCTCGGCCTGTGCCTCGGGCACCGGGCTGGTCTCGTGCTGGCGTGCGCGGCGACCGGAGCCCTGGTCGCCCTGCTCGGATCGCCGGTGGCCCTGCCCGCCGCCGGAGCGGTGGCCGAGGCGACCGGGTCGGTGTGCGAGCCCTGGAGCGAGCGGCCCGGGACCTGGAGCGGCACCCTCTGCCTGGAGCGGCTGCGCTGGCGGGGCGGCCTCGTGGTGGCCCGCGGCCGCACCCGGCTGCGGGTCGAGCTGGCGCGCTCGCTGGCGCCGCCGCCGTGGGGCGCAGGGGTGCGGGTGAGGGGTCCCCTGGTTCGCTCGCCCGGCTACGCCAACGAGCGGACCGGGCCGCCGGGGCCGCTGCGATTGCGCGTGAAGTCGGCTCGATTCCTCGAGCTCGAGCGCCCGCCAGGCCCGGTCGCCCGCCTCGCGGCACGGGTGCGCGCCGTCGCCCGTCGTCCGTTCGAGGCTCCCGGCCGCACGGCGCGGCCCGGGCTCGCGCTGGCGCGCGCGCTGGTGCTGGGCGAGGCCGGCGCGCTCGGCGAGAGCTGGCAGCGAGCGCTGCGCCGCTGCGGGCTGGCCCACCTGGTGGCCGTGTCGGGCTTCAACGTCTCGCTCGTCGCGCTGCTCGCCGGGGCCGCGGGCGCGTGGCTGCCCCGGCCGGCCCGTCTCGCCGCCGTCGCCTGCTCCGTCGCCCTCTACGTGCTCGCGGTCGGGCCCGCGCCGTCGGTCCTCCGGGCTTCGCTGATGTCGCTGCTGGCGCTCGGTGGCCTCGCGCTCCGGCGCGTGCCGAGAGCCCGACAGGGTCTGGCCCTCGCGCTCGTCGCCTGCCTCGCGCTCGCGCCCGATCTCTGTCTCGACCCGGGCTTCCAGCTCTCGTTCTCCGCCACCGCGGGGCTGCTCGGTCTCGCGCCGCGATGGGCGGGACGCTGGATCGGGGTCCTGCCGAAGGCGATCGCGCTGCCGGTCGCGGCCTCGCTCGCCGCGCAGGCCGCCGCGCTCCCCTGGAGCGTCGCGGCGTTCGGCGACTGGGCCCCCCTGGCGCCGTTGTTCAATCTGGCTGCCGGGCCGTGGGCGGTGGCCGCGCTGGCCGGCTCCCTGGCTTGGACGATCCTCGCGCTGCTCGTGCCGAGCGGCGTGGCCGATCTCGCCGCCCGCGCGCTCGACCCGCTGGCGCTGCCGCTCGACGCCCTCGCGGCCCTGCCGCCGTCGCCGCTGGTCGCCACCGCGTGGCCCGGAGGCTGGGCGAGCGGCCTCGCCCTCGCCCTGCTGCTCGCCGCCCTGGCCGAAGGCGGGAGGTGGCGGCGCGCCGCGGCTCTGGCCCTCCTGGCTGCTGCGACGAGCGGGCACGGGCCGCGCCCGGGCGGAGAGTTCGAGGCCGTGTTCGTCGACGTCGGCCAGGGCGACGCGACGCTGCTGACGCAGGGCGGCGAGGCGATCCTGATCGACGGCGGAGGAGCCCCGGGCTACGACCTCGGCGGCCGCGTCCTCCACCCCCTGCTCGTGGATCGCGGCATCGCGAGGCTGCGCCTGGTCGTCCTCTCGCACACCGACCGCGATCACTGCCAGGGGCTCGCCGACCTCGCGGTCCATCTGCCGATCCAGGAGGTCTGGGCCCCAGCGGGCGCTCCGGGCACGGCGTGTCTCGCCATCCTGGGGCAGCGCTCGCGGACCGGCGTGCGCCGTCCCGTCGCGGGCCAGCGGTTCGAGCGCGCCGGCTTCTCGCTCGAGGTCCTCTATCCGGGAACGGCGCCGTTTCCGGGCGGCGACAACCGATCCTCGCTCGTGCTCCTGGCGAGCGCCGGAGGACGGCGGCTGCTCTTCACCGGCGATCTCGACGGCGCCGGAGAGGAGGCGCTGGTCCGCCTCGCCCGCGACCGCCTCGCAGCCGACCTCCTGAAGGTCGCGCACCACGGCTCCGCGGGCTCGTCGACGAGCGCCTTGCTGGCCGCCGTGCGGCCTCGGCTGGCGGTGGTGTCGGCCGGCTCGACCAATCCCTTCGGGCACCCCGCGGCGCCGGCGCTCGAACGCCTGATCGAGAGGCGAGCCCGCGTCCTGCGCACCGATCGCGACGGCGAGGTCGTACTTCGATGGCGCGCCGCAGGTCCCTGGCGGCTCCGCCTGCCGGGCTCGCCACGCGAGCTCCCTCCTGCCCGCTAGACTCCGTGCGTGACGCGAGTCCTCGCTGTCCTGGGGCCGACCGGGGTCGGCAAGTCCGCGCTGGCGCTCGCCGTCGCCGAGCGGGCCGGCGGCGAGATCGTCAACGCCGACGCGCTCCAGGCCTACCGCGGCCTCGACATCGGCACCGCCAAGCCGAACGAGGCGGAGCGCGCGCGCGTGCCGCATCACCTGGTCGACATCCTGGATCCCGGCGAGCGGTACTCCGCCGGCCGCTTCACCGAGCTGGCGCGACGCGCGCTGGCCGAGATCGCGGCGCGCGGGCGGCCGGCACTGGTGGTGGGCGGCAGCGGGCTCTACCTGCGCGCGCTGTTCGAGGGCCTCGCGCCGATGCCGCCGGTCGATCCGCGCGTCCGCGAGCGGCTGCGCGAGCGCCATCGCCGGGAGGGCCTGGCGCCGTTGCGCGCCGAGCTCGAGCGGCTCGATCCCGCGACCGCGGCGCGCCTCGCGCCCGGTGACACGCAGCGGACGCTGCGTGCGCTCGAAGTGGCGCTCGCCAGCGGTCGCCCCCTCTCGGAGTGGCTCTCGAGCTCGCCCTTCGTGCGCGAAGCGGTGTCCGGGGTGATCCGCATTGGATTGACGCTTCCGCGCGGCGTTCTGTACGATCGTCTCGGCGTGCGCGTCCGACTCATGGTGACGCGCGGCTGGCTCGACGAGGTCCGCGCGCTGCTGGCGAGCGGCGTCGGCCCGGAGGCCCCAGCGTTCCAGGCGATCGGGTACTCGCAATGGGTCCGGCACCTGGCGGGGGAGTACGATCTCGAGGAGGCTACGCGGCGCATCGTGGTGGCGACGCGCAGATATGCAAAACGACAGGAAACCTGGTTCCGACGCGAGCCCGGCATCGAATGGCACGACGCTCGCAGCGCCGATTCCCTCGCGGAGCGGCTCGCGCGACGGCTCGAGAACTGAGGCGAGAGGCGGAATGAACAAGCCGAATATCAACATCCAGGACGGTTTCCTGTTCCAGAGTCTCAAGGACGGCCGCGCCATGACCGTGGAACTGGTGACCGGCAAGCGCATCGACGGGCGGATCCGACGTTTCGACCGTTTCGCAGTCGTCATCGAGGCGCAGGGGCGCGAAGTGCTGGTCTACAAGCACGCCATCGCCACCATCGCGTCGGCCTCGCCCGAGGTCTGACCCGCTTCCCGGGATGGTGCGCCGGGACCTCTACCGCGCGGTCGCTCCGCTGGCGGCACTGCTCGCCGCGGTTTCGGCGTGCGCGCCGCCGCCGCCGGGGCGTCCGACCCGAGCCGCGGTTCCCGCTGACCTCCGCGACTTCCTGCCCGAGCCGGGCCAGGCACTGACCGGGAGCGTGAGCGCCGTCTGGTCCCCGCTCCATGCCCGGCTGCTGGCGGGCGAGGAGCCGCGCGCGATCGAGGCCGAGGTCGATCGTCTCGACACGCGCGAGCCCGCGGGCGCCGCGCACGTGATGCGCGCGGAGGCCCGCCTGGTCTCGGGGCGAGGTGCCGAGGCTTTCGTCGAGCTCGAGAAGCTCCCGGTCGAAGCGCGGGGTCGACCCGGGGTGCGCCTGCTCGAGGCGCGGGCCCGCGAGGGCGCCGGTGACGTGGTCGAGGCCTACGCCATCCTGCGTGAGCTCGCCGCGGCCTCCGGTCCTGCCGCCGCCCGCGCCGTGACGCTCGAGGAGCGGGCGGTGATCACGGTGCGCGATCGGATCGACGCTGCGATCCGCCGCGGCCGCCCCGGCGAGGCTCGACGCGACCTCGAACGACTGACGGCGTGGCGGCCGCGCGACCCGGCGACCTGGCGCGCGGCGGCTGCGCTGGCGCTCGCACGCGGCGACACCGCGGCCGAGCTGACGGCGCTGCGCGCGCTGGAGGCGACGTCGCCGCTCGAGCCGGACTCGTCGCTGCGTCTGGCGGAGCTCGAGCTCGAGCTCGGCGAGGCCGAAACGGCCCTGCGCCGCCTCGAGGCGCTGGCCGCGGCTCGGCCGGACGATGCGCGCGTCGAGGTGGCGCTCGATCGTGCGCGCTTCCTGTGGCGGCTCGGACACGCCCCGGAGGCGGTGCAGGCCGCTGCGCGGCGGAACCCTCTCTCGCGCGCCGAGTTCGCGCGGCTGCTCTACTGGCTGGTCCCGGGCGTTCGCGCCGGGCGCACCGCGGTCGGGAAGATCGCCTCCGACGTGGTCGGTCACCCGGCGCAGGACGAGGTGGTGCGCGTGGTCAACCTCGGCCTCATGCGCGTCGACGAGAACCTCCACCGCTTCGAGCCGGACCGCGCCATCCGGAGGGGGGAAGCGCTCGAGGCGGTATTCCGCGCGGCGAGCGCCGGGAGCTCGCCGCCCTCGTGCTCGCGCCTCGCCCCGGCGGGAGGCTGGTCCCGGGAGGCACTGTGCGACGCCGCGGCGGACTGCGGCCTGACCGGGTCCTCGAGCGACTGCCTGCCCGGCGCCGTGCTGTCGGGACAGGAGGCGATGTCCTGGATCCGCGGCGCGCTGGCCGCGGGGGAGAGCGAGCCGTGACCTTCAACGTTCCGAACCTCCTCTCCGTCCTGCGCATGGCCCTGGTCCCGGTGTTCGTGATCTCGGTGCTGGCCGGCGACGTGCGCGGGGCGCTCTGGGTCTTCGCGGCGGCCGGGATCACCGACGCGCTCGACGGAGCGATCGCGCGCATCTGGCGCCAGCAGACCGTGCTCGGCGCCTACCTCGACCCGGCCGCGGACAAGCTCCTGCTCGTCACCTCCTACGTCGTGCTCGCGATCCCGAACCTGCACGCCGGTTACGTGCTGCCCGCGTGGGTCACGGCGCTGGTGATCACACGCGATGTCGTGATCGTGGTGGTCGCGCTGCTCCTCTACCTGGCCTCGGGTGTGACCCGCTTCCCGCCGAGCCCCCTGAGCAAGGTGAACACCGCGCTGCAGGTCGCGACCGTGATCCTGGTCCTGCTGTCGGGCCTCGACCTGCGCCTCGAGCCGGCCGCCATGGTGGCCGCCTACCTGGTGGCCGTGGTGACGGTCGCCTCGGGTGTCGACTACATCGTGCGTGCCAATCGCTTCGCGGGGGAGGCGACGTGAGGGCGGGGTCGCCGGTTCGCGACGCGCCGCGCCGGCGGCGCGGCCCGCAGGCGCCGGACGGCGGGCGCTGATGTCGTTCGTCCATCTCCACCTCCACACCCAGTACAGCCTGCTCGACGGCGCCAATCGCCTCGACGACGTGATCGCCGCGGCCCGGCTCGCCGGCATGCCGGCGCTCGCCATCACGGATCACGGCAACCTGTTCGGGGCCATCGAGTTCTACGACCGCGCCCGGAAGGCCGGGATCAAGCCGATCCTGGGCATCGAGGCCTATGTCGCGCAGGGACCGCACACCGAGCGGGATCCGCAGCGCAAGTCGAGCAACCATCTCGTGCTGCTGGCGCGCGACATGACCGGCTGGCGCAACCTGATCAAGCTCACCACGCGCTCCTACCTCGACGGGTACTACTACAAGCCGCGCATCGACCACGATCTGCTCGCGCGCCACGCCGAGGGCCTGATCGGTCTCTCGGCTTGCCTGAAGGGGGAGGTGAACGAGCGCATCCTCGCGCGTCGGGAAGAGGATGCGGAGTCGACCGCGAGACGCTACCGGGAGATTCTCGGGGACGGGAACTTCTTCCTCGAGCTCCAGGATCACGGCATTCCGGAGCAGCGTGCGGCCAACGAGGTCCTGCGCCGCATGTCCAGGCGCCTGGACATTCCGCTGGTGGCGACCAACGACTGCCACTACCTGCGCCAGCAGGACGCTGCGGCGCACGAGGTGCTGCTCTGCATCGGCACGCAGACCACCCTGGCCGATCCCGATCGCATGCGGTACGCGACCCAGGAGTTCTACCTCAAGACCGCGGAGGAGATGGCGCGCATCTTCCCCGGCGACGGGCAGGCGCTCGAGAACTCGCTCGCCATCGCCGAGCGCTGCCAGGTCGAGATCGGCGAGGGCGGGGTGCACCTGCCGGAGTTTCCGGTGCCCGCGGGCGAGACGGTGGACTCCTATTTCACGTCGGTGGCCCAGGAAGGCTTCGAAGCGCGGCTGGCCGAGCTCCGGCGCCGTACTCCAGAGGTCTTCTCCCGTCACCCGGAGGAGGCCTACCGGGAGCGCCTGCGCCACGAGCTCGACGTCATCCGGCGCGTCGGCTTCGCCGGCTACTTCCTGATCGTCTGGGACTTCATCCGCAACGCGCGCGAGAACTCGATTCCGGTCGGCCCGGGGCGGGGATCGGCGGCCGGGTCGCTGGTCTCCTACGCGATGCGGATCACCGACATCGACCCGCTGCAGTACGACCTCCTGTTCGAGCGCTTCCTCAACCCCGAGCGCCGGTCGATGCCCGACATCGACACCGACATCTGCCAGCGGCGCCGGGGCGAAGTGCTGCAGTACGTCGCCGAGAAATACGGACGCGACCGGGTGTCCCAGATCATCACCTTCGGGACCCTGGCCGCCAAAGGCGTCCTGCGCGACGTCGGGCGGGTCATGGGGCTGCCGTTCGCCGCGGTGGACCGGGTGGCGAAGCTGCTGCCCGAGATGGAGAAGTCTCTGGGCGAGGCGGCGAGGACCGTGGACAGTCTCGCAGCCGAGATGAGGAGCGACGCCAAGATCCGGGAGGTGGTCGAGATCGGCTCGCGGCTCGAGGGCCTCACCCGGCACGCCTCGGTCCACGCGGCGGGCGTGGTGATCACGCCGGTGCCGATCGACGAGATCGTCCCGCTCTACAAGACCAACAAGGACGAGATCGTCACCCAGTGGGACATGAAGGGGGTCGAGCGCCTGGGCCTCCTCAAGATGGACTTCCTCGGCCTGAAGACCGTGACCGTGGTCGACGACGCCCTCAACATCCTCCGGCACCGGGGCATCGATCTGGATCTCGACGCGGTACCCCTCGACGACGCGGAGACGTTCCGGATCTTCGCCGAGGGCCGGACAAGCGGCATCTTCCAGTTCGAGTCCGCCGGCATGCGCGACATGCTCAAGCGCGCGCAGCCCTCGCGTTTCGAGGAGCTGGCGGCGTTCAACGCCCTCTACCGGCCGGGCGCGCTCTCGGTCGGCATGGTCGACGAATTCATCGCGCGCAAGCTCGGACGCCGGAAGGTCACCTACATCCTGCCCGAAACCGAGCCCATCCTGCGTGAGACCCACGGGGTCATCGCCTACCAGGAACAGGTGATGCAGCTCGCGGTGGAGATCGCCGGCTACAGCATGGGCGAGGCCGACGTCCTGCGCAAGGCGATGGGCAAGAAGAAGGCCGAGGTGATGGCGGAGCAGAAGGAGAAGTTCCTGGCCGGCGCGGAGCGCAAGGGGTTCCGCCGCGCCAAGGCCGAGGAGCTGTGGAACTACATCGAGCCCTTCGCGGGCTACGGCTTCAACAAGAGCCACAGCGTGGCCTACGCCATGCTGGCCTACAAGACGGCGTACCTGAAGGCGCACTTCCCGGTCGCGTTCATGGCCGCGATGCTCTCCTCGGAGATCGCCTCGACCGACGATCTCGTCAAGTACGTCTCGGAGTGCCGGGAGATGGGCATCCCCGTGCTGCCGCCCGACGTCAACGTCAGCGAGTGGTCGTTCAACGTCGACGGCGAGGCCATCCGCTTCGGGCTGGGCGGCGTCAAGGGTCTCGGTGAGGCCGCCGCCGAGGCGGTGCTCACGGCGCGTCGCCGGGTGGGCCGGTTCCGCAGCCTCGCCCAGCTGGTCGCCGAGGTGGATCCGCGCGCCGTCAACCTGAAGGTGCTCGAGACCCTCGTCAAGTCCGGCGCTTGCGACGCCTTCGGCCAGCATCGCGCCGCACTCGCGGCGGCGCTCGAGCGGACCGTCGACTGGGCGCAGCGGCGGCGGCGCGCCGAGGAGGCGGGCCAGGGCAGCCTGTTCGCCGCCGGCTCGCACGAGCAGACCGCGCCGGCGATCGACGATGCGGTGACGGCGTGGCCCGAGGAGCACCGCCTGCGCGCCGAGAAGGAGGCGCTCGGCTTCTTCCTGACCGGCAATCCGCTGGCTCCCTTCGAGGCACGCCTCAAGGCGCTCACCACGCACACGACGCGCGAGCTCCGCGAGGGCTTCCAGGGCGAGGCCACGGTGGGCGGGCTGGTGACGCGCATCAAGAGGGCCAAGATCAAGAGCGGTCCGAACGCGGGCAAGGTGATGGGACGCTTCGTGCTCGAGGATCTGACCGGCAGTATCAACGTGACGCTCTTCGTCGACGCGCTGCGCAAGTACGAGCCGTTGCTGGTGGAGGACGCCGCCCTGCTGGTGCGCGGGGTCGTCCGCGAACGGGGTGGGGAGCACGAGCTGACCGCCGACGAGCTGGTGCCGATCGAGCGGGCGGCGCGCAGGCTGGTCACCGGGGTGCGCGTGGCGATCCCCGAGCGGGCCTCCAAGGGGCTGCTCGTCGAGCTCCGGGACCTGCTCGCCGATCACCCGGGGGAGGCGCCGGTCCGCTTCGTGATCCGTCGGGACGCAGGTGGCGGCGCGGTGGAGATCGAGGCCGGCGAGCGTCTGCGCGTGGCCTACTCGCCGGAGCTCGCCGCCGCCATCGAGCGCCTGGTGGGCGCGGGCAGCGTCGAGCGGCTCGGGCTCTGAGCGCGCCCAGGACGTAGAATCGGACCGTGCCCGCGCTCGCCGAGCCGAGGAGCCTGCCCGCGCTGCTCGAACGGCTGCCCGCGCCGCTCGGCGGCCGCCTCGGCGCGATCCGCGCCGCGGCCCGAGAGCTCCGGATCGAGACCTGGTGGGTGGGCGGCGGCGTGCGCGACCTGCTGCGCGGCGAGCCGACTGCGGACTTCGACCTGGTCGTGGAAGGCGCCCGGCGCGCCGAGCGGCTCGCCGCGGGGCTCGCCGAGGCGCTGGGCGGCAGGTTGCGGCGACACGACCGTTTCCTCACCGCCACGGTCGAGCTCGACGACGGTGCCGCCGTCGACGTCGCGGCGGCGAGGTCGGAGCGCTACGAGGCGCCCGGCGCGCTGCCGCGAGTCGAGCCCGCCGGGCTCGACCGCGATCTTCAGCGGCGCGATTTCACGATCAACGCGCTCGCGCTCCGGATCGAGCCACCGCCGCCCGAGCTGCGCGACCCGGTGGGCGGACGCGCGGACCTGGCCGCCGGGCGCCTGCGCGTCCTGCACGGCGCCTCGTTCCGGGACGACCCGACCCGCATCCTGCGCGGGCTGCGCTTCGAGCGCAGGTTCGGGTTCCGTTTCGAGTCCGCCACGGAAGCCCAGGCCCGCGAAGCGCTCGGCGGCGCCGCCCTCGCGGGCGTATCGGGCGACCGGCTCCGGTGCGAGCTGGCGCTCCTGCTCGACGCCACCGGGAACCTCGTCCAGGCGTTCGCCCGCGGCGCGGAGCTGGGCCTGTGGAAGGCCCTCGACCCCGATCTCGAAGGGGCGCATCCGGGCGCGGAGCTCATTGCGAAATGGGTCGAGACGGTGGCGGCGCTGGACTGGGCGGGGCGCGATCCGGGGGCGCCTTCCGCCTGGCGGTTGGCGTTGCTGCTGCTCGCCGTTCCGCTCGCCCGGCCCGCGCGCCGCCGCCTGGCGGCCCGGCTCGCGCTGGCGGCCGGCGAGCGCGAGCTCGTCGTCGCCGGGCCGGATCGGGTGGAGCGGGCCGGTTCGCTGCTCGCCCGCGAGAGCGAGCCCCCGGCGCACGCGGTGGCGCGCGCGCTCGCGCCGTGCAGCGCGGAGGAACTGGCGGCGGTGGCGGCCCGCGGACCGGGCGCGCGCCGCTGGGTCGAGCGCGATCTGGCCGAGCTCCGCCCGCTCCGGCTGCGTGTGCGGGGCGCGGACCTGGTGGCCGCCGGCCTGCCGCCCGGCCCCGGCATCCGGCGTGCACTCGAGCGCACGCGGGAGGCGCGGCTCGACGCGCGCATCGGGGCCGGGGACGAGCTGCGCTTCGCGCTGCAGAGCTTCGAGGAGGCGGAAGGATGATCGCAGCGCACGCGGCCGGGGTCCTGCTCCTGATGCTCGCCACGGCCCCGGCCGACGGGGAGAGCGAGGACCCACGGTCGCGTGTCCTGGTGCGGGAGGACTGCTCCAGCACGATCGGCAGGCGCGAGGTGACGCTCTTCGCCAACGGCACCGTCCGGCTGCTGGAGGGCCCGCCCGGACAGGAGGCGATGCGGCTCGGCGAGGTCGGCGCGGAGGATGCGGCCGCCTTCGTGCGTCGGATCTCGGAGCAGGATCTGTCCGAGACCGACCTGCGCGGCGACTCGCCGGGCGGAGCGTGGGTCGAGTCCTGCCTGCTCGCCCTCGACCTGCCGGATCGGGCGCCGCTCCGCTTCCGGTTCGGGCGCTACGCGTCCCACAGCCTGGCGCTGCAGACCGTGCTGGCGGTGGTGCGCGACATCGAAGCGGTGGCCGAGACCGCGGTGCGCGAGAGCGACCTGCCGGCCCGCTACGAACCCAGGCCCGGCGACCTGCTGGAACGCACCGACGGCCTGCGCTTCGAGGTGATCTCCTTCACGGCCGACGGGCTCGGGGTGGAGCTCTCGTCGCCCGACCAGCCGCTCACCATCTACGTGCCGAGGGACGGCTTCCGACGTTTCTTCGTCCGCCTCCTGTCGCGGAGGAACGGCTCCTGAAGGCAGCGCGCGGAGTCCGGATCGAAGCCGGAGAGCTCAAGGGACGCGCGCTGGTGGTGCCTACCGGCATCCGTCCGAGCGAGGCGAGAGTGCGCGGGGCCTTGCTCGACATCTGGCGCGAGCGGATCCCCGGAGCGCGCTTCCTGGACCTCTTCGCGGGCTCGGGGAGCGTCGGACTCGAAGCGCTGAGTCGGGGCGCGCTCGAGGCGGTGTTCGTCGAATCGGGCCGGGAGCCGCAGCGCGCCCTGGAGCGGAACCTGAAGCTCGTGGCCCCGGGCGCCGCCCGCCTTCTGCGGGGCGCCCTGCCGGAGGCGCTCGGCACGCTGGGCGCCGCGGGAGAGCGCTTCGACCTCGTGTTCGCCGACCCGCCCTATGCGTGGACCGTGACCGAGCCG
>JAFNAE010000176.1 GCA_017860005.1 Acidobacteriota bacterium | reverse complement strand
CTGGCCGCCGCACGGCGCTGGTGCGAGGTCACCTCCACGGACTACGTCCCCGCGCTGCTCGAGGCCGGCCGGCTGCGCTCCGAGGCCGAGGGGCACACGGTCCGCTACCAGGAGGCCGATGCCGAGAACCTGCCCTTCGCGGACGGCTCGTTCGACGTCGTGATCTCGACCTTCGGCGTGATGTTCACGCCGGACCAGGAGAGGGCGGCGGCCGAGCTGGCGCGCGTGTGCCGGCCGGGCGGCCGCATCGGGCTCGCGAACTGGACTCCCGACGGCTTCATCGGGCAGCTGTTCAAGACGATCGGCAGGTACGTGCCGCCGCCGCCCGGCACGAAGTCCCCGGCGCTCTGGGGAACGGCGGCGCGCCTCGAGGAGCTGTTCGGGCGGAGCGCGAAGGCGGTGCACACCCGGAACCGCGACTTCACCTTCCGTTACCGGTCGCCCGAGCACTGGATCGAGGTCTTCCGCACCTACTACGGTCCGATCAACAGGACCTACGCGGCGCTCGACCCGGCCCGGCAGGAGGCTTTCACGAGCGACCTGATCGAGCTGATGGAGCAGGGCAATCGCTCCGCGGACTCGACCCTGGTGTTGCCGAGCGCGTACCTCGAGGTCGTGATCGACAAGGAGGACTGACGCTCGGTGGAGCACGACCGGCGCCCGGGAGGATCGGCCCGGGCGCCGGCCGCGGGCGGGGACGGCATCGCCCCGACGGGCACGTATATTGTGGCAGCCGGGCCCGCCGCCCTCCGCGGGCACGCCAGGAGGTCCGCTGCTGTCCGAATCGTTGGCGACGCTGCTCCGCCGGCTCTCCCTGCGCCGCCGGCCGATGGCGCTCGACAAGCCGCTGCGCGACGAGCTGTCGAGCATCGAGCAGCTCGAGGAGCGGGCCAAGGCGCTGGCGGCCCGGTTCACCCTCGACCCCGACTTCCGCCGTGGCGGCGATCGCACCTACCGGCGGTTGGACGACAACACGCGCGTGCTCGAGGCGGCCTACCGGACCCTGGCGGACGACGTCCATCGCGGCGAGTTCGTCACCCCGGCGGCGGAGTGGATCCTCGACAACTTCCACCTCGTCGCCTCCGAGATTCGCGGCATCCGTCAGAACCTGCCGCGCGGCTACTACCGCGAGCTGCCCAAGCTGGCGTCGCGCGAGCTCGCCGGCACCGCGCGCGTCTATGCCATGGCGGTCGAGCTGATCCGCCACACCGACAGCCGTCTCGACCGCGCGCAGCTGATGCGCTTCATGAACAGCTTCCAGTCGGTCGCTCCGCTCACCATCGGCGAGCTGTGGGCCTGGCCGAGCATGCTGAAGCTGGCGCTGATCGAGAATCTGAGACGGCTCGCCGCGCGGACGCTCCAGGGCCGCGTGGCGCGCCGCGCCGCCGACGCCTACGTGGCGCGCATCGACGAGGGGGGCCAGGGCGAGCTGCCGCCGCTGCCGCCGGAGCTGCACACCGCGTTCGTCGTACAGCTGCTGCAACGCATTCGCGAGTACGGTCCCCGGCTGGCGGCGATCCGCTCGGCGGTGGACGGCCACCTCGCCACCCAGGAGTTGAGCTCGGAGGACGCGATCCGGGCCGAGCACCAGGAGCAGGCGGCCACGCAGATCTCGGTCGCCAACGTGATCGGCAGCCTGCGGCTGTGCGCCACGCTCGACTGGAGCGAGTACTTCGAGGCGGTGAGCCTGGTCGAGCGCGTGCTCCGGCAGGACCCGCCGGGCGTCTACGGCCGCATGGACTTCGCGAGCCGCGACCGCTACCGGCAGGCGGTGGAGGAGCTGGCCGGGATCCGCGCCCAAGGCGGCGACGCGCAGCTGCGCGTGGCGCTGCGCGCCGTCGAGAGCGCCCGCCAGGCCGCCGAGGAGGGCACCCTGGGCGATCGGGCCGCCCATGTCGGCCACCACCTCATCGGCAAGGGGCGGCGCGGCCTGGAGGCGGACGTCGCCTACCGCCCCGGCCTGCGCCTGCGCGTGCGCAGGTTCGCGTACGCCCACGCCACCGCGCTCTACCTCGGACCGATCGGTGGCCTGACCCTCCTGCTCGCCGGGCTGGGCGCCGTCTACGCGCGGAGCGAGGGCGCGACGCGGGCGACGCAGCTGGCGGTGGCGTTGTTGCTGCTGCTGCCGGCGAGCGATCTCGCCATCGCCTGCGTGCAGCGGCTGGTCGCCTGGCTGGCGCCGCCGCGACGCCTGTCCCGGCTCGATCTCGCCGCCGGGCTCCCCGACGATGCCCGCACGCTGGTCGTGGTCCCCACCCTGCTGTCGAGCGTCGCCGAGGCCGAGGAGCTGGTCGCGCACCTCGAGGTGCTCGCGCTCGGCAACCTCGACCCGCGCATCCACTTCGCCCTGCTGACCGACTTTCCGGACGCGCCGAGCGAGGTGATGCCGGAGGACGCCGAGATCCTCGCCGCCGCGCAGGCCGGGATCGAGGAGCTCAATGCGCGCTCGGCACGCTCGCCGGAGGGGGGCGGCGACCGCTTCTTCCTCTTCCACCGCGATCGGCAGTGGAATCCCGGCGAAGGCACCTGGATGGGCTGGGAGCGCAAGCGCGGCAAGCTCGAGGAGCTCAACCGCCTGCTGCGCGGGGCGGTCGACGTCGGCCTGCG
Organism: Acidobacteriota bacterium; assembly: GCA_017860005.1. Classification (GTDB taxonomy): domain Bacteria; phylum Acidobacteriota; class Thermoanaerobaculia; order Multivoradales; family JAGPDF01; genus JACTMI01. The sequence continues at coordinate 6,209 of JAFNAE010000176.1, read as the reverse complement.
GGTGCGCGTGGGCGACCCCGCCCTGCTCCCCGACGTGCGCTACTGCATCACCCTCGACTCCGACACCCGGCTGCCGCGCGACGCCGCGAAGGCGCTGGTCGGCATCATCGCGCACCCGCTCAACCGGCCCTACGTCGATCCGCGGCTGCGCCGCGTCACCGAGGGATACGGCATCCTGCAGCCGCGGGTGAGCGTCACCATGGCGAGCGCCGCGGGCTCGCTCTTCGCGCGCTCTACGACGTCGATGCCTTCACGGCCGCCCTCGACGGGCGCATCCCCGAGTACGCCCTGCTCTCGCACGACCTGTTCGAGGGGATCTACGCGCGCACCGCGCTGGTCAGCGACGTCGAGCTGGTGGACGACTACCCGGCGAGCGTGTTGGCCCACGCCCGCCGCCAGCACCGCTGGGTGCGCGGGGACTGGCAGATCCTGCTCTGGCTGTTCCCCTGGGTGCGCAACCGGGCGGGCGGCCTCGAGCGCAACCGCCTCCCCCTGATCTCGCGCTGGAAGATCCTCGACAACCTGCGCCGCAGCCTGGTGCCGCCGGCGACGACGGGGCTGCTCCTGCTCGGCTGGACGTGGCTGCCGGGCAGCGCCTGGGTATGGACGGGCGCGGTGCTCGCCGGTCTCGCCGCGCCGCTCTATCCACCGTTGCTCACCGCGCTCGGCGGCCCGGAGCGGCGCCTGCCCTGGCGCGTCTTCCTGCGCGACGCCGGCGAGGAGCTGGCGGTGGCGCTGGCGCGCGTCGCATTGCAGCTCGTCTTCCTCGCCAGCCAGGCGTGGCAGATGGTGCACGCGATCACCGTCACGCTGGTGCGCCTGGTCACCCAGCGCCGGCTGCTGGAATGGGAGACCGCCGCCCACACCGCGGTCCGCGCCAGGCGCTGGAGCCGGCGCGGCCTGCGCCCCTTCGCGCGCGCGATGGCAGCCAGCCCGCTGCTCGCCGCCGCGGGGGTGGCGCTGGTGGCGGCGGCGCGGCCCGGCGCCCTGCCGGTGGCGTCGCCGATCCTGCTGCTCTGGCTGCTGGCGCCGTGGCTCGCCTACCTGCTCAGCCGGCCGGTGGCGCCCCGGCAGCTCGAGCTCGAGGCCGAGGACCGCCGCTACCTGGAGAGCGTCGCGCGCGACACCTGGCGCTACTTCGCCACTTTCACCGGGGCGGAGGACCATGGTCTCCCGCCCGACAACGTCCAGGAGATGCCGGAGCCGCGCATCGCCCACCGCACCTCGCCCACCAACATCGGCATGGGGCTGCTGGCCACCCTGGCGGCTCACGACTTCGGCTTCATCGACACCGGGGAGCTGATCGCGCGCACCGACGCCACGCTCACCACCATCGAGGGGCTCGAGCGCCACGAAGGGCACCTGCTCAACTGGTACGACTCGCAGAGCCTGGCGCCGTTGCCGCCGCGCTACGTCTCCACCGTCGACAGCGGCAACCTCGCGGGTGCGCTGATCTGCCTGTCCGAAGGGCTGCGGCGCCTCTCGGAGGGCACCGCCGCCGGCGTCGGGCCCGGCGCCCCGGAGCGCCTCGCCGCTCTGGCCGCCCGCGCAGCGGCGTTCGCCGATGCCATGCGCTTCGGCTTCCTCTACGACCCGCAACGGCGCATCTTCGCCACCGGCTACCGGCTGGCCGACGCCGACGGGCCGGGGCGGCTCGATTCCTCCCACTACGACCTGCTCGCCTCCGAGGCGCGGCTCGCCAGCTTCCTCGCCATCGCGCGCGGCGAGGTGCCCCAGGCCCACTGGTTCCGTCTCGGCCGGCTCGTCACCAGCGTCGACGGCTCGCCCACCCTGCTGTCGTGGGGCGCGACGCTCTTCGAGTACCTCATGCCGCTGCTGCTGATGCGCAGCTACCCGCAGACGCTGCTCGACCAGACCTGCCACATGGCGGTGCGGGCGCAGCGGCGCTACGGCGCCGAGCGCGGCGTACCCTGGGGGATCTCGGAATCGGCGTTCAACGTCGTCGATCGCCACGAGACCTACCAGTACAAGTCCTTCGGCGTGCCCGGCCTCGGCCTCAAGCGCGGGCTCGGCGACGAGCTGGTGGTCGCCCCCTACGCCACCGCGCTCGCCGCCATGGTCGAGCCGGCGCAGGCGGTCCGCAACCTGCGCCGGCTCGCGGCGCAGGGACTCGCGGGCGCGTACGGCTTCTACGAGGCCATCGACTACACGCACCGCGCGGCGAGCGACGACGAGAGCCCGGCGCCCGCCGCCGGGGGCACCGTGGTGCGCGCCTACATGGCGCACCACCAGGGGATGACGCTCGTGGCGATCGCCAACGCGCTGCTCGGCCGGCGCATGGTCGAACGGTTCCACGCCGACCCGCGCGTGCGCGCCACCGAGCTGCTCCTGCAGGAACGCGTGCCCCGGCGGGCGCCGATCACCCGGCCACGACCGGTCGAGGAGACCCGCCTGTCGCCGCCCGCCCCCTCGGCCACGGTGCGCCGGTTCCGTTCGCCGCACACCGCGGTCCCGCACGCGCAGTTCCTCGGCAACGGCAACTACACCACGGTGATCACCAACGCCGGCGGCGGCGCCAGCTTCTGCCGCGGCCGGGCGGTCACCCGCTTCCGCCGCGACGCCACCCGCGACCCCGGCGGCCAGCTGCTCTACCTGCGCGACGTGCGCAGCGGAGCGGTGTGGAGCGCGAGCTACCAGCCGACCGGCAGGGAGCCGGAGGACTACCGGGTCACCTTCCAGCCGGAGAAGGCGATCTTCCGCCGCCGCGACGACGGCATCGCGACGCAGCTCGAGATCGCCGTCTCGACCGAGGACGACGTCGAGGTGCGCCGGCTGGCGCTCACCAATCACGGCGATCGGCCGCGCGAGATCGAGGCGACGAGCTACGCCGAGATCGTGCTCGCTCCCCCCGGCGACGATCTCGCCCATCCCGGATTCGCGAAGCTCTTCGTGGAGAGCGAGTACCTCCCCGAGGCTGCGGCGCTCCTGTTCCGGCGGCGGCCGCGGGCCGCCGACGAGGCCGCGACCTGGGCGGTGCACGTGCTCGGCTTCGAGGGCAGGCCGCCGGGCCCGGTGGAGTGGGAGACCGACCGCGCTCGCTTCCTGGGTCGAGGCCGCGACCCGAGCGATCCGCAGGCCCTCGACGGGCGGCCCCTGTCGGGCACCACCGGTGCGGTGCTCGATCCCGTGGCGAGCCTGCGCCAGCGCGTCCGGCTGCCGCCCGGCGGGCGCGTGCGGCTCACCTTCGCCACCGGCGTGGCGGGCAGCCGCGACTCCGCCGTCGCCCTCGCCCACAAGTACCACGACGCCGCCGCGGTCACCCGCACCTTCGCTCTCGCCTTCGCGTCCGGGCAGAGCGGCCGGCGTCACCTCGGCATCACCAGCGACGAGGCGGTCCTGTTCGAGCGGCTCGCGTCGAGAGTGCTCTACACCGACGGCTCGTTGCGCGCCCCGGCGGCGGTGCTGTCGCGCAGCACGCTGGGCCAGGAGGGGCTGTGGCCCCACGCCATCTCGGGCGACCTCCCCATCCTGCTGGTGCGGGTGGTCGAGGAAGACGATCCGCGGCTGGTGCGACAGGTGCTCCAGGCGCAGGAGTACTGGCGGCTCAAGGGCCTGGCCGCCGACGTCGTCCTGGTCAACGAGAGCCCGCTCGGCTATCTCGACGACATGCAGGTGCAGCTCGAGACCCTGCTCGACGACGGCCCCTGGCGCTCCTGGCGGCACCGTCCGGGCGGCGCCTACCTGCTGCGCGGCGAGCGCCTCTCGGAGGCCGAGCGCGCGCTGCTCGCGAGCGCCGCCAGCGCCGTGCTCGACGGCGGTCGCGGCGACCTCGCCCAGCAGTTCGACCGCCTCCACCCGGAGCGGCCCGAGCCCCCGCCCGAGGCGTTCGTCGCCACCACGCCGGTCACGGCCTCCGCCGCCGAGGACACGGGCGTGCTGCCGTCGCTCCCCGATCTCACGCTCGACAACGGGCTGGGGGGCTTCAGCGGCGACGGGCGGGAGTACGTCGTCCGCCTCGATGGCGGCCAGGAGACGCCCCTGCCCTGGGCCAACGTGATCGCCAACCCGGAGTTCGGGACCGTGGTCACCGCAGGTGGCTCCGCCTTCACCTGGTCCGGAAACAGCCGCGAGAACCGGCTCACGCCCCACGCCGGAGACCCGGTGAGCGACCCCACCGGGGAAGCGCTCTTCCTGCGCGACGACGAGAGTGGCGCGGTCTGGACGCCGACCCCCGGCCCGTTGCGGCCGCGGGGCGGAGGTTCGTGTGTCGCTCGCCACGCCGCAGGGATCACGACCTTCGAGCGCACCACCCGGGGCCTGCGGCACCAGCTCGAGGTGTTCGTCGATGCCCGCGACCCGGTGAAGCTCTCGTTGCTGACGCTGACCAACGACAGCGCGCGGCCGCGCCGGCTGAGCGTTTTCTCCTACTGCGAGTGGGCGCTGGGACCGCCGCGCGAAGGGCACCACCTGCAGGTGGTGACCGAGCGCGACGAGACGACCGGGGCGGTGTTCGCCCGCAATCCGTACAACCGCGACTTCGCGCTCCGCGTCGCCTTCGCCGGCGCGAGCGAGGCGGTGCGCTCGGTGAGCGGCGATCGCACCTCGTTCCTCGGCCGCAACGGTTCGCTGACGGCGCCGGCGGCGCTCGCCCACCGGCAGCTCTCGGGGCGGCTCGGCGCCGGCCTCGACCCCTGCGCCGCGCTGCAGGTCGAGGTCGCGCTGGCGCCCGGCGAGACGCGCCGCCTGGTCTTCCTGCTCGGCCAGGGCCGGGATGTCGCCGAGGCGCGCGGGTTGCTCGCCCGCTACGGCACGGTGGCGGCGGCCGAAGCGGCGCGCGACGAGGTGCGCCGCAGCTGGGAGAGGACGCTCGAGGCGGTGCAGGTGAAGACGCCCGACGACACCTTCGACCTGATGATGAACGGCTGGTTGCTCTACCAGACGCTGTCCTGCCGGTTGTGGGCACGCTCGGGGTACTCGCAGCCGGGCGGCGCCTTCGGCTTCCGCGACCAGCTCCAGGACTCGATGGCCCTGCTCCTCGCCCGCCCCGACCTGGCGCGCGAGCATCTGCTGCGCGCCGCCGGACGCCAGTTCGTCGAGGGCGACGTCCAGCACTGGTGGCATCCGCCCGGCGGCCAGGGCACCCGGACCCGCTGCTCGGACGACCTGCTCTGGCTGCCGTTCGTCCTCGCGCGCTACCTGCGGGCGACCGGCGACGCCACGGTGCTCGACGAGCGGGTGCCGTTCCTCACCGCGCCCCCGCTCGCGGAGGGGGCCGACGAGGCCTACCTGCAGCCCGCCGTCGCCGCCGAGCAGGCGTCGCTGCTCGAGCACGCCCTGCGCGCCATCGACCGGGCGATGACCACCGGCGCCCACGGGCTGCCCCTGATCGGCAGCGGCGACTGGAACGACGGCATGAACCGGGTCGGGCGCGAAGGGCGCGGCGAGAGCGTCTGGCTGGGTTTCTTCCTGCACGGGGTCCTCGGCGATTTCGCTCCGCTCTGCGCGGCGCGCGGCGAGGAGACGCGGGCCGAGCGCTACCGGGCGCACCAGGCGCGGCTCGCCGACGCCCTCGAGCTGACCTGGGACGGCGATTGGTACCGGCGCGGCTACTACGACGACGGCACTCCGCTCGGCTCCGCCCACCGCGACGAATGCAAGATCGACTCGCTGGCGCAGAGCTGGGCGGTGCTCTCGCGCGCCGTCGCTCCCGGCCGCGCCGAGCGCGCGCTCGACGCGGTGCGCGCCCGCCTGGTGCAGCGCGCCAACGGGGTCATCCTGCTGCTCGCTCCCGCCTTCGACCAGTCGGCGCAGGACCCCGGCTACATCCGCGGCTACCCGCCCGGGGTGCGCGAGAACGGCGGCCAGTACACCCACGCCGCGGTCTGGGTCGTGATGGCGGTGGCGGCGCTGGGCAGCGGCGACGCGTCTACGCCCATCCGCAGCACGCCGGGCGCGGCGGCTGGAGCTGGTACACCGGAGCCGCCGGCTGGCTCTACCGGGCGGGGCTGGAGAGCATCCTCGGCCTGCGCCGCCGCGGGCCGACGTTCGCGCTCGACCCCTGCATCCCCGCCTCGTGGCCCGCGGCCAGGATCGTCTGGCGCTTCGGCCGGACGCGCTACGAGATCGCGGTCGAGAACCCGCAGGGCCGCTGCCGCGGCGTCGCCGGCGCCGAGCTCGACGGCGCCGGCGTCGACCCGGGCGCCATTCCCCTCGTCGACGACGGCGCCACGCACTCCGTGCGCGTGGTG
>JAFNAE010000064.1 GCA_017860005.1 Acidobacteriota bacterium | reverse complement strand
GGATCTCTGGACGACGGAACCGGCAACCCGGAACCCGACCGGGGCCGCCTCGGGAGGCGCCCTGGGCACGAGCCGGAGCCGGAGAGCGGCGGGATTCTATATCGGCGCGCGCGGTGGCCGAAGCGCGCGCTTTTCGCTCTCAGCGAAAATTTCCGGAGTCGGGGCGCGAACGGAGTCCGCCTCCCCTGCGGCCGAGGACCGGGGCCCGAGGACCGGGGCCCGAGGACCGGGGCCCGAGGGCCGGGCGCAGCCGGTGGTACCATCCGCCGACTGCAGACAGCACCGGATCCGGGGAGGACCATCGCTTGTCGAGCTCGTCCGACCATCAACAGCAGTGGGGCACGCGCGTCGGCGTGATCCTCGCCGTGGCCGGCTCCGCGGTCGGCCTCGGCAACTTCCTGCGCTTCCCGGGGCAGGCGGCGGCCAACGGTGGCGGCGCGTTCATGATCCCGTACTTCTGCGCCCTGCTGTTCCTGGGCATCCCCATCGGCTGGGCCGAGTGGACGATGGGCAAGTACGGGGGGCGCAAGGGGTTCCGCTCCGCGCCGGCGATCCTGGGCGTGTTCGGCAAGGGCGCGGTGGCGCGCTACCTGGGCGTCCTGGGCGTGCTCGTGCCGCTCGCGGTCTCCTTCTACTACACCTACATCGAGGCCTGGTGCCTGGGTTACTTCTGGCACTACCTGACCGGCGGCATCGGGGTCGACGCCGCGGCGCCGATCGCCGAGCAGACGACGAGCGCGGCGCAGTTCTACAGCGAGCTGACCGGCCGCGCCGAGAACGGCATCATGACCGGCGGCACGTTCGAGACCTTCATCTTCTGGGTGATCACCTTCGGGGTCAACATCTGGCTGGTCTTCCGCGGCATCTCGAAGGGGATCGAGAAGTTCTGCTCCTGGGCGATGCCGGCGATGGCGGTCTGCGCGCTGATCGTGCTCGGCCGCGTGCTGACCCTGGGCACGCCCGATCCGGCGTTCCCCGAGCAGAACGTGATCAACGGCCTCGGCTACATGTGGAACCCGAACTTCGAGGCGCTGGCGAATCCCCAGACCTGGCTCGCGGCGGCCGGCCAGATCTTCTTCACCCTCTCGGTCGGCTTCGGCGTGATCATCAACTACGCCGCCTACCTGCGCAAGAACGACGACGTCGTGCTCTCGGGGCTGACCGCTTCCGCGACCAACGAGGTCTTCGAGGTCGGCTTCGGCGGCCTGATCACGCTCACCGCGGCGTTCGTCTTCCTGGGCACGACGAACATGATCGTGGCGGTCCAGGGCGGCACCTTCGGGCTCGGCTTCAACACCCTGCCGGTCGTGTTCGCCCACATGGGCGTGTTCGGCAACTTCATCGGCGCGGTCTGGTTCTTCATGCTCTTCCTGGCCGCGATCACCAGCTCGATCTCGATGTACCAGCCTTCGCTCGCCTTCTTCCAGGAGGCGCTGGGCTGGAGCCGCAAGCACGCGACCACGCTGATGGTCGCGATCTGCGTCGGCGGCTCGTTCCTGGTCATGTACTACAGCAAGGGCGGCATCTTCTGGTCGACCATCGACGACTGGGTGGGGACCTTCCTGATCTTCGTGCTGGCGATGGTCCAGATCATCTGCTTCAGCTGGGTGTTCGGCGTCAAACGCGGCATCGAAGAGGCGCATCTGGGGGCGCAGCTCCACATCCCCCACTTCTACCGCTTCATCATGAAGTACGTGACCCCGACCTACCTGCTGGTCGTGTTCGTCGCCTTCTGCTGGCAGAACCTGCCGTCGTGGCTGAAGTCGGTGGCGGACGAGCCGCTGCGCCAGGGCGCGGTCGGACTGATCCTCGCCGTGATCGTGATGCTGGTGGTCATGGTGCGCGTGGGCGAGAGGCGCTGGCGCGCGGCCGGGCTCGACCTCGACGGCACGCGGCCGCCGGACGACTGAGGGAGGACGCGATGACGCCGCTCGGCTGGGTGTTCCTGGTCTGCTCCCTCGGCTTCGTGTGGGGGCTGATGATCTGGTCGTTTCACCGGGTGCTGACCGCTCCGGGCGAGATCGAGAAGCCGCCCGACATGCTGGGCGGCTGAGGTCGTGGGGGAGCCCGGGGTGTAACAACCGCCCCGGGCCGGCGTGGTAGGGAGTGGAGCCCGAAACGCCGGAGGGACCCCCCAAGGTGACGCCAGTTCCCGACTCCCGACCCGCAGCGCGCGCCGCAGCCGGGCCCCCTTCCGGGTCCGCACCAGCGGGCGCCGACTCGCCCCAGGCCTGGCTCGAGCGCTGCTACGCCGAGCACGCCGAGCGCGTGCTCGCCGCGGCCTGGCGCGTGACCGGCAGCGCCACGGACGCCGAGGACGTGCTGCAGACCGTCTTCCTGCGCCTGTCGCGCCGGCCGGCGAGCCAGCCGCTGGGCGAGGCGGTCGGCGGCTACCTCCACCGCGCCGCCGTTCATGCCGCGCTCGACGTCGTCCGCTCCCGCCAGCGCGCGGGCTGGGTGCCGCTCGAAACCGCCGGCGAGCTGCCGCGCACCCATCCCGAGGGCGATCCCGAACGCGCGCAGAGGAACGCCGAGCTCCGGCGCGCGCTCCGCCTCGCTCTCGCCCGCCTCTCCCCCCGTGCCGCCGAGGTCTTCGCCCTGCGCTATTTCGAGGGCCTGGGCAACGTCGAGATCGCCGCGCTCATGGGCGTCTCGCAGGGGGTCGTCGCCGTCCTGCTCCACCGCACCCGCGCGCGGCTCCGCAAGGAGCTCGCCGTTCTGATGGGAGATGCGTCATGAAGCCCGAAGACCTCTTCGAGGAAGCCGTCGCCGCCGTGCGCGACGAGCGGATCGATCCCGAGACCGCGCGCGCCGCCGTCGCCCGTGTCGGACGCCGGCTGGCCGCCGGGAGCACCGAAGCCGGAAGCACCGCCGCCCCCGAGCCGGGCGACGAGCACCGCATCCGCGGCTGCGAGGGCTTCCGCGCCCTGCTGCCGGCCTGGCGCGCGGGCGCGCTCACCCAGGCCAAGCGCATGCTGCTCGAGGACCATCTGCGCGAATGCGTGCCCTGCCGGCGCGCCTCGCGCGCGGTGGCGCGGGAGGCCGACCGCTCCGCGCCGCGCGCGGGCGCGCGTTGGCGTCCCCCGCTGGCGCTCGTCGCGGGCCTGGCCGCAGCGGTGGTGGCCGGTGCGGCGCTCTGGCTTGCGTTCACCGGCGCGCCCGCGCCCGAGGCGCGCGTGCGCTCGGTGGACGGCGAGCTGGTCGCGCTCGAGGCCGGGACGGCCCGGCCGGTCGCGGCGGGCGAGATGTTCGGTGCGGGCCGCGCGCTGCGCACCGCGGGCGGCTCGCGCGCGGTGCTCGAGCTGGGCGACGGTTCGCGCGTCGAGCTGGCGCCGCGCTCTGAGGTCACTCTCGCTTCGCGCCGCGACGGCGTCGTGCTCGAGCTCGGCCGCGGCCAGCTGATCGTCGAGGCGGCTCCCCAGACGAGGGGCCACCTCTACGTGCGCACCGACGACTGCCTGGTCTCGGTGGTGGGCACCATCTTCTCGGTCAATCGCGGCGCGCGCGGCTCGCGCGTCTCGGTGCTCGAGGGCGAGGTCCGGGTGCGCCAGGGCGCCGAGCTCGCCGTGCTGCGCCCGGGCGACCAGCTCGCCACCTCCGAGCGGCTGGACCGGGTGCCGCTCGAGCGCGAGATCGCCTGGAGCCGCAACGCTCCGGCCTACCGCGAGCGCCTGGCGGCGCTGGCCGCGCTCGGACGCGAGCTCGACCGCGTCCTCGCCGCCCCCGACCTGCGCAGCTCGACCCGCCTGCTCGACCTGGCGCCGGCCGACACCGCGGTCTGGGTAGCGGTCCCGAACCTCAGCGGCGAGCTGGCCGAGGCGTGGGCGACGGTCGAGCGACGCGCGGCGGAGAACCCCGCGCTCGCCGGCTGGTGGCGCGAGCGCTTCGGGGACGGTGGCAAGGCGGACGTGATCTCGGCTGCGCTCGAAGAGCTGCGCGCCGTCGGCGGCCGCCTCGGCCCCGAGGTCGCGATCGCGCTCGAGGCCGGCCGGCAGCACGGCCCCGAGGCGCCGGTGGTGCTCGCCGAGGTGGTGGACGCGCGCGGCTTCGAGGCGCTGCTCGACCGGGAGATCGCGCGCCTCAACGAGACTCCCGGCGGGCCGGCCGTGCGCCGGGTCGCCGACCCGAGCGCGCCAGTCGCCCCGGCCGAGCACGAGCTGCTGATCTGGCTCGCGCCGGACGGTCTTCTGGCCGCGTCGCCCTCGGCCGCGCGGCTGGCCGAGGTCGAGCGCGCGCTCGCGGCCGGGGGTCGTGGCGGCTTCGCGGGCACGCCGCTCCACGGCCGTCTCGCCGAGCTCTACGCCGGGGGTGTCGAGTGGCTGGTCGCGGTGGACGCCCACGCCCTGCTCGACGCCAGCGTGACGGAGCCGACCCGGGACGCCGACCTCGACGCGCTGGGCATCGGCGACGTCGACCTGCTGGTGGTCGAGAGCCGGGCCGACGACGAGGGGGCCGTGCATCGCGCGCGCCTCTCCTTCAGGGGTCCGCGCCGCGGCCTCGCCTCGTGGCTGGCCGAGCCGGCGCCCTCCGGGGCGGTGGAGTTCGTCTCCGGCAATGCCGCGCTGGCGGTGGCCGGCGTCGCCAAGTCTCCGGTCGCCATGTTCGACGACCTGATCGGACTGGCGACGCGCGCGCACGACGGCGACGTCGACCACCTCTCCGAGCTCGAGTCCAAGCTCGGGATCTCTCTGCGCGACGACCTCGCGGCGGCGCTGGGCGGCGACTTCGCCTTCGCGATCGACGGGCCGTGGCTGCCCAAGCCGTCCTGGAAGGTGGTGGTCGAGGTGCTCGACCCGGCGCGCTTCGAGGACGCTCTCGGCCGGCTGATCGAGGCCGCCAACCGCGAGCGCGAGGAGCGCGGCCGGCCGCCCCTGGTGTGGAGCCAGGAAGAGGCGGGCGGGCGGCTCTACCGCCGTCTCGCCGCCGCCGACGGCGGCGTGCTGTTCGAGGCCACCGTCGCGGACGGCTACCTGGTGGCGGCGCCCTCGCGCGCGCTGCTGGTCGAGACCCTCGCGCGGCGCGCCGCGGGCGACACCCTGCTCGCCTCGGCCGCCTTCCGTGAGCGGCTGCCGCGCGACGCCGAGCCGAACTTCTCCGGCCTCGCCTGGCAGAACCTCGGCGAGTCGGCGGGCGACCTGGCGCGCCTGATCGCGGGCGCCGCCGGCGCCGAGGCCGGCGCCGGTTCGAGCGTCGAGGCCCTGGCCGCGGCCGGCCCCGCGCTCGCGCTCGCCTACGGCGGCACGGACGAGCTCTCGCTGGTGGCCACCGGCGCGCGCGGACCGCTCGGGCTCTCGCTCGAGAGCCTGCTCGCGCTCGGCGAGTCGCTCGCCGCCTCGGAGGACCCGGCGCCGGATGCCGGGACGGACGAGGCGGCGCCGGAAACTCCGGCGCGCCCGGCGGCGTAGAGTCGCCGGGACGATGGGCGACGAAGCGCTGCTGGAGCTCGACGGCCTCGAGGTCACGCTCGGCGGCCGTCCCGTCCTGCGCGGTCTGACCGGCAGGCTGGACGGCCGCGTCGTGGGCCTGCTCGGCCCCAACGGCGCGGGCAAGACGACGCTCCTCGCCACCCTCCTCGGCTTCTACCGCCCGAGCGCGGGCACCGCCCGGCTGCTCGGCCTCGACGTGCGCGAGCGCGGCGCCGAGATTCGCGCCCGGCTCGGCTACATGCCCGAGACCGACGCCTTCGTGGCCGGGCTCTCGGCGGTGCGCTTCGTGCGCCGCATGGCCGAGCTCTCGGGCCTGCCGGCGCGCGCCGCGCTCGAGCGCGCCCACGAAGTGCTGTTCTGGGTCGGCCTGGGCGAGGCGCGCTACCGCTCGCTCGACACCTACTCGCTGGGCATGAAGCAGCTCGCCAAGCTGGCCCAGGCGATCGTCCACGGGCCGCAGGTGTTGCTGCTCGACGAGCCGACCAACGGCCTCGACCCTTCGGCGCGCCAGCGCATGCTGCGCCTGATCCGCGAGATCGCCGCCTCGGGCGTGCGCGTGGTGGTCTCCTCCCACCTGCTGCGCGACGTCGAGGCGGTCTCCGACCAGGTCATCGTGCTGCGCGAGGGCCGGGTCGCGACCATCGCCGACCTCGCCGCCGAGGCCTCGAGCGACCGCCGCTTCCTCGAGCTCGAGACGCGCGGCGGCGACGCCGCGGCCTTCCTGGCCGACCTCGCCGGGCTCGGCTGCGAGGTCGCCGAGCTCGCCAACCGGCGCGCCAAGATCGTTCTGCCCGAGGGCGTGGAGTCGCGCCGGCTCTGGGCGCTGGCCGAGGAGCGCGGCCTGCAGCTGCGCCGCCTCACCGTGGCGCGCAACTCGCTCGAGCACCTCTTCCTCAAGGCCATGGAGGAGACCCGTGCCGGTCTATGACCGCCGCTACCGGGCCTGGAGCGGCGAGCGCGCGCCGCGCCCGCGCGCCGCGGCGACCATCGCCCGGCACTCGCTGGCCGGCATCTTCGCTTCGCGGCTGACGCTGGTCCTGTTCGTCGCCGCCTGCCTGCCCTTCCTGGTCTTCGGCGCGCTGATCTGGGTCGCCCACAACCTCGACCTGCTCTCGATGCTCGAGGTCACCAACCCGGACGGGCTGCGCGCCGCGCTGGAGGGCAACCTCTTCTTCTGGTTCATGGTCTGGCAGTCGGGCTTCGCCTTCCTGCTCGTCTCCTTCGCCGGGCCGGGGCTGGTGGCGCCCGACCTCGTGCACGGCGCGCTGCCGCTCTACCTGGCGCGCCCGATCCGCCGCCGCGACTACGTCGCCGGCAAGCTGGCGGCGCTGGTGGCGATGCTCTCGGCCGTGACCTGGGTGCCGGGCCTGATCCTGGTCCTCCTGCAGGGCAGCCTGGCGGGCGACGGCTGGTTCCTGCGCCACCTGCGCCTGCCGTTCGCGGTGTTCGTCGGCTTCTGGGTCTGGATCCTGCCGCTGGCGCTCGCCGCGCTCGCCGTGTCGGCCTGGATCCGCTGGCGTCCGCTCGCCACCGCGGCCCTGTTCGGGCTGTTCGTGATCGGCGGCGGCTTCGGCGCGGTGATCAACGAGTCGCTCGACACGCGCTGGGGGCGGCTCACCATGTTCGGCGAGCTCGTGCAGGCGATCTGGTCGCAGCTGCTCGGCGGCGTCGAGTTCTTCGGGCGCGAATGGCCGGAGAACCCGCTGCCGGCGCCGGTCAACTGGCTCGCGATCGCGATCCTGTGCGCGGTGGCGCTGGCCGCGCTCCATCGCAAGATCCGCGCCCACGAGGTGGTGCGATGAAGCGCGCCGCGGGGGCCTCGCGATGAGCACCGGCGGGCGGATCGTGCTCGAGAACGTCTCGAAGTTCTACGGCGAGGTGCTGGGCGTCAACCGTATCGACCTCGAGGTGGCGCCCGGGATCACCGCGCTGGTCGGGCCCAACGGCGCGGGCAAGACCACGCTGATGAACCTGATGACCGGGCTGGTGCGCGCCACGGAGGGGCGCATCGAGGTGCTCGGTTTGGGGCCGGACCGGCCCGAGGAGCTGTTCCGCGCGGTCGGCTACTGCACGCAGTACGACACCTTCCCGCGCGGCATCCGGGGGCTCGACTTCGTGCGCCTCTACCTGCGGCTGCACGGCTTCACGGCGCGCGAGGCGGACCGGATGGCGCGCGTGGCGATCGAGCGCGTGGGCATGAGCGACGCGGCGCAGCGGCGCGTGGGCGGCTACAGCAAGGGCATGAAGCAGCGCATCAAGCTGGCGCAGGCGATCGCGCACGAGCCGCGCGTGCTCGTGCTCGACGAGCCGCTCAACGGCCTCGACCCGCTGGCGCGCTCCGAGACGCTCGAGCTGTTCCGCTCGTTCGCGGCGGAAGGACGTCACGTCGTGATCTCGAGCCACATCCTGCACGAGGTCGACGACCTCGCCGCGCGCGTGGTGCTCGTCCACGGCGGCTACGTGGTCGCCGAGGGCGCCGTCGCCGGCGTGCGCGAGGAGCTCGCCGAGGAGCGCCCGATCCAGGTGCTGGTGCGCTGCGACCGTCCGGCGCGGCTCGCCGCGCGCGCCTTCGAGGACGACCACGTCGTGGAGGCGCGGGTCGACCCCGACGGCCTCGGCCTCGCGGTGCGCACCCGCGACGCGGAGGGCTTCTACCGCCTGCTCTCCCGCCTGGCCGCGGCGGGCGAGATCGAGGTCGAGGCGGTGCTGCCCGCCGACGACGACGTGCAGTCGGTCTACCAGTATCTGATCGGCGCGGCGGCGCCGGGGAGCGCGTGAGATGGGCGGTGGCGAGAAGACCGTGACGCGCGCCGAGGTTCCGGTGGGACGGCGGCTCTGGGCGCGCCAGATCGGCGCCATGCTCGGCCTCGAGCTGCGCAAGACCTTCCTGCGCCTGCGTGCCCTGCCGGTGGTGGCGGTGGCGCTGCTGCCGGTGGTGCTGCTCGCGCTGCGCGCGCTCGCGTTCCGGATCTCCGGCCGGGCGCCGGTGCCCGCGCCCGAGATGGCGACCTTCTACGCCGGGATCTTCCAGCTCTTCTTCCTGCGCCTGGTCGTGTTCTTCGGCTGCTTCGGCATCTTCACCTACCTGATGCGCGGCGAGGTCGCCGAGCGCAGCCTGCACTTCTACCTGCTCGCGCCGCTGCGCCGGGAGGTCTACCTGGCGGGCAAGTACCTGGCCGGCTTCCTGGCGGCGGGCGCGGTGTTCCTCGCCAGCCTGGCCGGCCAGCTCGGCTTCGCCTTCCTCACCGCCAGCACCGAGGGCGGCGCCGCCTACCTGCTGCGCGGACCGGGCGCGGGCCAGGCGGCGGCCTACGCCGGCGTGACGGTGCTCGCGGTCGCCGGCTACGGCGCGGTCTTCACCGCCCTGGCGCTCGTGGCGCGCAATCCGATGCTGCCGGCGGCGGCGATCCTGGGCTGGGAATGGATCAACTTCCTGCTGCCGCCCGCGCTCAAGAACCTCTCGGTCATCCACCCCCTGCAGTCGCTCTGCCCGGTGCCGGTGCCGGCGCGCGTGTTCGCGCTGCCGGGCGAGCCGACGCCGGCGCCGCTCGCGATCGGCGGGCTGCTCGCGCTGGTCGCGCTGCTGCTCGTGCTCGCGGCGCGGCGGGCGCGCCGGCTCGAGGTCTCCTACGGCGGCGACTGAGCCCGGCGCTAGGATGGGCCGGTGATGGACGTCCCGCTCGGCAATCCGCTCCCCGCCAACCTGTTGGTCGAGATGGTGACGCCGGCCGTCCTCATCTCGGCGGCCGCGCTCCTCCTGCTCTCGACCACGCAGCGTCTGGCGCGCAGCGTGGACCGGGCGCGCGCGCTCGCCGCGCAGCTCGCGGACCTGATCGAGCGCCCGGATCCTTTCGCGCGCGAGCGCCGGAGCGAGATCGAGGCGCAGCTCGAGCTGCGCGCCCGGCGCAGCAGGCTGGTGCAGAGCGCGATGACCAGCCTGTACGTCGCGGTCGGGCTGTTCGTGGCGACGACGCTCGCCATCGGCATCGACGCCCTGGTGCCGTGGGTTCCCTGGCTGCCCGGGGTGCTCGGCCTCGCGGGGGTCGTCACGCTGTTCGTCGGCTGCGTGCAGCTCATTCGCGAGACCCGGCTCGTGGTGGTCGCGGTCGAGCGCGAGATGGCCTTCGCGCTGCGCCTGAGCGAGCTCCGGGGAGCGCGCGCCACCGAAGCGGCGCCGCCGTCAGCTCCCGGCGAGCGCGCGTAGCAGACCGAGTCCGAGTCCGGCGAGGACGAGCCCGGCGGGCCCCGCCCAGCCGCGCAGGAGGACCACGAGGGCCGCCACCGCGAGCGCGAGCGCGAAAGGGTCCGGCGCGCCGCCGGGCAGGAGCGCCGCGCGGCCGAACAGGACGGCCAGGTTCAGGATCACCCCCACGATCGCCGCGGTCACGCCGGCGAGCGCGGCGGCGAGGCCGCGCTGCCCGCGCAGTCGCTCGACCCAGGGCGCGCCGAGCAGGATGAAGACGAACGAGGGCAGGAAGGTCGTCCAGGTGGTGAGCAGTGCGCCCGCGCTCGCGGCGGCGAGCGGCGAGAGAGCGCCGGGATGGCTCCAGCCCGCCTGGAAGCCGACGAACTGGAGCACCATGATGAGTGGCCCGGGTGTCGTCTCGGCCAGCGCCAGACCGTCGATCATCGCGGCCGGGGAGAGCCAGCCGAAGTCGCCGACCGCGACCTGGGCGACATAGGCAAGCACCGCGTAGGCGCCGCCGAAGGTGACGAAGGCGGCGCGGGTGAAGAAGAGGTAGAGGTCGGTGAGCACCGCCGGCGCGCCCGCAAGCAGGGCGAGCGCAGCCAAAGGTGCCGCCCAGAGCGCGGCGCCGGCCGCCAGCACGCGCAGCGCGTGGCCGGCCGAGCGCGCGGCGGCGACGTGGGGAGCCTCGCCGGCGTCGCCGGCGCCGGCCGGAGGCGCGGGCGCGAAGGCCGGCCACGCCGCCCCGGCGAACGCTCCCAGTGCCGCGGCCGCCGCGACCACGGCCGGGAACGGCACGCGGAAGACCACGAGGGCGACGAACGCCGCGGCGGCGAACGCCGGATGGGCGGGGTGGCGGAAGGCGCGGCGCCCGATGCGCACCACCGCCTCGGCGACGATCGCGACCACGACCGGCTTGACCCCCGCGAGCGCGCCCGCCAGCGCCGGCTGGTGGCCGAACGCGGCGTAGACCCAGGCCAGGCCCCAGAGCACCGCCATCGAGGGCAGGACGAAGAGGATCCCCGCCGCGAGCGCGCCGCGCGTGCCGTGCTGGAGCCAGCCGATGTAAGTGGCGAGCTGTTGCGCCTCGGGTCCGGGCAGCAGCATGCAGAAGTTGAGGGCGTGCAGGAAGCGCTCCTCCGAGATCCAGCGCCGCCGCTCCACCAGGTCGCGGTGAAGGAGCGCGATCTGCCCCGCCGGCCCGCCGAAGTTGATCCAGCCCAGCCGCGCCCAGTAGGCGAGCGCGACGCGGAAGGTCGGTGCCGGGGCTCCCGAAACATCCGTTGCCATAGCTGCAACATATGTTACACTCCCGACCGCGATGACAACAAGCCCCGCGAGCGCCGGCCCCACCCGACTGCTGCTGGTCTACGAGCTGCCGCCCGGCAAGTCGACCGGCCGGGTGACGGCCTGGCGCCGTCTGCGGCGCCTCGGTGCCGAGAGCGTCGGCGCCGCCTGGGCGCTACCGCCCGACACCGAGAGCCGGGAGGCGCTCGAGTGGCTGCGCGGCGAGATCGCGGCCCAGGGCGGGCGCTGCGCGATCTTCGAGGCGCGCGAGCTCGTCCGCGGGGGCGCGGTGGCCGGCGCGGGCCCGATCGCGCGCCTCGACCGGAGCGACTACCGCGGGCGGACCTGGGTCACGCGGCCCCGGCCGGGCGTCGACCGGATGGCCTCGGCGTGGCTGATCCGGCGCTTCGTCGATCCGGAGGCCCGCTTCGAGTTCGCCGAGACGGCGCCGGCGGGACGCGGCCGGAGGATCGCCTTCGACATGTACGGCGCGGCCTTCGGGCACCGCGGCCGCCTGTGCAGCTTCGAGGTCCTGGCGGCGAGCTTCGCGGTGCGCGGTGCGCGCGTGCGCGAGCTGGGCCGGCTGGTGCGCGCGGTCGATCTCCACGAGGAGGCGCCGGACCCCGAGGCGGCCCGGATGCTGGAGCACCTGGTCGCCGGGCTGCGCGCCGCGCACGCGGACGACGGCGAGCTGCTGGCGGCGGGCTCGACGCTCTTCGAAGCGCTCTATTCGGCCCCGCGGCGTTCCGCCGTGCGGGGCGGGGGGCCGGCCGCGCGGCGGCCGGGCGAAGCGCGCCGCGAGAGGAGACCGAAGCCATGAGATGGATCACCCGCGAACGACCGAAGATCGACCGCGTCGCCTGTCCCTGGCTGGTCGCGCGGTTCATCGACCCCGCGCCGGAGTTCCTCTTCGCGCCCGCCGGAGAGGTGACGCGCGTGGCGGACGAGACCGGCGCGGTGCCCTACGACGTCGAAGGCGTGGAGCTCTCGCACGCGGGCGATCGCTGCAGCTTCGACGCCTTCATCGAGCGCTACCGGCTCGACGATCCCGCGCTCGCCGAGCTCGCGACGATCGTGCGCGGTGCCGACACCGCGCGCCTCGACCTCGCGCCCCAGTGCGCGGGCCTGCTCGCCGTCTCGCTCGGCCTGTCGCGCCTGTTCGCGGACGACCACGAGCAGCTCCGTCACGGTTTCGTGGTCTACGACGCCCTGCTCGCCTGGCTGCGCCAGGCGCGCGACGAGACCCACACCTGGAACCCGCAGCGCGCGCGCTGAGCGTGCGCTACATGCGCTCCGGCTCGGGGATGCCGAGCAGGTCGGCCGTGGCGCGCAGGCCGCGCGCGAAGATCTGGAAGGTGGCGAGCCGCGTGCGGCGGAGTGCCGGGTCCTCCTCGTGGAGGACCGGGTGGTGGTGGTAGAGGGCGTGGAAGGCCTGAGCGAGGTCGAGCGCGTGGCGAGCGACGAGCGAGAGCTCGAGCGTCGAGGCCGCCTTGTCGACCACCTCGCCGGTGCGCGCCACGGCGTGCACCAGCTCCCAAAGGTCGTCGGTCCAGAGCTCGCTCGCCAGCGCCGCGGCCGCCTCCGCGCCGACCTCCGGCTCGAGCCCGGCCGCGGCCAGGCGGCGGCCGATGTTGCGCGCGCGCACGAGCGAGTACTGGAGGTAGGGACCCGAGTCGCCCTCGAAGGAGAGCGCCTCGTCGAAGTCGAAGGCGAGCACGCGCGTGGTGGTGGTCTTGACCATGAAGAAGCGCAGCGCCGCGGTCGCGATCTGGCGCGCCAGCCGCCGGAGCTCCTCTCGCTCGAGCTCGCGATTGCGCGCGGCGATCTCCTCGCGCGCCTTCCCCTCGAGCCGATCGAGCAGTTCGTCGGCCTTGACACCGATGCCCTTGCGGCCCGACATCTCGAGCGCCTTGCCGTCCTCGGATGCGAAGCCGAGCAGGCGGGCGGTCGCCGGCGAGAGCGCCACCATCTCGTAGGCGAAGTGCGTCGAACGCCGGGCGGCTTCGTGATGTCCGAGCGCGGAGAGGCCGGCACGCACGATCTTCTGCAGGTAGCTCTGGCGCGCGTCGATGACGTTGACCACGCGCTCGGCGCCGCCGAACGGCGGGTGCTCGCGCGCGCCCTCGGCCGCGGTCTGCCAGAGCCCCTGCTCGGGCCACCAGCGGTAGCCGAAGTCCTTGCCGAGCAGGCCGAACTTCCAGAGCTGGTAGGCGATGTCCTTTCCGACGTAGGTGATGGTCCCGTCGGAGCGCACGATCACCTTGTCGGGGTCCTCGAGGCCGGCGAACTCGGGCGTGTCGGCGAGCGGCATCACCCAGCAGCCGGCGTTCTTGCCGTCGGCCTCGAGACGCACCGCGCCGGCCTCCTGGAGCCTGGCGAAGGCGAGGTGGAAGAAGTCGAGCGCCAGGATGTCGCTCTCGTGGGTGATCAGGTCGTAGCCGACCCCCAGGCGGGCCATGGTGCCGAGGTGCCGCGTCAGCACGCGCCGCGCCACGAGCCGGCCCATCTCGGCGCGCTCGCCGCGGCCCGACTCGAGCTCGTGGAGGGTCTCGCGGCGCAGGTGCTGGCGCGCGGCGTCCTCCTCGTACCAGGCGCCGACCCGGCTGTAGAGGTCCCAGCAGTAGAAATCGAACGGCTCGGGCAGGGCAGCGACCTCGGCCACCGTCCGGCGCTCGATGTCCACGAAGCCGACCACCACGTCGGCGACCTGGACGCCGGTGTCGTCGATGTAGTTCTGGACCTCGACCGGGCGAGCGAGCGCGCGCAGGCAGCGCACCAGGGTGTCACCCAGGACCGCGTTGCGCAGGTGGCCGATGTGGGCGGCCTTGTTGGGGTTGATGTTGGTGTGCTCGACCACCGTCTTGCCGGCGTCCTCGGCGCCGCCGCCCAGCAGCGGCTCGGCGAGCAGTCGGGCGGCGAAGGCCGGGCGGTCGAAGTACACGTTCAGGTAGCCGGCGCCCTCGACCCGGACCTCGCGCACGCCGGCCGGCGGGCGCCAGGCGCGGGCGAGCTCCTCGGCGATCTCGCGCGGCTTGCGGCGGAGGGTCTTCGCCAGGTGGAGCGCGGCCGGGAAGGCGAGGTCGCCGAGGGCGCGGCGCGGAGGGATCTCGGCTACCGGGTCGTGCTCGACCCCGAACGCCGCGCGGATCGCGGCGGAGAGCCCCTGGGCCAGATCCCGCTTCCAGACCGACCACATGGCGGGCAGTGTATCCCACGGTGCGCGCGGGGTTTGGCGTCGCAGCGGCCCCTGCTGATAGGATCTTCCGACCCCGACGGGCGCGGCGAAACAGCGGCGTCACTTCCAGGGTTCGCTATGAGCATGCCGGACACGAATACCGACAAGCGC
>JAFNAE010000317.1 GCA_017860005.1 Acidobacteriota bacterium | reverse complement strand
CGTCAAGCCCCACGTCGACCGGATCAACGCGCTGATCCAGGCGCTGGCCGGCACCTCCGCGCCGCAGGCGCGCGAGGCGCTGGAGCACGTCGCCCGGACCTTCCCCCAGGAGGAGTACGGGCGCGCGGCGGCCAAGGCGCTGGCCGCGCCGGCTCCCACCCCCGGTTCCGCCGCGCTCGCCGACGGGGTTTCGCGCACCGGGTCCCGGCCGGCGGGAGTGGCGCCGGCGGCGCCGGCGGGGACTGCGGCGTTGCCGGCCGCGGCGATGAGCGGGGACATCGACCTGTTCGGCCTGCCGAACCTCCTGCAATCGCTCTCCTCGACCCAGGTCACCGGGACCCTCGCGCTGCGCGACCGGGATGGAAACGCCCTCGGCGCCCTGCGCTTCGAGGACGGGCGCGTGGCCGCGGCCGCGGCGGGCCGGCTGAGGGGGGACGCGGCGGTCTACCAGCTGCTCGAGCTGCCGGTGCCGGGCCGTTTCGCCTTCACGGCCCAGGGCGACGGCGAGGTCGTGGGCGATCCCGAGCCGGAGCCGCTCGACGCGATCGCGCTCCTCATGGAAGGGGTCCGGCGGCATGACGAGTTCCGCCTGGCTCGCACCGTCGTTCCCGACGACGCCCGGCTCGAGCCGGCCGGGACCAAGCCGACGGTGCCCGAGGCCGAGGGGGACGTGGCGTTCCTCAAGCGGCTCTGGGCGCTGGCCGTGGCCGGCGAGACCGCCGCCGCCTGCGAGGCCGCCTTCCCCTGCGATTCCTACCGCACGCGCTGCGCTCTCGCGCACTGGGTCGAGACGAAAGCCCTCCGCCCGCGTTAACCTACGCGGCATGGTCCGCATCGAATCGTGGGGCGCCGCCGGCGAGGTGACCGGCAGCAAGCACATCCTGGACACCGGTCGGAACCGGATCCTCGTCGACTGCGGCATGTTCCAGGGCCGCCGCGAGGAGGCCCGGCGAAAGAACGAGTCGTTCGGCTTCGACCCGCGCAGCATCACGGCGTGCCTCTCCACGCACGGCCACCTCGACCACTGCGGGCTCTACCCGCGGCTGGTCCGCGCGGGATTCGACGGCAGCATCGTCTCGACTCCGGCGACGCGGGACGTGGCCGGCCTCGTCAGACGTGGCCGGCCTCGTCATGCTCGACGCGGCCAAGGTCCAGGCCCAGGACGCCGACTACCTGCGCAAGCGCCAGCGCAAGGACCCGCAGCCCTGGCGCACCGTCTACGAGCCGCTGTACGACGCCCGGGACGCGCGGCGGGCGCTCGAGCGGTACCTCACCGTGTCCTACCAGCGGCCGTACGCCATCGCGCCCGGCGTGTCCGTCACCCTCCACGACGCCGGCCACATCCTCGGCTCGGCGACGGCGCACTTCACGATCAAGCGCGACGAGGGGCGCGAGCTGGCGGTCGGGTTCACGGGGGATCTCGGGCGGCGGAACACGCCGATCCTGCGCGACCCCGAGCCGCTGCCGCCGGTCGACTGGCTGGTCTGCGAGAGCACCTACGGGGACCGCCTGCACGAGGACGCCTGCGACGCGGAAGGACGGCTGGGGCAGATCGTGCGCGACACCGCGGAGCGCGGCGGCCGCCTGATCATCCCGGCCTTCGCGGTCGGCCGGACGCAGGAGATGATCTACCTGCTGCACTGCCTCTACCGCGACGGGAAGATCCCGCAGGTGCCGGTGTTCGTGGACAGCCCGATGGCCGTTTCGGCCACCGCGATCTTCCGCGCCCACCCGGAGTGCTTCGACGCCGAGACGGTCGAGGAGTTCCTCGACCAGGGGGAGAGCCCGTTCGCGTTCGATCGCCTGCGCTACGTCACCCGCGTCGAGGAGTCCAAGCGGATCAACGACCTGCACGGCCCGTGCATCATCATCTCCTCGTCGGGGATGGCGGAAGCCGGCCGCGTGCTGCACCACCTCCTGCGGGGGATCGGCGACCCGCGCAACACGGTGCTCTTCGTCGGCTTCCAGGCGGCCGCAACGCTCGGGCGGCGGCTGGTGGAGGGCGCCGAAGAGGTCCGGATCTTCGGCGAGCCGCACCGCGTGCGGGCCGAGGTCCGGTCGCTCGACTGCTTCTCCGCGCACGCCGACTACGGCGAGATCGGCGAGTGGGTCTCTCGGCTCGATCGCGGGCGCCTGAAGGGGGTCTTCCTGGTGCACGGCGAGCCGGGCGCCCAGGCCCACCTGGCGGACCACCTGCGGAAGGCCGGCGTGCCGCGGGTGGAAGCGCTGGCGCCGGGTCGCCCGGTCGTGCTGGACTGACGCCGAAAAGGGAGGGACCCGATGGCCAGCGAAACCGAACGCGACGTCGCACGCCTCGTCGGCGCACAGCGGTGGGGCGCCCTTGCCACCCTCGAGGCCGACGGCGGGGCGCCGCTCGCCTCGATGATCGCCTACGCGGCCGGGCCCGCGCTGTCGCACCTGCTGTTCTTCGTCAGCGGGCTCGCGGCGCACACCGGCAACCTGCTCGCCGACCCTCGGGCCTCGCTCACCGTCGGCGAGCCCGATCTCGGCGCGGGCGATCCCCAGACCCTGCCGCGCGTCAGCCTCTCGGGCCGGGCGCTGCCGATCGAGCGCGACGATCCCGGGTTCGGCGAGGCCTGGGGACGCTACATCGCGCGCTTCCCGGACGCCGAACCGCGGCTCGCCCTGGCCGACTTCGTGCTCTTCCGCTTCACCTTCGACGAGGTCCGCTACGTCGGCGGCTTCGCCCGGGCGGCGCGGCTCTCGGCGGAGGAACTGCAGGGCGGGGCGCGCGCGATCGGGCTCTAGACGAGGGCCGCGTCGCGGGGCTCGCGCGGGCCTCCGCCCAGCGAGGCCATGCGCCGCAGCGTCGCGCCGAGCTCCGCCAGCGAGCAGGGCTTGCTGAGCACGACGCTGCGCGGGTCCTTCGCGGCCTCCTCCAGCTCCGCCGCCGCGCCGTGGCCGGTCAGGAAGCAGACCGGCAGGTCGGCGCAGCGCGCCCGCATCGCGGCGGCGACCTCGAGCCCCGAGCCGTCACCGAGGCGCACGTCGGTGACGAGGACCGTCGACCCGGCCGCGATCGGAAGGGCGCGCGCCTCGGCGACGCCGCCCGCGACGAGCACCCGGTAGCCGAGCAGGTCCAGCCCGGCGGCAAGCGCCTCGCGCACCCCCTCGTCGTCCTCGACCAGCAGGACGGTCGTGTCGTCGCTCGCCGC
>JAFNAE010000175.1 GCA_017860005.1 Acidobacteriota bacterium | reverse complement strand
AAGATCCTGTTCTTCAACTACGGCGAGCCGTTCCTCCATCCGCACGCGATCGACTTCCTGCGCGCGATGCGCGCGCGCCGGCCCGAGGTCAGGCTCGACGTCAGCACCAACGGCCTGGCCTTCACCCCCGCCAAGATCGAGGCCATCGCGGCGGAGGCGCTGGTCGACCAGCTCGTGTTCTCGATCGACGGCGCGCGCGAGGAGACCTACTCGCGTTACCGGGTGGGCGGCAAGCTGGCGCGCGCGCTCGACGCCCTCGAGCGCACCGTCGAGGCCTGCCGGCGCCACGGCACCGACGACCGCGTGGACGTGCTCTGGCAGTACATCCTGTTCCAGTGGAACGACTCCGACGACGAGCTCGCGGAGGCCCGGCGGCGCGCGCAGGAGATCGGGGTGCGCATCAAGTGGGTGGTCACGCACACCGCCGGCGCGTCGCAGCGCTACCGCGCCGACGACCCCGCCGCCCTCGCCCGGCTCGAGGCGGCCGACCCCTGGCGCCTGCTCAGCTGCAACCAGCGCCAGAAGAGCCTGTGGAGCGAGGCCGGGACCGAGCGGGCCTACTACGCGGCGGCGGTCGAGCCCGAGGTCGAGCGCCTGGAGGCGAGCGCCGGCGGGCGCTTCGGGCTGCGCGTCAAGGTCGGCAACCGGTCCCGCGCGCGCTGGGCGGCGAACGGGGACCGGCGCTTCGAGCTCGGCGTGCGCCTGCGCTCGGCCTCCGGCCGCGTGCTGCGCGAGCTGCCCCGGCTCGAGCTGCCGGGTGCCGCCCACGCGCCGGGGGGCGGCGCGACGCTCTTCTACGACGGCGTGGCGCCGCCGGAGCCGGGCGACTACGAGCTCTTCTTCGACGTCGTCGAAACCGGCGTCGCCTGGTTCCACGAGCGCAGCTCGCGGCCCGCGGTCTGCGGCTTCCGGGTGACGGGCGCCGACGGCGCCTGGGACGGCGCACGCTTCGCGGACTCCGCCCTCGCGGCGGCGCTCGGCCGGCCGGCGGCGGACGCGGAGGCGCGCTGGGCCCGCGCGCACGTCGAGGCGGGCCAGCCGATCGAGGCGCTCCTGGCGGAGATCGTGCGCGCGCTGCCGGCAGCCGAGGGCGAGCGCCGCCTGGAGGCCGGCCGAGACGCGGCGGCTCGCGCCCTCGGCGCGCCCGGGACCTGACCCGCACCGGCGGCCGGCGCTCAGCCCGCGGGCGCGGGCGCCTTCTTGCCGAGCAGGGCAGCGCCCGCCACGCCCAGCAGGTAGAGGGCGATGGTGGGCACCGCGAACAGGCAGAGGTTGACGATATCGGCGGTCGGCGTGAGCACCGCGGCGGCGAGGAAGATCGCCAGCACCGCCCAGCGGAAGTTGCGCAGCAGCGCGCGCCAGCCGACCAGCCCGACGCGCGCGGCGAGGGTGAGCGCCAGGGGCAGCTCGAACATCACGCCGAGGCCGAGCACGATGGTGAGCAGGAAGCCGTAGTAACGGTCCGCCGTGATCACCGGCTGGAAGTCGCCCGCCATCTGGAGCAGGAACTCGACCGTGAACGGGAAGGCGACGTAGTAGGCGAAGGCGCCACCGGCGATGAAGAACAGCCAGCCGACGACCACGAAGGGACCGATCCAGCGCCGCTCCTTGCGGTAGAGGCCGGGCGCCACGAAGCGCCAGGTCTGCCAGAGCAGCGCCGGAAACGCCAGGAAGGTCCCGGCCAGCAGCGAGGTCTTGAAATAGAGCAGGAACGGGTCGGTCACGCCCAGCACCGCGAGCTTCGACCCGGGCGGCAGGTAGCGGTAGATCGGCTCGGCGAGGAACCGGCAGATCTCGGGCGCCCAGTTCAGGCAGGCCGCCACCCCCAGCGCGAGGGCGATCACCGCCCGGATCAGCCTCTGGCGGAGCTCCTCGAGGTGCTCGAACAGGGACATCCGCGGCAGGGCCTCGGTCGCTTCGGGCGCGGCGGCGCCGCGCCGCGGCTCGGGGCTCAGAGCCATGGACTCAGCGCGGCCTGACCGGCGGGCCCGCCGTTGGCGGCACCGCGGCGCCCGCCGGGGGCGAGCGCGTCGTCTCGGGCGCGGGCTCGGCCTCCCCCTCGCCCGCCGGCGCGGCGGCAGCCGGGGGCGGGATCGCCGCGGGCAGCGCCGGCGAGGGCGGCACCGGGGTCGGGCGCCGCGCGCTCTCCTCGACCGAGATCTCGGTCTCGATCGTGCGCTTCAGGTCGTTGGTGGCGCGCCGGAACTCGGCCATTCCCTTGCCGATCGTGCGGCCGATCTCGGGCAGGCGCTTGGGCCCGAACAGCAGCAGCGCGAGGACCAGGATGAACAGCAGCTCGGGTACGCCCAGGGGACCGAACATGTGCGCCTCGCGTGCAATCTTCGGCTCCGGCGCACCTCGCCGTCAAGCCGACTGCGCTGTGCTACGCTGCCCGCCGTGCGCCGCTCCTGGCGACTCGCCGCCGCCGCTCTCTTCCTCGCCGCGACGCTCGCCGGCGGGCTCGCCGGTGACCGCCTGCTCGCCCTCTCCGACGCGGCGCGCGGCGGCCTGCATCTCTACGCCGACCTGCTCGAAGTCGCCCACCAGCGCTATGGCAGCGAGGTGCGCTACCGCGACCTCGTCTACGCCTCGATCCAGGGCATGCTGCGCACCCTCGACCCGCACACCAATTTCCTCTCGCCCGAGGCCTACGCGCAGATGCGCGAGAAGCAGCAGGCCAGCTTCTACGGCCTCGGCATCCTGGTCGGGGTGCGCGGCGGCCGGCTGACCGTGATCACCCCGATCGAGGGCACGCCCGCGTCGCGCCTCGGCATGCGCGCCGGCGACGTGATCGACTCGATCGAAGGCGAGCCGACCTCGAAGATGACGCTCGACGAGGCGGTCTCGAAGCTCAAGGGGCCGCGCGGCACCGAGGTGCGCATCACGATCGTGCGCAGCGGCCTGCCCGAGCCGCTCGAGCTGACCGTGGTGCGCGACGAGATCCCGCAGACGACCGTCCGCTACGCCTATCTGATCGCGCCCGGGACCGGCTACCTGGCGATCAGCGATTTCGCGCGCTCCACCGGCGACGAAGTGGCGCGCGCCCTGGTGCGCCTGCGCGAGCAGGGCATGGAGCGCCTGATCCTCGACCTGCGCAACAACGGCGGTGGCCTGCTCGACCAGGCGGTCGACGTCGCCGACCAGTTCCTGTCCAAGGGCGCCTCGATCGTCGAGACGCGCGGCCGCACGCGCGACTCCCGCCAGGCCTTCGACGCCGCCGGCCGCCGGCCGGAGCTCGGGCTGCCCCTCGTGGTGCTGGTCAACGGCGGCACGGCGTCGGCGTCGGAGATCGTTTCCGGGGCGATCCAGGATCACGACGTCGGGCTCGTGGTCGGCACGCCGACCTGGGGCAAGGGGCTGGTGCAGACCGTGTACAACCTGGCGTACGGCGCCGGCCTGGCGCTGACCACCGCCAAGTACTACACGCCCTCCGGGCGGCTCATCCAGCGCGACTATCACTCCTACTACGACTACTACGCGCGCACCGACCTCGACGAGGCGGAGACCAAGCGCCCCGCGCCGGCCACCGACGAGGTCTTCCGCACCGACCTCGGGCGCGAGGTCTACGGCGGCGGCGGCATCACCCCCGACGTCGAGGTCGAGCCGACCGAGTTCCCGCCCTACCTGCAGTTCCTGCTCGCGCGCGCGGCCTTCTTCAACTTCGGCGTCGACTACGCGAGCCGCCACCCGGAGCTCGATCGTTCGTGGCGGCCGGAGCCCGCGCTGCTCGACGAGTTCGCACGCTGGGTGGCAGAGCGTGACATCGACGACGCGGAAGGCGTCGCCAAGGGCCTCGCCGAGGAGGCGGACCGCGCGCTCGCGCTGCGCCAGATCCGCGCCGAGGCGCTGGCCTCCCGCTTCGGAGTCGAGGCCTCCCACCAGGTGCTCGCCGAGGGCGACGCGCAGATCCAGCGCGCCCTCGAGCTCTTCCCGCGCGCCGCGGAGCTGCTCGCCCAGCGCCGCGCGAAGGGCGACGCGCCGCGCGTCGCGCGCGCGGAAGAATCCAGGCCCTAGACCTCCCCGGTCAGGAGGGCGCGCGTCAGGCGCGGCAGGGCGGCGAGGTCGTAGCCGCCTTCGAGCACGACCAGCAGGCGGCCTCGGGCGCTCTCCGCCGCCGCCGCGGCGAGCAGGCGCCCCTGCTCCGCGAACCCGGACTCGGACACGCGCATGCCGCCGAGCGGGTCGCCGCGCCAGGCGTCGAACCCGGCCGAGACGAGCAGCAGCTGCGGAGCGAACGCCGCGAGCGCCGGCAGGACCTCCCGCTCGAGCGCCGCGCGGTACTCGGCGTCGCCCGAGCCGGCGGGGAGCGGCACGTTGAGCGTGGCGCCCGCTCCCGCGCCGCGTCCCCGCTCCGCGGCGGCACCGGTCCCGGGGTAGAACGGCCACTGGTGCAGGCTGGCGTAGAAGACCTCGCTGCGCTCCTCGAACAGATGCTGGGTGCCGTTGCCGTGGTGGACGTCGACGTCGACGATCGCCACCCGCTCCAGCCCGTGCCGGACGAGGGCGCGTTGGGCGGCGAGCGCCACCTGGTTGAGGTAGCAGAAGCCCATCGCATGCGCCCGTTCCGCATGGTGGCCCGGCGGCCGGACCGCCGCGAAGGCGCTCCGGCCCGGCGCCGCGACCACGTCGTCGAGCGCCGCCAGCGTGGCGGCGGCGGCGCCCAGCGCCGCGCGCCAGGTGCCCGGCGAGAGCGGATTGTCGGGCGTGTCGATCAGTCCGTCGCCGCGCTCGACGGCGCGCCGCAGGCGATCGACGTAGCCCGGATCGTGCAGGGCGCGCGCCGCCTCCTCCGCCTCGGCGTCCGCGACCGACCCTCCCGTGACCAGCTCGAAGCGCGCGTCGGCGGCGAGCGCGGCGAGGATGCCCGCCAGCCGCTCCGGGCGCTCCGGAAGCCCGTCGGGAACCCGGTGCTCGAGGCAGCGCGGATCGGTGAAGACGCGCACGGACCCGAGTGTAGCCCGGGTCGGGGGGCGCGCCGCAGCCGGCGGGCCCGGGCGCGCCTAGCGCGCGGCGCCGCGCGCACCGCGCACCGGCAGCGCCTCGCCGCGCGCCGCCAGGCGCCGGCGCAACCGGTGCAGGAGCGAGTCCACGCCCGAGCTCGTCCAGGAGCCGCCGATCCGGCGCGCGATGGCGGTCGAGGTCAGCCCCGAGATCAGGGCCAGGCGCACGACGAGGCGGCGCGTGGGCACGTCGCGCCGGCCGACCAGCCGGCCGCAGAGCGCGAGATAGCGGCGCAGCCGGTCGCGCGCGAGCAGGCGGCGCAGCGGACAGGCGCGCTCGTCGGCCGGCTCGTGCCGCGAGCCGGAGTCGCCGGGCTCGAGCGACAGCAGCGCGCGCGGCCGGCGCTTGGCGGCGCTCTCGGCGCGCAGCAGGTCGGCGACCACGGTGGTCGCAACGCGCCGCAGATAGGAGGCCGTCTCGCCCTCGCGCTCGCCGCGCGGGCCGGCTCGCCGCATCCGGTCGCGCTCGAGCAGTCGGCACCAGACCTCCTGCGCGAGATCGTCGACGCGGTCGGGATCGGCCCGCTCCCCGAACGCGCGCAAGGCGACGCGCACCGCCGAGCGCACGCGCTCGCCGTGGCGCTCGACCAGATCGTCCCAGTGGGTTTCGTGATTCCGGCGTTCGGCCGCCGGGGAGGCAACGGGTCGGGGCTGCTGCTCCTGGATCATCCTCCGCTCCTTTCGTGGTGGAGCGGAGGCAGCCCGCAGAACGCGGCGACCGGGCGCACGGCCCGGCCAGATCAGGAGGTCCGGAGGATACAGGAAGCGGGGGCCGGCCGGAAGCCGGCGCGCTCAGCCCAGCCCGGCGCGATCACCCGAGCCCGGCACGCAGGGCGACGCGCGCCGCCCCCCGGCCCGCTTCGCGCAGGATCTCGCCCAGGTCGAGGCCGGTGAGCCTGCCGTCCTCGAC
>JAFNAE010000174.1 GCA_017860005.1 Acidobacteriota bacterium | reverse complement strand
CCTACGTGCCGTTCGTGGACGTCATCAACACCATGCTCGACGATTCGCTGCCGCTCACCGTGGGCGAGTTCGAGGAGTGGGGCAACCCGGAGATCCCCGAGCAGTACGCCTGGATGCGCGCCTACAGTCCGTACGAGAACCTGTCCGCGCGCTCCTACCCGGCGATGCTCGTGCGCACCTCGTTCTGGGACAGCCAGGTGATGTACTGGGAGCCGGCCAAGTACGTGGCGCGGCTGCGCACGCTCAAGACCGATGCGAAGCCGCTGTTGCTCAAGGTCAACCTCGACGCCGGCGGGCACGGCGGCTTCGCCGGCCGCTACGACCGCCTGCGCGACGTCGCCTTCGACTACGCCTTCCTGCTCACCCAGCTCGCCGTGCCGGCCCGCTGACCCGGCAAGCCGGTGTCGAAAACCGGTGTCAGAGCACCGGTTTCGGCGGTTCAGCGAGCTCGAGACTGCGAGAACCGGTGCTCTGACACCGGTTTCTTACATGTGGCGGATGACGGCGTCGCCGAACTCGCTGCACTTCACTTCCTTCGCTCCCTGCATGAGGCGCGCGAAGTCGTAGGTGACGGTGCCGGCCTGGATGGCGCCGTCCATGCCCTTGAGCACGAGGTCGGCGGCCTCGGTCCAGCCCAGGAAGCGCAGCATCATCTCGCCCGAGAGGATCACCGAGCCCGGGTTGACCTTGTCGAGGCCGGCGTACTTGGGCGCCGTGCCGTGAGTGGCCTCGAACACGGCGTGGCCGGTGACGTAGTTGACGTTGCCGCCGGGCGCGATGCCGATGCCGCCGACCTGGGCTGCGAGGGCGTCCGAGAGATAGTCGCCGTTGAGATTCAGGGTGGCGATGACGTCGAACTCGTCGGGGCGGGTGAGCACCTGCTGCAGCGTGATGTCGGCGATCGCGTCCTTGACCAGCAGCTTGCCGGCGGCGAGCGCGGCCTTCTGCTCGGCGTTGGCCGCCGCCTCGCCGCTCGCGCGCTTGGTGCGCTCCCACTGCTCCCAGGTGTAGGCGCGGTCGCCGAACTCGCGCTCGGCCAGCGCGTAGCCCCAGTTGCGGAAGGCGCCCTCGGTGAACTTCATGATGTTGCCCTTGTGCACCAGGGTCAGGCTCTTCCTGTGGTTGGCGAGCGCGTATTCGATCGCGGCGCGCACGAGCCGCTCGCTGCCGTCGCGCGAGACCGGCTTGAAGCCGACGCCGGTCGTCTCCGGAAAGCGGATCTTCCTGTACATCTGCGGGAATCCGGCCTTCAGGAACTCGAGCGTCTTCTTCGCCTCCTCGCTGCCGGCCTCGAACTCGATGCCGGCGTAGATGTCCTCCGTGTTCTCGCGGAAGATCACCATGTCCACCTTCTCCGGGTGCTTCACCGGGGAGGGGACGCCCGTGAACCAGCGCACGGGGCGCAGGCAGACGTAGAGGTCGAGCAGCTGGCGCAGCGCGACGTTGAGCGACCGGATGCCGCCGCCGATTGGCGTGGTGAGCGGACCCTTGATGCCCACCAGGTACTCGCGGAAGGCGTCCACGGTCTCGTCGGGCAGCCAGGTCTGGAACTGGTCGTAGGCCTTCTGGCCGGCGTAGACCTCGGCCCAGGCGATCGAGCGCCGGCCGCCGTAGGCCTTGGCGACCGCGGCGTCGAGCACGCGCACGCTGGCGCGCCAGATGTCGGGCCCGGTGCCGTCGCCTTCGATGAAGGGGACGACGGGGCGGTCGGGGACGCGCAGGCGTCCGGCGTCGAGGGTGATCTTCGCGCCCCCTGCGGGGACGACGGGCTTGGGGCTGCTCATCGGTGTCGCTCCTTCCGGGAACCGGCATTCTACGGAGCCGGTGGTGCGCGGGTGCCACTCCTACGGGTGGGGGCGGCGCCTCACTGCCCCGGCCGATGCAGCCGGCGCGCCGCCGGATAGGGGAAGAAGTCGGGGAACTCGCCGGCGCGGATGCGCTCCTGCACGGCCAGCCAGTAGCGCGGCGTGAGCAGGTCGGCGTGGGCGTCCAGGAACGCCTCGCGCAGCGCCCCGCGCAGCCCGAGGAAGCGCTCGAACTCCTCGGGGAAGATGTCGTTCGCTCCGACGAAGAAGGACGGGCCGTCGGCGGCGCCCTCCTCGTCCGCCGCCTCGGGCAGGTCGCGGAAATTGCAGTCGGTGAGCGGGCAGAGCTCGTCGTAGTCGTAGAAGACCACGCGACCGTGGCGCGTGACGCCGAAGTTCTTGGGCAGCAGGTCGCCGGGGAAGACGTTGGAGGCCGCCAGGTCCTTGATCGCCTGCCCGAGCTCGACTGTTGCCGCGCGCGCGGCGTCGGGCGGCGCGCCCGCCAGGAAGAGATTGAGGGGCACGATGCGACGCGCGGTGTAGAGGTGGCGGATCGCCACCCGATCGTCGCTCGCGGTCACGCTCTCGCCCGCGTCGGCGAGCAGCCGCGCGAGCAGGCGCGGCGAGAAGCGCGCGCGCTCGAACTCGAGGTGCTCGTATTCCTGGGTGTCGATCAGGCGGCCCGCCCGGTCGTGGCGGAAGACGAGCCGGTACTTCGCCATGACCTCCTCGCGCGAGGTCGTCTTGGGCGGCCCGAAGGTGTCCTTGATGACCTTGAACACGAAGTCGAGCGACGGCATGGTGAAGACCTCCATCACCATGCCGCGGTCGCCGGGCGCGATCACGAACGGCTCGTCCGATTCGGCGAGGTGGCGGAGCAGGTCGCGGTAGAGCTCGGTCTTACCGTGCTTGTTGTAGCCGATCGCGATGTAGAGCTCGGCGACCGGTTTGGCGGGCAGGATCGACTTCAGGAAGCGCACCGTCTCGAACGGCTGGCGCACGTCGACGTGGAAGTAGGAGCGCGTGAAGCCGAACACCTGGCTGACCTCGTCGGCGTCGAGCAGGACGGCGTCCACGGTCACGCCGCCGGGCGGATGGGTGAGGGCGAGCACCAGCGGCACGATCCCGGAGCCGGCGAGCACGCGACCGACGAGATAGGCGGCCTTGTTGCGGAAGAAGAGCGGGCGCACGACCTGGACCGCTTCGGCGCCGGCGGCATCCAGGGGGCCGCCGAAGCGGGCCTCGATGGCTGCAGCGGCGAGCCGCACGTCGTGATCGAGGTCGCGCCAGGGTGCGTCGAGGGCGCGCTCCTCGAGCATCCGGCGCACCAGCGCGGCGGTATCGCCGCCGGGCGGGTAGGACGAGGTGACGGGCGCTCCGGGCAGGCGCAGGAGGGCCTCGGGCGCCGGCGCCACGAACTCCACCGCCGGGTCCACGCCCACCGTGGTGAAGACGCGGCGCGAGGCCGAGCTGAAGAAGGTCTCGGCGAGCTCGACGTCGCTGCGGCCGGCGACGCGCGGCAGGAAGGCCTCCTTCATCGCGCTCCAGACCGCCTTCTCGCGCAGGTGCGCGCCCAGGCAGCGCTCGAGCTCGGCCAGCGCCGGGGTCAGGGTGCGCGAGTAGAGGTCGAGCCGCTCGAGGGCGTCCGCCTGCATGCCGTGCCAGTCCCGCCGCGCGAAGCGTCTCGGGGCGCGCGCGGTGACGCGCGCGAAGACGGTGCGGTAGGCGTCGAAGGCCTCGGCGAGGATCTCGGCGCCAGTTCCGGGGAGCGTGCGCTTCACGCCTGGCCTCCGCGATCGTTCAGAGGAGGCTCGCCAGCGCCTCGGGGTGGAAGCCGACCAGCAATCGCCTGCCACGGCGCACGATCGGCGCGCGGAACTTTCCCGTGGGGCCGAGCAGGTCGCCGGGGGCGACCTCGCGCGCCGGCCGCCGCTCGGCCCTGCGGCCGCGCACGATCACGACCTCGTCGACCGCGGCGAGCAGGGCGCGCACCTCGTCCTCGCCGAGCGGGGCGCGCGTAGAGCGCTCCTCGCCCACCTGTGCGTGTAGACCTTGGAGCACCGCCCGGGTGCGCTGGCAGCCCGTTCAGCCCGTGCGGTAGTAGAAGAAATCGACCTTCGCCACGCCGGCGAGCGTAGCACCGGAGGCACTCCGCGGCCGCAATCGGAGCTCCCGGCGAGCCCCGTCCGGCGAGGAGCGGAGGAGCCGAATCCGTCCTCGGGGACATGCTCGGCTCTCCGCTCCGCTACGATCGGCGGGTGACCGCCTTCGCTCCGCTGCCGGATCGCGCTCGGGACGTGCTGCGCTCGGTGTTCGGCCACCGCGACTTCCGGGGCGAGCAGGCGGAGATCGTCGCCTGGGTCTGCGCCGGCGGCGACGCCCTGGTGCTGATGCCGACCGGCGGCGGCAAGTCGCTCTGCTACCAGCTGCCGGCGCTGCTCCGGCCGGGCACGGCGGTGGTCGTCTCGCCCCTCATCTCGCTGATGAAGGACCAGGTGGACGCCCTGCGCCAGAACGGCGTCGCGGCGGCCTGCCTGAACTCGAGCCTGGGACCGGAGGAGGCGAGGCGTACCGAGCGGGAGTTCGAGGCGGGGGAGCTGCGCCTGCTCTACATCGCCCCGGAGCGGCTGGTCACCGAGCGCTTCGAGTCGCTGCTCGGGAGCGCGCCGGTCTCGCTGTTCGCCATCGACGAGGCGCACTGCGTGGCGCAGTGGGGCCACGACTTCCGGCCCGAGTACCTCGAGCTCGGGCGGCTGCGCGAGCGCTTCCCCGCCGTGCCGCGCGTGGCGCTCACCGCCACCGCCGACCCCGCCACCCGGCGCGAGATCCAGGCGCGCCTGCTCGCCGCCGGCGCGCGCGTCTTCGTGGCGAGCTTCGACCGCCCCAACCTGCGCTACCGGGTGAGCGAGCGCGAGCGCGGCGGAGATCAGCTGCTCGCCTTCCTCGCGGCGCGGCCGCCGGGCGAGAGCGGCATCGTCTACCGGCGCACGCGCGAGGCGGTCGAGCGCACCGCGGCGAGGCTGGAGGCGGGCGGGCGGCTGGCCCTGCCCTACCACGCGGGGCTCGCGGCCGAGGTCCGCCGCCGCCACCAGGACCGCTTCCGCATGGAGGAGGGGGTGATCGTGGTCGCCACGGTCGCCTTCGGCATGGGCATCGACAAGCCGGACGTGCGCTTCGTCGCCCACCTCGACCTGCCCGACAGCCTCGAGGCCTTCTACCAGGAGTCGGGACGCGCCGGCCGGGACGGCGTGGCGGCCGACTCCTGGCTGGTGTGGGGCCTGCAGGACCTGGTGCTCGCGCGCCAGCGCATCGCGTCGGGGGGGAGCGACGAGGCGCGCAAGCGCATCGAGCGCGCCAAGCTCGAGGCGATGGTGGCCTACTGCGAGACCGCCAGCTGCCGCCGCCAGGTCCTGCTGCGCTGGTTCGGCGAGGAACGGCAGGGCGGCTGCGGCAACTGCGACAACTGCCTCGAGCCGGTCGAGACCTGGGACGCCACCGAGCCGGTGCGCATGGCGCTGTCGGCGGTCCATCGCACCGGCCAGCGCTTCGGCGCCGGGCACGTCATCGACGTCCTGCGCGGGGAGGCGGGCGAGCGCATCGCCGCGCGCGGCCACGACCGGCTCTCCGTGCACGGCATCGGCCGGCACCTCTCGGCGGTGGAGTGGCGCGCGATCTTCCGCCAGCTCGTCGCACGCGGCCTGCTCGCGGCCGACGCCGAGGGCTACGGCACGCTCGCGTTGACGCCCGCCGCGCGCCCGGTGCTCACCGGCGCCGTGGCGATCGAGCTGGCGCGCCCGCGGCACGCCCCGGCGCCGCCGCGGCGCAGGCGGGGGAGCGCGGCGGCGGCGCCCTCGGCGCTCGAAGCGGGCAGCGTCGAGGAGCGCCGCTTCGAGCGCCTGCGCGCCCTGCGCCGCGAGATCGCCGCCGAGCAGGGAGTGCCGCCCTACGTCGTCTTCCACGATTCGACCCTGCGCGCCATGGCCGCGCTGGCGCCCGCCACCGAGGGCGAGCTCTCCGGCATCCCGGGCGTCGGCGCGCGCAAGCTCGAGCGCTACGGGGCGCGCTTCCTGGCCGCCCTCGCGGCGGCGTCTGCCTAGTCGTCCTCG
>JAFNAE010000173.1 GCA_017860005.1 Acidobacteriota bacterium | reverse complement strand
CCGCTCGAAGACGCGCACCACCTCCTTGATCTTGGGATGGTCCGGCGCGACGCCGTAGCGCACCAGGCCGTAGGGCGTGGGCAGCCGGTCCACGAGATCGATCGAGACCGCGAGGTCCTTGCGCGCGAGCAGCGCGGCGGCGGTGTAGAAGCCGGACGGGCCCGCGCCGACGACGGCGACCCGCAGCGGGCGCACGGCAGTGGCGAGAGGAGGAGCCATACGCAGTCAGGATATCCCGACCGCGGGCGCGGACCGCCCCAACGGGCGGGGAGGAGAGGTCGCTCGAAGGCGTCGCAGCGCGCGCCGCGACCGCCTCGGCTTCAGCCGCCCTTCAGCCCGTTGCGCAGGCGACCGAGCAGGACGTTCAGCGGGTTCTTGCGCGACAGGAACGGCAGCACCGGGCGGCGCCGCACGCCGATCTCGCGGCGCAGCTCCTTGAGCTCCCGGTGGTCGGGATCGAGCTTGAGGCCGCGCGCGATCGACGACACGGCCCCCTTGCGATCCTCGAGGATCAGCTGCACGCGCGCCAAGTTGAGGTGGTTGTCCGGCTCGTAGTACTGGATCTTGACCGCGTGCTCGCACAGCTTGTGGCCGTCCTTCACCCGCCGCTGGTACCGCGCGATGCCGTAGCCCAGGTACGAGTAGACGAGGCCCGGGAGCTCCGCGGCGCCCTGGCGCCCCTCGGCCGCGGCGCCCAGCAGCTGGAGACCGCGGTCCCAATCGCCCGCGCGGCAGAGGGCAAGCCCCTTCGCCGCGGCGACCTGGATCTCTCCCGTTCCGAGGGCCATCGAGGGCACCATGCTACACTGAGCGCGCTCGATCGAGGTACCGGCCGCGGAACGCGCGATGCCCGAGAGACCAACCGGCCCTCCCGATCTGGAGGAGCTCGTCGCCCTCGCCCGGCGCTTCGCGGACCGCAAGCGCTTCGACGAGGCCATCGAGCTCTTCCAGCTCGCCCTCCGACTCGAACCCCAGGACCTCGGACTCCGCCTCGCCGTTGCCCGGCTGCGCAAGCTCAAGCGCGCCCAGACGCGCGGCACCGGCGACCGCGATCCGGTCGAGGCCGTGCGCGACGAGCTCCGCCGCGCGTCGATCGACGCTGCCCACTTCGTGGGTCTGGCGTGGCTCTATGCCGAGAAGGGCGAGGAGTTCCGCGCCCTCGAGTGCCTCGAGATCGCGCGCGCCAAGGACCCGATCTCTCCGGCCGCCTACAAGCTGGCCGGCCGCCTCCACCACCACCTCCAGGACTTCGACGCCGCCGCCGACCAGCTGCGCAAGGCGCTCCGCTTCAACCCCTTCGATCGCGAGTCCGCGGAGCTGCTCGGCCAGGTCGAGTACGAGCGCCGGCAGTACGCCGAAGCCATGTCGGCGACCATCGACGCCTTCCTCCTGCTGCCGTCGACCGAGGAGGAGCGCGCGATCCGCCTGCGCCGCCGCATCCGCACCCTGCGACACCTGCTCGGCTGGCAGTCCGCCCAGGTGGTCTCGTCGCTGCGCGAGCGCGAGGAGGTCCTCCACATCGCCTTCGACCGTCTGCAGTGGCGGCGCGAGCGCTTCCGCGGCGCGGAGGGCCTCGCCGACTCGCCTTCCGCGCAGGCCGAGAGCGCCCAGGGGCGCCTCTCGATCGCCGCCCGGCTGCGCCGCTGCGAGACCTGGTCGCACCTGACCGACGAGCAGATCTTCAAGCTCTCGTCGGTGGTCGGCGAGGAGACGGCCGAGGCCGGCAGTCTGATCTTCGCCAGCGCCTCCACCGGCACCGACTTCTACCTGCTCGAAGAGGGCGAAGTCGACATTCAGCGGCCGACGCCCTACGGCACCTTCCCGCTCGCCGTGCTCAAGCCCGGCTCGGTGTTCGGCGAGGTCGGCTTCGTCGCGCCGGGACCGCGCACCGGCGACGCGCTCGCCTCGCGCGCCTCGCGGGTGCTGCGCTTCGACGGCGCGCGCCTCGCCGAGCAGGCGCAGCACTGGTCCGAGTATGGTGTCCAGATCTACTGGGGCCTCTGGCACTCCCTGGCCGGCAAGCTGCGCGCCACCAACGAGCAGCTCAAGACCTTCTTCAGCAGCGACAAGCAGCCGGAGAACTTCCTGCGCCTCCGGCGCGCGCGCGAGACGGTCTCCGGCATCATCGAGATCCCGAGCGAGGAGAAGCTCCGGATGCTGCGCGAGCAGGGGCTCTCGGGCAAGGAGCTGACGACGCTCGCCAACTTCTCGCGCGAGCTGCGCTTCGAGCCCGGCAGCGCGCTGTTCGAGGAGGGCGACGAAGGGCACGAGATGTACGTCGTGCTCGAGGGCAAGGTCCTGATCTCGAAGTACATCCCGGGCGCCGGCGAGGAAGCGCTCGCGATCCTCGAGCGCGGCGATTTCTTCGGCGAGATGACGCTCATCGACGGCGAGCCGCGCTCGGCCGACGCACGCGCCCACGAGGGCCCGGTCACGGTCCTGGCGCTCGACCAGGGCACCATCCAGGAGATGCTCGCGCTCGACCCCGAGGCTTCGCTCGAGTTCCTGAAGCTGCTCTGCCGGCTGGTCGCCAAGCGCCTGCGCGAGATCGACGAGAAAGTCACCACCTGGCGCATCTTCGTGGGCCCGGGCGACGAACGCGTCCCGGTCTGAGCCCGGCCGCCCGGCGCGCCCGCCGCGGCGCGCGCCATCCTTCGATTGAACCCGCCCGCGCCCCGGGGGCACTTACCCCGGCAGTGGCTCCGTGGCGGCTCGCGCGCGGAGCCGGCCGGGGGGTCCGTCGCCATGCGATCGCCACCGCCGTCTCGCCGCTCCGGGAACGCCGAAGCGCGCCGCCCGCCCCGGCGTGCCCGCATCCTCGCGCTCGCGGTCGCCCTCGCCCTCCCGCCGCCGGGCGGCGCCGAGGCGCCGGTCAACGGCTGCACGGTCCGCGACGCCGTCGACTGGCTCTACGTCGGGCCGACGCCTCGCCACGTCGACTTCGCGTGCTGCGCCTACGCGCCGCCGTGCGTGAAGATCCGCCCCGGCCGCACCGTGCGCTGGCTGGGGGACTTCACCTTCCACCCCCTGCGCGCGGGGCTCGTGATCGGCGGCGGCACACAGAGCCAGCCCGGCAACCCGATCCCGGCGGTCGACTCCGGCACGAACTCCGGACAGATCTCGTTCGCGGACGCGGGCAGCTGGGGCTTCTACTGCAACTTCCACTGGGCGACCGACGCCATGTACGGCGCGGTCATCGTGGCGCTCTTCGCCGACGGCTTCGAGACCCAGGACACGAGCGAGTGGAGCCTCGTCTTCCCCTGACCGCGAGCGCCACGCTCAGGCTGCTCCGCTCGCGGCCGCCGGCAGGCCGACGGCTACCGCCAGCCGGTCCGGGTCGAGGTGACGCACGAGCGCGGCCTCCACGCTCCGGCGATCGAGCGCCGCGATGCGCTGCCGGGACCAGGCGCCGTCCTCGAACGGCAGCCCCTCGAGGG
Source organism: Acidobacteriota bacterium (assembly GCA_017860005.1). GTDB lineage: Bacteria > Acidobacteriota > Thermoanaerobaculia > Multivoradales > JAGPDF01 > JACTMI01. The sequence continues at coordinate 2,484 of JAFNAE010000173.1, read as the reverse complement.
CGCCGAGCGCGGCGAGGTCGCACCACTGGCGGGCCGTCTCGCGCCGGAACGGCTCGCGCCCGAGCAGGTACGAGCGCGCCTCCTCGAGCTCGGTGTCGGTGAGCCCGCCCTCGAGCAGGCGGCGTGTCTCCTCGACCACGCCGCGCAGGGCCTGCTCCACCGTCTCGGGCGCGGTGCCGACGTAGGCGACGAAGCGCCCCGGGTCGAGCCCGGCGCCGGCGACCGTGTCGGCGGCGGCGTGGTAGGCGAGACCCTCGCGGTCGCGGATCCGGTTCGGGATACGGCCGGAGAGCCCCGAGCCCGCGCCCAGCGCGACCGCCGCCAGCTCGAGCGCCGCGCAATCGGGGTGAGCGCGCGCGACCGTGAGCTGGCCGACGAACAGATGGGCCTGGTCGCGCGCGCGCGTGCGGATCTCGCGCCGCGTCGGCGCCGCGGCGGGCGGCGCCACCGGGAGGAACTCGCGATCGTCGCCCGCGCGCAAGTCCGGCAGCAGCGCCTCGAGCCGGGCGCTCACCGCCTCGGGATCGATCGCGCCCGCCACCGAGACGCAGCCGCCCCGCGCCAGCGCGGCGGCGTGGAAGCGGGCGCAGTCCGCCGGGGTGATCGCCGCCAGGCTCTTCGCGTCACCCTGCAGCGGCCTGCCCTTCGGGTGCGCGCCGTAGAGCAGCTCGGCGAAGGTCCGCCCGGTCATCACGTCGGCCTCGTCGGCCTGGGCCTCGAGCTCCGCCGCGGCCTGGCGCGCCAGCCAGCGCACGCGATCCTCGGGGAAGGTGGTCTCGAGGAGCATCTCGGCGGCGAGCGCGAGCGCGCCCTCCCAGTCGTCGGCGAGCGCGTCCACCGCCACGCCCGTCGACTCCACCGATCCGAAGCCCACCGCGTTCATGCCGCGCGACTCCGCCGCGGTCGCCAGCGCGCGCCAGTCGCGGCGGCGTGTGCCCTCGGCGAGAGCACGGCCGGCCACGAGCGCGAGGCCCGGGATCTCCTCTCGCCGCGCGCCGCCAGCGAGCACGACGCGCACCGCGACCAGCGGCGCTCCGGGCATCCGGCGGACGCGCCAGCGCGCGCCGCTCCTGCTCATGAGCCCGAGATTCCGCGCCAGAGCGCGGCGAGCTCGGCGAAGCGCTCGTCGTAGTCGAGCCGCGAGGCGTCGATCACCTGCCAGGCCTCGCGCCGGCCGTAGATGCCGGCGATCTCCCCGGTCGGAAGCTCACCGGGCGGCTGCTTGTAGGTCAGGAAGTAGTGGCGGAGCCGCTCGACCAGGGCTGCGGGCAACTCGGCCAGGTCCGCGTAGCCGCCGAAGACGGCGTCGTCGGCGAGCACCGCGACGATCTTGTCGTCCGCCTCGCCGTGGTCGATCATGCGCAGCCCGCCCACGGGCCTCGCGCGCAGCAGGAGATCGCCGCGCGGCACCCTGCGCTCGGTCAGCACGCAGATGTCGAGCGGATCGCCGTCGCCGCGCTCGATCGTCCGCCCGGAGCGCTCGGCCGCCAGCCGGCCGGTGCGCGGGCCGCACCAGGTCCTGGGCACGAAGCCGTACGGGGTCGGACAGAGGCTCGAGAACTTCTGCGGACGGTCGACCCTGAGCAGGCCGGTCTCCTTGTCGAGCTCGTACTTGATGGTGTCGGCGGGCACGAGCTCGATGTAGGCGTTGAGGCACCCGGCGGCGTCCTGGCCCGGGTCGACGCCGTGCCACGGGTGGGCGCGGAACAGGCGGAAGAGTCCGGGAGCGGCGAGATCCATCCTGATCATCCCTCCGGCAAGGAGATGCCGAGCACGCCGCCGGCCGCGGGATCGAGTCGCCCGGCGGCGAGCCGGGCGAGCCCCGGCGCCTCGGCCGCGAGGGCGGCGTCGAGCAGCCGGCGCGGCTGGTCGAGATCGAACTCGGCGAGCGCGAAACCGGCCGCCACGGCCTGTTGGTGGATGCGCTCCTGCGCCCACGCCCAGTCGGCGGCGAACACGCGCCGGGCGCGCTCGAGCTCCTCCTCGGCGATCGGCGCCACGGCCAGCGCCGAGAGCGCCGCGAAGACCCGGCGCTCGACCTCCCGGGCGTCGGCGCCGGGCACGAGCTCCGCCGCGACGGCGAAGTGAGAGGCGACCTGGTTCTCGGCCAGCGAAGCCGTGACCGAGAGGCAGAGCTGGCCCTCCTCCACCAGCTCGCGCTGGAGCCGGCTCGCGCGTCCGCCGGCGAGCACGCACGCGAGCAGGCGGAGCGCGCCGTGCTCCGCCGAGTCGGGGGGCGGCGCCGGCAGCGCGAGCAGGAGCCGCGCCACCTCGCCCTGCCTGCGCTCGACGCGCACCAGCTCGCGCGGCGGCGCGGCGGGCGCCACGCGGGTCCTCGCCTCGGCGCTCCCCCGCGTCTCCCCGAACGCCTCCTCGACGCGCGCCACGACGTCGCCGTCGAGGTCGCCCGCCACGACCAGGACGGCGTTGCCGGGCCGGTAGAAGCGGCGATGGAACGCCGCGATCGTCTCGGCGTCCTGGCGC
>JAFNAE010000172.1 GCA_017860005.1 Acidobacteriota bacterium | reverse complement strand
CGGGATCGAGGCCGATCATCACGACGTCCTCGAGCCGGGCCCAGTCCTGGGTCGGTGCGGCGAGCTCGCGGTCGACGGGGAGATACCCCGATCGCTCGAAGGAGAGGCCGACCCGGCCGCCGCCGTTGACCGCGAGGTCGAAGGCGCCATCGGAGCGCGTCCAGGTCCAGCCGAGCTGGGGCGCGTCCCGGACCGTCACGCGCACGGCGCGCAGCGGCGCACCGGAGCGGTCCAGGACTCTTCCCCGCAGGAGGCAGATGCGGCGGGGGTCGATCGCACCCGGCGCAACGTCGCGCTGGATCGGATCGGTGTCGTTCCAGAGGAACCGATTCGGGAGGAAGGGATCGATCGCGACGGTCGGGTCGAGGCCCGGCGCGGTTTCGGCGGGATCCTGCGGCAGCGTCGTTCCGGGGGGCGCCCCCACGCCGCGGTCCCAGTAACGGAAGTCTCCGGACTCGAAGCCGTCGGCGAAGATCGGACCGGAACCGGACGCGACTTCCGGAGCTACGCGTTGCGAGGGACTGCCAGCGAAGGTCGTGCTCGCCACGAAAGCGAGCGCAACCATGACGATCGAGCGCGTGCGACAGCCGGGTTCGAGATCCGCCATGCGGCGCCTCCTCCGAGCCCTTCAAGAGACGGAATCCACCCGGGCCTTCCTCGCGGTGGTGTGGGCACCGTGCGCAGCGGATTCCTTGAAGACTCAGACGCGCGAGCGCGCCCTTCTATACCCGCGGGGCGGGCAGGACGCGAGAAACCGGTGTCAGAGCACCGGTTTTCTATGCGCGCTTGGGAAAGTGCCAGCCGATTGGCAGCGTGCCCGCCCTGCGGCCGGAGGGTCGCTCGGCTGCGCCTCCGGGCCGGCTCCCCATCGCGGCCGGAAGTCAATGCCTTCGAAGGAGCCCCGGCCGCGATGAGGGGCCCTCGGCCGCTACGGCGGAGCCGCCCGACCCTCCGGCCTCCGGGCCACCGGCGCAACAATCGGCTGGCACCTCGCGGCAGCAGGCACCTCGCGGCAGCACCTCGCGGCAGCAGGGCACCTCTCTCGGAACACCCAGCGCCGCCAAGCGGCTGGCACCTCTCTCGGGGCGTTCGGGAGGAGGCGCGGCGATGCAACCCTCCACTCGCGCACGCCCCTGGAGGGCCTAGCATGGGAGCCCGATTCGAGAGGAGGAGCGATGTCCCGGCACGCTCGATCGTCCGGTCCGCGGCACGCGCTCCGCCGCGGGCTCGTCCTGGCCCACCTTCTCGTCCTCATCGCGCCGGCCTTCGGCCTGGTCGCCGCCCGCGGCGGCGGCCTGGCTCCGCGGACCCTGCCCCGCCTCCTGCGCGAGCACGTCGTCTACCTCGGTTCGTTCGCGGTGCCGACCGACGACGGTGCTGGGCATGCGCTGACCTACGGCGGGCACGCGCTCGGCTACAACCCCGTCGGCGGCTCGCTCTTCTTCGGTTGCCACGACTGGGACCAGCTGCTCGCCGAGATCTCCATTCCGCCGATCGGCGGCACGGCGACGGTGCTCCAGGACTGCACCGACGTGACCGAGGGGACGCTCGCGGAGGTGGACCCCGGCGACCCGAACGGCATCAGGCTGGGCGGCCACCTGGTCCACGACGGCCGCCTGATCACCTCGGCGTTCGCCTACTACGATGCCGACGGGACGCAGGTGGTGACCCATGGCGTCTCCGCGAGCCTCGACCTCTCCCAGACTGGGAACTTCGACGGCTGGTACGGCTTCACCGGCGCCGTCGCCCCGCCGCGCGCGCTGGCCGGCTACATGACGCCGATCCCCGCGCCGTGGCAGCCGCTCTTCGGCGGGCCCGCGTTCACCGGCCAGGGCAGTCTCTCGATCGTCGGCAACTCCTCGGACGGGCCGTCGGCGACGGTCTTCGACCCGGCGGACGTGGGCGTAGGCGGAGCCATCCCCGGCACGACGGTCGTGTTCTACCCGATCAGCCACAGCCACCCCGACTTCGAGGCCAAGGGCTCGCAGCTCGCTGGCATGGCCTTTCCGAGGGACACCCGCACGGTCCTGTTCTTCGGCACGCGGGCGCAGTGCGAATACTGCTACGGCCTGCCGGAGGACTGTGCCTGCACCTGTTCGCCGTACCACGGCCCGCACAACCACTACAAGCACGCGCTCTGGGCCTACGACGCCGAACACCTGCTGCGCGTGCGCAACGGCGAGCTCGAGCCGTGGGCGGTGATGCCGTACGCCACCTGGGAGCTCGAGGACATCCACTCCGGCGACTGCGCCAGCACCCGCTACGGCGGCGCGACCTTCGACCCCGAGGCCGGCGTCCTCTACGTGGTCGAGGACTACGGGGAGAACCCAGCGGTGCACGCCTTCCAGATCGACGTCCACGGCGTGCCGGGATTCGACCCGTTCTTCGTCGACGGCTTCGAGTCCGGCGATACCTCGGCCTGGAGCAGCCAGTCGCCCTGAGGAGGGGACAGCTCAATTCACAGCTCAGAAACGGCTGCGAGGCCCACCGTCGCTTGAGCTGTGAAGTGAGCTGTCCCCTTACCGCGCCTCGAACGCGCCGCGGCTGGGCGGGTCGGCGAAGCAGAACCCGTCGAGGTCGCCCCAGGTCCAGGTCGTCGTCTGGCCGCTCCCGGCGGCCGGGCTGCCCGGCGCGATGCGGTAGCCGGGGCCGAGCTCGGGATCGACGCCATAGAGGCCGTTGGTCTCGGGCGCGGGCAGGCTGGGCTGGGACTGGGCGGGATCGTCCCAGGCGTACCAGAGGTTGCTCGCGAACACGAACGTCGCCGGCGCGGTGTTCGGGCCGATGTTGACGTGGGTCGAGAGCGCGGCGCGCTCGAAGGAGACCAGGTTGTCGACGAAGACGCCGTCGCGGCAGGGCTCGAAGGTGTAGGGCGGCGTGGTCGTCGTCTCCTGGAGGATGCGCAGGATCCAGTTCTGCGGGTCGACGATCGTGTTGTGCGCGACGACGCAGCCGACGCAGCCGACGTAGGCCACCGCCGCGTCGGAGCCCTCGAACAGGTTGGCCACCGCGCGCAGGTCGCGCGCCTCGGCATTGGGCGCGGTGGTCGAGAGCGGCGGCCGGAAGAACTCGAAGCCGGTCGAGCCGCCGAGGTTCAGGCTGCGCGCGCCGGAATCGGTGAAACGGTTCCACCGGATGTCGATGCCGGCGCTGCCGCCCTTGGACTGGATCGCGTTGGCCGAGAGCTCGTGGAAGAGGTTGCGCGCGAGGAGCCCCGAGTGGCAGCCGACGTGGTCGACGCCGCTGCCGGAGGTGCCGCCGCCGCAGCGCGCGAACTCCGAGAGCGCGACCGTGTAGTCGTTGATGCCCGAGAGCTTCAGGCAGTCCTGGTTGCCGCCGGCGCCGATGTCGTGGATGGAGAGATGGTGAAAGCTCAGGTGGTGGGAGGCGAGCGGGTCGGCGACGTCGCCGCCGTCGTCGGCGTTGATGCCGTTCGACGAGGCGTTGCGGATCTCGAGATCGTGCACGACGAGGTACTTGCAGCGGCTGCAGTGGAGCCCCTCGCCGCCGCCGTCGAGGACCGGGCGCGCCTCGCCCGGGGCGCCGCCGATCCAGATCGGAGCGTTCGCGGTGCCGGCGAGGTCGGCGAGGAAGGTGCCGCCGGCGTAGGTGCCGGCGTGGACGCGGATTGCGCTGCCCGGGAGCGCCTCCTGCGCGGCGCGGCCGAGGGTCGCGAACGGGTTGCCCGGACTGCCGTCGCCGGTCGTATCGTCGCCCGTGGTCGCGACGTGGAGCTCGGCGGCGGGCGCGAGCCAACGCCCGAACGCCTCGAGCCGGTCGCAGCGCCCGGGCACGGCCGCGCTCCAGTCGGCGGTGTCGCCCCATTCGAAGCCGGTCGAGAAGACCGGGACCTGCGCAGAAGCGGCGCTCGCGCCGGCGAGGAGCGCGAGACCGCCGAGCGCCCGCCGGAGGCGCGCGCGCCGGCGCAGGGACTTGCCGCACTTGGGAACCGCGGAGCTCGGGTGCATTCCGGCCTCGCTCTCGCCGCGAAGCTAGCCGATCCGCGCCGCCATACGCCATGGAGGAGGGGACAGCTCACTTCACAGTTCACCGAGAACCGGGACCTCGAGGTCGGCTCCGAGCTGTGAAGTGAGCTGTCCCCTCTGAACAAGCGGCTGGCACCTACCTGGCGGCAGGAGCGGCGCTTGGTGCGGCCGGCGGCGGCCAGCCGCCGCGTATCGCTTCGCGCTCGCGCTCGAGCTGGGCCGCGAAGTCGGCCTGGCCCGCCGCGCGGGCGAGCTCGGCCGCGCGGGCGAGGGTCTCGTCGGCCTCGGCGCGCCGGCCGGTGGAGGCCAGCGCGACGGCGAGCGTGCGCAGCAGGAGCGGATGCCGCCCGCCGCTCGCGGCGACCAGGCGCTGCGCGAGGTCGAGCGCACGGGCCGGGTCGCGCACGCCGGCGTCGGCGGCCGAGGCGAGGAGCAGGGCGAGCGTGTTGGCGGCGTCGCCCCAGCCCGGCCGCAGCCGCAGCGCCGCCTCGAGCTCGTCGCGCGCGGCGGCGGATCGCCCGGCGACCGAGAGCAGCTGGCCACGGGCGAAGCGCAGCTCGGGCGACTCCGGCGCCGCCGCGACCGCCGCCGCGAGCAGGTCGAGCGCGAGCTCGCGGTCGATCCGGCGGAAGGCGGTCGCCGCCAGCCCCGCGATCGCTTCCGGGCTCGCGGCGGTCCGCGCCGCGCGCGCGATCGCCGCCTCCGCGTCCACAGCCTGGCCCAGCCTGCGCAGCGCCAGCGCTCGCCAGAGGTCGGCCTCCGCGCCGCCGACGCCCGCCGCTGCGACGCGCTCGAGCTCGGCGAGCCCGCGCTCGGACGCTCCGGCCGCGACCAGCGCGCTGCCGGCCACGAAACGGACTTCGGGGTCCTCCGCGCCGGCCGCGAGCGCCGCCCCGGCCTCGGCGATCGCCTCGTCGCTGCGCCCGCGCTCGGCCAGGAGCAGCGCCCGCCTCGAGCGCGCCGCGCCGCTGCCGGGGAGGCGTCGTGTCGCCTCGTCGAGCTCGGCGAGGGCACGCTCGTCGTCGCCACGGGCGCGGTGGGCGTTGGCGAGGTTGAGCCGCGACAGCCCGTCGTCGGGCTTCAACCGGACGCTCTCCGAGAGGAGCCGGACCGCCTCCTCGGCGCGGCCCTGCTCGAGACGCATCAGCCCGAGGTTCTCGAGCGCCGGCGGCAGCGTCGCGTCGAGCCCGATCGCACGCTCGAGCGCGCTCTCCGCGCCGGCGCGGTCGCCGGCGTGGAGCCGTGCGAGCCCGAGGTTCGAGTAGGCGGTGGCGTTGGGCGGCGTCACCGCGAGCGCGTGCTCGAAGAGCGTGATGCCGTTGCGCCAGTGGCCGACCTGCACCCACGAGACGCAGGCGAGGGCGCCGATCCAGACGCAGGCCAGGGCCGGCAGGAGCCAGGCCGGGCGCCGGAGCGCGGCGAGGTCGCTCGCTCCCCACGCCACGACGAGGAAGACCCCGAACAGCGGCAGGTAGGTGTAGCGGTCCGCGATCGCCTGGTTGCCGACCTGGACGAGGCCGAGGACCGGGACCAGGGCGACGAGGTACCAGAGCCAGCCCACGGCGAGGTAGGGCCGCCGCGGCCCGGCGCGCAAGACCGCGAAGGTGATCAGGACGAGGAGCACGGCGGCGCCGGCAACCTGCCAGCCGGGGAGCGCGCCGCGCGGGTGCGGGTAGAAGACCGCCAGGCCCGCCGGCCAGATCGCCTTGCCGAGGTAGGCCACCGGCGCCACGACGGCGTTGGCGACGCGCTCGCTGAGCGGCAGACTCTGGAGGGTGGCGACCGCGCCGCCGGCGCGCTGCGCGACGATCGTGACGAGGCTCGACGCGGCGGCGAGGGCGAGCAGTGGGAGCTTCTCGGCGGCGAGCCGGGCGAGCGCCACGCCGCCGCGCTCTCCGCTCCGTTCCGCGCCGGCGAGCGCGCTCCGCCCGAGCGGCCAGAGATCG
>JAFNAE010000171.1 GCA_017860005.1 Acidobacteriota bacterium | reverse complement strand
GAAACGGGCGGGGTGGGAGTGCTGGTACGCCCATCGCGCCCGGCTCTGGCACATGGTCTCGCCGACCACCGGCGGGTATACGGCTGGCCGCACCTACCGGACCGGGCGGTCGACTGCGATCTTCGTGCGCAGGTACGCCGGCGCGGCGGGCTGGGCCTCTTACCTGCTGTGGAGCGCGCTCGCCCTGCCCGCCGCCCTCGCGCGCGAGCTGCCGCGCCGCAACGCCGGCGCGGTCCTCGCCAAGTACCGCGGCATGCTGGACGGGCTGCGCGCACCCCTGCCGCCCTCACCGGGCGCGACCCGGAGCCCGGACGGCGGCCGCAAGTGACCGCGTCGGCTATACTTGCGCTCCCGTTGAGGACCGACCACCGAGCCACCGGAGCGCCGACATGACCGTCCGAGACGAGACCCGCAACGCGCCTCCGCCCGGTCCCGGAACGGCCCGGGGGCCCGCCACGCTGCGCGAAGAGGTCGAGCGGCGGGCGCGGGCCGCGCGCGAGCGCTGGGAGGCGGCACGGGCGAAGGCGGAAGCCGAGTCGGGCGGACCGTGGAAGCGTGACTTCACGACCGTCTCGGGGCTCGAGGTGCCGGCGCTGGTCGGCCCCGAGCAGACGGGCGACATCGATCCGGTCGGCGAGATCGGGATCCCCGGTGAGTTCCCGTACACGCGCGGAGTCCACCCCACGGGCTACCGGGGCAAGCTGTGGACGATGCGCCAGTTCGCCGGCTTCGGCTCGGCGGCGGACACCAACGAGCGCTTCAAGTTCCTGCTCGCGCAGGGCCAGACCGGCCTCTCGGTCGCCTTCGACCTGCCCACCCTCTACGGCTACGACTCCGACCACCCGATGGCGAACGGCGAGGTCGGAAAGTGCGGCGTCGCGATCGATTCCCTGGCCGACATGGAGCGCCTCTTCGAGGGCATTCCGCTCGGCGAGGTGACCACCTCGATGACCATCAACTCGACCGCGCCGATCCTGTTCGCGATGTACCTGGCGGTGGCCGAGAAGCAGGGCGTGGACGTGGCGAAGAGCGTCTCGGGCACGCTCCAGAACGACATCCTCAAGGAGTACATCGCGCAGAAGGAGTACATCTACCCGCCGCGGCCGTCGATGCGGCTGATCACCGATCAGTTCGCTTTCGCCGCCGAGCGGGTGCCGCGCTGGAACACGATCTCGATCTCGGGCTACCACATCCGCGAAGCCGGCTCGACCGCGCTCCAGGAGCTCGCCTTCACCCTGCGCGACGGCATCGAGTACGTCGAGTACGGAGTGCGCGCCGGGCTTCCGGTCGACCGCTTCGCGCCGCGCCTGTCCTTCTTCTTCAACAGCCACAACGACTTCTTCGAGGAGATCGCGAAGTTCCGGGCGGCGCGCAGGATCTGGGCGGCGGTCATGCGCGACCGCTTCGGCGCGGCCAACCCGCGCTCGTGGATGCTGCGCTTCCACACCCAGACCGCCGGGTGCTCGCTCACCGCGCAGCAACCGGTCAACAACGTCGTGCGCACCGCGATCCAGGCGCTCGCCGCGGTGCTCGGCGGCACGCAGTCGCTGCACACCAATGCGCTCGACGAAACCCTCGCGCTACCGACCGAAGAGAGCGCGCGCATCGCGCTGCGCACCCAGCAGATCCTCGCCCACGAATCCGGGGTCATCAACAGCATCGATCCGCTGGGCGGCAGCTGGTTCGTCGAGGAGATGACGCGGCGGATGGTGGACGGCACGTTCGACTACTTCCGGCGTATCGACGAGCTGGGCGGGATGGTCGAGGCGATCGAGGCCGGGTTCCCGCAGCGGGAGATCATGGACGCGGCCTATGCCTACCAGCGCGCGGTGGAGCGGGGCGAGAAGCTGATCGTGGGTGTCAACGCCTTCCAGCTCGAGGACGAGAAGTCGCCGGAGATCCTCTACATCGACGACGCGGTGGGGGCGAGGCAGGTCTCCGACCTCGAGGCCATGCGGGCGCGCCGCGACCGCGGCGCGGTGGCGCGCACCCTCGACGCGCTCAAGGACGGCGCCGCGGGCGACGCCAACACCATGCCGCTGATCCTCGACTGCGTGCGTGCGTACGCGACGGTGGGCGAGATCTCGGACGTGTTCCGCGACGTGTTCGGCACCTGGGAAGAGCCGGCGGCGTTCTGAGCCATGGCCAGCCTCCTGCCCATCCTGCGCGGTCTGCTCGCCTACACGATGTGGGCCGACCGCCAGGTTCTCCAGGCCCTGGCCGAAGTGCCGGAGGAGGACCTGACCCGCGACACGGGCACCGCCTTCGGCTCCGTGCTCGGCACCATGGCCCACATCCTGGGCGCCGAGCAGCTCTGGCTCTCGCGTTTCCTGGGTGTTCCGCTCCAGGACCTCCCGTCGCTCCACGACTTTCCCTCCTACCAGCTGCTGCACTCCAGCTACGAGGACTTCTGGCCCCAGCTCGAGTACTTCCTCGCTTCGCTCACGGAGGAGCAGGCGGTGGCGGAGTTCACGTGGAGGACGCTCGAGGGCGAGCCGCGACAGGCGCCTTTTCGTCAGGTCCTCCTGCACTTCGCCAATCACGCCACCTACCACCGCGGACAGGTCGCGTCGCAGCTGCGCCAGCTCGGCCGCCGTCCGCCGGAGACCGACCTGGTGAACTGGCGCGGCGGGCTCTGAGACGCGCTGCCGCGTGCGCTTGCTGCTAGGATTCGCGCCATGAGCCGCATCCGGAGGATCCTGATCGCCAAGCCGGGGCTGGACGGTCACGACCGGGGCGCGAAGGTGGTGGCACGCGCGCTGCGCGACGCCGGCTTCGAGGTCGTCTACACCGGGCTGCGGCAGACTCCGGATCAGATCGCCTCCGCCGCGGTCCAGGAGGACGTCGACGCCGTGGGACTCTCGATCCTCTCCGGCGCCCACAACCGCCTCCTGCCCGAGATCACGCAGCGACTGCGCGAGGCGGGCGCCGCCGAGATCCTGGTCTTCGCGGGAGGTATCATTCCGGATCGCGACATCCCGGGCCTGAAGGCGGCGGGCATCGACGAGATTTTCCTGCCCGGGACTCCGACGACCCTGATCGTGGACTATCTCAACCGGCGCCTGAGCGCCGCCTGAGGCGACCGATGACGAGAACCATCCTGCTCGCGGACGACAGCGTCACCATCCAGAAGGTGGTCGAACTGACGTTCCTCGACGAGGACTTCCGCGTCGTGGCGGTGGGCGACGGAGCCGAGGCGATCGGGCGTCTCCAGGAAGTCCGCCCCGAACTGGTGATCGCGGACGTGCACATGCCGGGCGCCGATGGCTACGAAGTCGCGGACGCGGTGGCGAAGACGCTGCCCGGCACGCCCACCCTGCTGCTGGTCGGCACGTTCGAGGTTTTCGACACCGAGCGTGCCGCCGCCGTCGGGGCCGCCGGACACCTGAAGAAGCCCTTCGATTCCCAGGACCTGCTGCGCCGGGCCAAGGAACTGCTCGCCGGCGCGCCGGCGCAGGCCGCGGCCCGACGCGAGACGATCGGCCCGGCGACGCCGGTCCCGGTCGCTCCGGCCGAGGCGTCCGCCACCTTCGAGGAGATGCCGGTGTTCGAGCCGGTTCCGGCGCTCGAGCCGGTCGTGGCGGCGTTCCCGCCCGCGGCACCGGCGCCGGCTCCGCCGCCGCTCGCGGTGCCGTTGCCGGCCCCTGCCGGCGCCGCGTCGCTGTCCGACGCGGAGGTGGAGCGGATCGCGGCCCGGGTCGCGGAGCTGATCGGGGACCGGGTGGTGCGGGACGTGGCCTGGGAGGTCGTTCCGGACCTCGCCGAGGTCCTGCTCAAGGCCCGCATTCGAGAGCTCGAAGCCTCGGTAGAGTGACCACCGTCTCCCGCCGCGTCCGCCGGGCACTCGCGCGGGCGCCCGGGCGACTTCGCCGGACGGAGAGCGGGATGGAGACTCGATTCGACCCCCAGTCGTTCGAGCCGCGCTGGCAGGCCGAGTGGGCCGCGCGTGGCTGGTTCCGGGTGGAGCCCCGCCCGGGGCGCAAGCCCTACTGCATCCCGATCCCGCCCCCCAACGTCACCGGCAAGCTCCACCTCGGGCACGCCCTGCAGTCCACGCTCCAGGACCTGCTCGTGCGCTGGCGCCGCATGCAGGGCTACGACGCGCTCTGGCTCCCGGGCACCGACCACGCCGGCATCGCGACCCAGCTCATGGTCGAGCGCGAGCTGGCGGCCGAGGGAACGAGCCGGATCGAGCTCGGCAGGGAGCGCTTCCTGGAGCGGATGTGGGCCTGGAAGGAGCGTCATCACGACAACATCCGGCGCCAGCTCGACCGCATGGGCGCCTCCTGCGACTGGACGCGCGAGCGCTTCACGCTCGACGACGGGCTCTCGCGCGCCGTGCGCGAGGCCTTCGTGCGGCTGCACCGGGAGGGCCTGATCTACCGCGGTGAGTACATCGTGAACTGGTCGCCCGGACTGGACACGGCGATCTCCGACCTCGAGGTCGAGATGCGCCAGGTCCGCGACCGCCTCTGGCACGTCGCGTATCCGGTCGAGGGATCCGACGAGCGGGTCGTGGTGGTGACGACCCGCCCCGAGACGATGCTCGGCGACACCGCGATCGCCTTCCATCCGGACGACGAGCGCTATCGGAGGCTGGCGGGAAAGCGGGCGATCGTGCCGGTGGCGGGCCGCGCGATCCCCTTCGTCGCCGACGCTGTGGTCGAGCGCGAGTTCGGCAGCGGCCTGGTCAAGGTGACGCCCTTCCACGATCCCGCCGACTTCGAGATCGGTCGGCGTCACGGGCTGCCCGGCATCGCGGTGATCGACCGCCACGGCCGCATGACGGCGGAGGCGGGGGCCGGCTTCGCGGGCCTCACCGTGGAGGCGGCGCGCGCCCTGCTGGTGGAGCGCCTGCGCACGGAGGGCTCCCTGGTGCGCGACGAGGAGTACGTCCACAACGTCGGCTTCTGCCAGCGCAGCGGCGTGCGCGTGGAGCCGCTGGTCTCCAGACAGTGGTTCTGCGACGTCGGCGGCATGGCCGGCGGGGCGCTCGAGGCCTGGCGGGACGGCAGGCTCGAGTTCGTGCCCGAATCCTGGGGGAAGACCTGGGAGCACTGGCTGTCCAACATCCGCCCCTGGTGCATCTCGCGCCAGCTCTGGTGGGGACACCAGATCCCGGCCTGGTACGGCGAGGACGGGGAGGTGTTCGTCGCCCGGGACCGCGACGAAGCGATCCGCCTCGCCGGGACCGATCGGCTGCGCCAGGACGAGGACGTGCTCGACACCTGGTTCTCCTCGGCGCTGTGGCCGTTCTCGACCCTGGGCTGGCCCGAGCGCACCGCCGACCTGACGGCCTTCTATCCGAACTCGGTCCTGGTCACCGGCTTCGACATCCTGTTCTTCTGGGTCGCCCGGATGGTGATGGCGGGACTGCACTTCACCGGCGAGGTGCCGTTCGCGCGCGTCCACCTGACCGGGCTCGTGCGCGACGCCGAAGGCCAGAAGATGTCGAAGACGAAGGGCAACGCGCTCGACCCCGAGGATCTGATCGCCGAGTACGGTGCCGATGCCATGCGCTTCACCCTCGCGCAGCTCGACGCGCCGGGGCGCGACATTCCGCTCGATCCCGAGCGCATGGCCGGGTACCGTGCGTTCGGCAACAAGATCTGGAACGCGACCCGTTTCGCGCTCTCCAAGGCGGAGGGCGCGCGCGTGCGCGCGGACCTCGACGCCGGGGGGCTCGAGCTGCCCGAGCGCTGGATCCTCGCCCGCCTCTCGGAGACCGCGCTCGAGGTCGATCGGCACTTCGAGAGCTTCCGGTTCGACCTCGCCTGCTTCCATCTCTACCAGTTCTTCTGGAGCGACTTCTGCGACTGGTACATCGAGATGGCGAAGCCGGGCCTGGAGGCCGCGAGCGCGCGGCCGCAGGTCGGGGACGTGCTGCTCACCGTGCTGGAGCGGGCCCTGCGCCTGCTCCATCCGGTCATGCCCCACCTGACCGAGGAGCTCTGGCAGCGCCTGCCCGGTCACGAGG
>JAFNAE010000170.1 GCA_017860005.1 Acidobacteriota bacterium | reverse complement strand
TGATCCGAGCAGCGGTCCACCAGCTCCTCCACCCCGTCGCGACCGAGCGAGGCGAGCGCGGCCCACACCGCGAAGCCGCGCGCCCGGCGCGAGAACTCCGGAGTCCACTCGAACGGGTCGCGCTCGCGGCCCTCGCTCTGCTCGAGGTACGAGGCGGTCGCGGTCAGCGCCCCGCGATGCGCGTCCGGGTGGGCGCAGAAGACCAGGCCCGAGTCGTAGGGGACGTTCAGCCACTTGTGGGCGTCGGTCGCCCACGAGTCGGCGCGCTCGGCGCCGGCGGCGAGCGCGCGCCGGGCGCCGCTCGCGCGCGCCCACAGTCCGAAGGCGCCGTCGACGTGGAGCCAGGCGCCGGCGGCGCGCGCCGCGTCGGCGATCGCGTCGAGCGGATCGAAGGCGCCGGTGTTGACGTTGCCGGCCTGCGCGCAGACCACGACCGGCCGGCCCGCGAGCGGCGCGAGCGAGGCCGCCAGCGCGTCGGCGCGCATCCGCCCCTGGCCGTCGGCGGCCACCCGGTGGACGCGGTCGCGGCCCAGCCCGAGCATCTGGAGCGCGGTGTGGACGGTGACGTGCGCCTCGTCGCCCACCACCACCTCGAGCTCCGGCGCGCCGTAGAGGCCACGTGCCTCGACGTCCCAGCCGTAGCGCTCGAGCACCGCGTGGCGCGCCGCCGCCAGGGCCGCGAAGTTGGCCGCCTGGCAGCCGGTGACGAAGCCGACGCTGGTCCGCTCGGGCAGGCCGAGCAGGTCGACCAGCCACTGCCCCGCGACCTCCTCGGCGACCGCCGCGGCGGGTGCCAGCACGTAGAGCCCGGCGTTCTGGTCCCAGGTGCTGGCCAGCCAGTCGGCGGCGAGCGCCGCGGGCAGCGTGGCGCCGACCACGAAGCCGAAGAAGCGCGGGCCCGCCGAGGCCATCACTCCGGTGTCGGCGGCCGCGGCCAGTCTCTCGACCACGTCGAGCGGCGCCGCGCCCGCGCGCGGCAGCTCGCCGCCCAGGGCCGCGCGCAGCTCGGCGAGCGTCGCGGCCGGAGCGACCGCGCGCTCCGGCAGCGAGTCCAGGTAGCCGGCCGCGAGCTTCGCGGTCCGGCCCAACAGGGCACGATGGCCCGTCCGGCGAGATCCGGTCATGGTCCCCCCCCGGGCCGGCATTCTAGGGGGATTCTCCGGCGCGCGGCCTCAGGCGCCCAGCGTGCGCCTCACCGCGGCCTCGAGCTGGCCGGGC
Source organism: Acidobacteriota bacterium (assembly GCA_017860005.1). Classification (GTDB taxonomy): domain Bacteria; phylum Acidobacteriota; class Thermoanaerobaculia; order Multivoradales; family JAGPDF01; genus JACTMI01. The sequence goes on along the minus strand of JAFNAE010000170.1, from coordinate 4,771 downwards.
TCGAGCTCCTCGAGCTCGTAGGTGACCCCGGCGAGGGGCTTGTCGACCTTGAGCACGCGCGAGAGGTCGATCGGCGTGCCCTCGACCACGACGTCGGCCGGCGTCGCGCGGATGGTCGCCTCGAGGTCCCGGATCTGCTGCTCGCCGTAGCCCATGGCGGGCAGGATGGCGGCGGCGTTGGGGTACTTGGCGTAGGTGTCGCGGATCGAGCCCACCGCGTACGGACGGCAGTCCACGATCTCCGCCGCGCCCGCGTCGCGCGCCGCGAACCAGCCGGCGCCGTAGCGCATGCCGCCGTGGGTCAGGGTCGGCCCGTCCTCGATCACCAGGGCGCGCTTGCCGCGCACGAGCTCCGGCTTGTCGAGCACGATGCGCGAGGCGCAGCGCACGATGGTGGCGGCCGGATTGTGGCGCCGGCAGTTGTCGAGGACCTGCTCGATGCCCGCCGGGTCGGCGGTGTTGACCTTGTTGACGATCAGCACGTGCGCGAACAGGAAGTTGGTCTCGCCCGGGTAGTAGGAGACCTCGTCGCCGGGCCGGTGCGGGTCGACCAGCGTGATGTGGAGGTCGGGCCGGTAGAAAGGCGTGTCGTTGTTGCCGCCGTCCCAGAGGATCACGTCAGCCTCGGCCTCGGCCTCGCGCAGGATGCGCTCGTAGTCGACGCCCGCGTAGACCACGAAGCCGTGGTCGAGGTGCGGCTCGTACTCCTCGCGCTCCTCGATCGTGCACTCGTGCCGGTCGAGGTCCTCGTAGCTGGCGAAGCGCTGGCAGACCTGGCGCTCGAGGTCGCCGTAGGGCATCGGATGGCGGACCGCGACCACCTTCTTGCCCAGGCGCTTGAGGATGCCCGACAGGTAGCGCGTGGTCTGCGACTTGCCCACCCCGGTGCGCACCGCGGTGACGGCGATCACCGGCCGGCTCGATTCGAGCATGGTGCGGCGGGCCGAGGGGACGACGAAGCTCGCGCCCCAGCCGATGACCCGGCTGGCGAGGTGCATGACGTACTGGTGAGGCACGTCCGAGTAGGAGAACCAGGCCTCGTCCACGTCCTGCTCGCGGACGATCGTCTCGAGCTCCGACTCGGCCCGGATCGGGATTCCCTGCGGATAGAGCGGACCGGCGAGGGCGGGCGGGTAGACGCGGCCCGCGATGTCCGGGATCTGCGTGGCGGTGAAGCCGACCACCTCGTAGCGCGCGTCGGCGCGACAGAGGGTATTGAAGTTGTGGAAATCGCGCCCGGCGGCGCCCAGAATGACGACTCTTCTGCGGGACATCGAAACCTCCAGGGGGGTGAGGCGGCGGACCTGCCGCGACGATCCTACCGTTCCGGTCCGCCCCCTCCCGCCGCCCTCGCGGGTGGCGCGCCGGCACCCCCCGGGAGGCAAGTGCCGGCGCCCGCGCCCGCCTGCCGGGGGGTCGAAGCGGCCCCCGGGGCCTAGTCGAAGTCGAAGTCCCGCACGTAGTGACAGGTGTAGCCGCCGGGGTTCTTCTGCAGGTAGTCCTGGTGGTAGTCCTCGGCGGGCCAGAACTCCCCGGCCGGGGCGATCTCGGTCACCACCGGCCGCCGCCACCGGCCGGAGGCGTCCACCCTGGCGATCACCTCCGCGGCCACCTTGCGCTGCTCCTCGTCGGCGACGAAGATCGCCGACCGGTACGACGTGCCGACGTCGTTGCCCTGCCGGTTCGGCGTGGTCGGATCGTGCATGCGGAAGAAGAACTCGAGCAGATCGCGGTACGAGGTGCGCTCCGGATCGAACACGATGCGCACCGCCTCGGCGTGGCCGGTCGTCCCGGCGTGCACGTCGGGGTAGCGCGGCTCGCGCGTGCTGCCGCCGGTGTAGCCGACCTCGGTCTCGATCACCCCGGGCTGTTCGCGCAGCAGCTCCTCCACGCCCCAGAAGCAGCCGCCGGCGAGGATCGCGGTCTCGCGCCGCCCGGAGCCCGCCGCCACGGCGTAACCGGCCTGCTCGAACTGCGGCAGGAACTTGGCGTAGCCCTCCTCGGCCATCCGCGCGAGCGGCACGAAGCGCAGCGCCGCGGAGTTCATGCAGTAGCGCTTGCCCTCCGGACCGGGGCCGTCGTCGAAGACGTGGCCGAGGTGCGAGTCGGCGCTCTTCGAGCGCACCTCGGTGCGCGCCATCCAGAGCTTGCGATCCTCGCGCGTGATCACGCTGGCCGATTCGATCGGCTTCGTGAAGCTCGGCCAGCCGGTGCCCGAGTCGTACTTGTCGAGCGAGGAGAAGAGCGGCTCGCCGGAGACCACGTCGACGTAGATGCCGGGCTCCTTGTGGTTCCAGTACTCGTTGTCGAACGGCGCCTCGGTGCCGTCGTGCTGGGTCACCTGGTACTGGGTCGGCGTCAGGCGCGTCCGGAGCTCCTCGGCGGAGGGCTTGCGCTCGGTCATGTTCGGGTCTCCAGGCGCGGGTGCGAGCCCCGCGGTGTCGGGTGCGGCGCCCGCGCGGCCACACGCGGCGAGGGCGAGAGCGGCGAGGAGCGCGAAGCGCCCCGGGCCACGGGCTGTCGATCGGGTCATGCCTGCTTCCTCCCGTCCGGCGATACGGGCCGGGGCGCCGATCGGATGTCGCCCGCGCCCCGGGAGTCGTTGGCGGCCCATGCGAGAATCGAGCCGTGCCGGGATCGCTCGTCACCGCCCTCGGGCTCGTCGCCTACGTCGCCTCGATCGGCACCATGGCCGCGCTCGCGCCCTTCCTGGCCGGCGTCATCCTGCCACGGACGGTCGACCGGGGCCCGGGCGGAGCGGCCGCGACGGCCCTCGCCGTCGATCTGGCGCTGCTCCTGGGCTTCGCCTGCGTCCACAGCGTTCTCGCCCGGCCCGCCGCCCGCGCCGCGCTCGCGCGCCGGCTGCCGGCGGGTCTCGAGCGCGCCGCCTACTCGCTGCTCGCCTGCGCGCAGTGGCTCCTGCTCTTCGCCACCTGGCGCCCGCTGCCGGCCACGGTCTGGCAGCTCGAGCATCCGGCGGCGAGAGCGGTGGTCTGGGGGCTGTTCGCCGCCGGCTGGGCGGTGGTGCTCGCCGGCTTCGTCGCCCTCGACGGCCGGCACCTGTTCGGGCTCGCCCAGGCGCGGGCGGCCGCCCGGGGTGTGCCCGAGCCGGTCGCACCGGTGGTCGCGCGCGGCATCTACCGTCATCTGCGGCACCCGCTCTACGCCGGCACCGTGCTCGCACTCTGGGCGGCGCCCACGATGAGCGCCGGTCACCTGCTGCTCGCCTCTGTCCTGACGCTCTACGTCGCGATCGGCTGCCGCCTCGAGGATCGCGATCTGCTCGCGCGCTACGGCGAGCCGTATCGCGCCTATCGTGCCGCGGTGCCCGGCTTCCTGCCCCGGTTGGTGCCCCTGCGCCCGAGGCGCGACGCGGTCGCGTCGTAGCCGGCTCGTCCATGCCCCGCCCCACGACCGGAGCCCGATCATGAAGATCTCCCGCTCGCGCGCCCGCCACGCCGCCGCGCTCGCCGGTGCGCTCGTCTCCGTCCTGGCCGCTCTCGGCGCCGGCACCTCCGCCGCGACGCGCGCCGAGGCGCCGGGCGCGGACGACTTCGAGGCCTCCCTCGCGGCGTGGAAGAGCGGCCGCGCCGAGCGCCTGCGCCAGCCGGACGGCTGGTTGACGGTGGTCGGGCTCTCCTGGCTGCGCCCGGGCGAGAACGCCGTCGGCTCCGGCCCGGAGGCGGCGGTCCGGCTGCCCGCGGAGCGGGCGCCCGGCCGGCTCGGCACGATCCGGCTCGACGGCACGCGGGCGACCTTCACCGCCGCGCCCGGCGTCGCCGTCACGGAGGCGGGCCGGCCGGTCTCGGAGATCGCGCTCGCGAGCGACGCCGATCCCGCCGGCGCGACCCGGCGCGAGCACGGCTCGCTCTCCTTCTACCTGATCGCGCGCGGCGACCGCCTGGGCGTGCGCGTCAAGGATGCGCGCGCCGCGGCGCTCGCCGCCTTCCAGGGGCTCGACTACTACCCCGCCGACCGGCGCTGGCGGATCGAGGGGCGCTTCGAGCCGGCGCCTCCCGGCAGCCGGCTCGAGATCCCCGACTCGACGGGCGGCTCGCAGTCGATCGACCAGCCGGGTTGGGTGAGCTTCGAGCTCGGCGGCGGCACCCACCGGCTGATCGCCTTCGACGACACCGGCGACGGCCGCCTCTTCTTCGTCTTCGGCGACCGCACGAACGGGCGCGAGACCTACGGCGGCGGCCGGTTCCTCTACTCCGATCCGCCCCGCGACGGCCGGGTCGTGCTCGACTTCAACCGCGCCTACAACCCACCCTGCGTCTTCACGCCCTGGGCCACCTGCCCGCTGCCGCCGCCCGGCAACAGGCTGCCGGTCGCGATCGAGGCCGGCGAGAAGAAGTACGCCGGCACCGTGCACTGAATGGCGAGCCCTCCGGTCGGACCGGGCCTCTACGAGCAGGTGCTGGCCGCCGCCGGCGGCGCGCTGCCTCCGGCGCGCCCGCCGCGCGCCTCGGCCGCGGTCGTGCCCTGGCGCCGGCGGGAGGCCGACGGCCGCCTCGAGGTCTGGTGGATCCGCCGCGGCCGCCAGCTGCCCTTCATGGGCGGCTGGCACGCCTTTCCCGGCGGAACCATCGATCCCACGGACGAAAAGATTCCATCTAAGGGAAGGCCCGCCCACGCGGCGCCCGAAGCAAGGACGCCGGGCCTTCCGGACCTCGAGGCGATGTCCATCGAGCCCGACCTGGCGCCCGGCATCGCGGTCTGCGCGGCCCGGGAGCTCTTCGAAGAGGCCGGGATCCTCCTCGGCCCGGCG
>JAFNAE010000063.1 GCA_017860005.1 Acidobacteriota bacterium | reverse complement strand
CGATGATTGAGAATGCGCTATCATCTGCGGCCGCGCCGCCCGCGCGGGTCCCCGCCATGCGCCCGACGATGCCCGCCCCGATCCTCGCGCTCTTCCTGCTCGCCGCGCCCGCGCCCGGCGTCGCGGCCCCCGCGCGGCCGGTCGTCGCCGCGACCGTGGCGCCCCTGGGCGGCCTCGTCGAGCGGCTGGCGGGCGCCGCGGCCGAGGTCGTGGTGCTGGTGCCGCCCGGGTTCGAGGCGGAGAGCTACGCCCCCGCGCCGCGCCAGATGGCGGCGCTCGAGCGCGCCGTGCTCGCGGTCGAGGTCGGACATCCGGCCCTCCAGCTCGAGAGCCGGTTCCTGGGACCGTGGCTGGATCGGCGTCCGCACGTCGCCCGCGTCCGGCTCGCCGCGCAATTCGAGGAGCGCGCCGGGCTCGACCCCGGCGACCCCCACCTGTGGACCTCGGTGCGCGCCATGCGCGGACTGGCCGCGGCGCTCGCGCGTGCGCTCGCCGCCGCGGTGCCGGCCGAAGCGGAGGGGATCCGCCGGCGCGCCCGGACGCTCGACGGCGAGATCGCGGCGCTCGACGCCGGCCTCTCGACCCGGTTCCGGGGCGCCGCCGGCCGCCGCTTCCTGATCTTCCATCCCGTGCTGGGCGCGTTCGCGGCGGACTACGGCCTCGAGCAGCGGGCGATCGAGCACGACGGCAAGGAGCCGGGCCCGGCGCGACTCGCCGCGCTGATCGAGGAGGCGCGTGGGTCGGGCGCCCGTGCCGTCCTCGTCCAGCGCGGCGCGCCGACGCGCGCGGCCGAGGTGCTCGCGCGCGCGATCGGCGCGCGCACGCTCGAGATCGACCCGATGCCGCGCGACTGGCTGGCGGGCATGCGGCGGATCGGCGACTCGGTCGCGGAGGCGTTGGGGCGATGAGCGGCGGAGCCCCGGTGCTGCGCGCCAGCGGCGTGGACTTCCGCTTCGGCGGCGACCTCGCGCTCGCCGGCGTCGATCTCGAGATCGGCGCCGGCGAGCGGCTCGCGATCCTCGGTCCGAACGGCGGCGGCAAGACGACGCTGGTCCGCCTGATGCTCGGGCTGCTCGCGCCGAGCCGGGGCGAGATCCGCTGGACGGCGGCGCGGCGCCCGCGCCTCGGCTACGTGCCGCAGTTCCCGGCCTTCGACCGGGCCTTCCCGTTGCGCGTTGCCGAGATGGTGGGACTCGGCCTGCTGCGCGCGGCCGGGCGCGACCGGCGCGCCGAGCGGGCCAGGGTCGATGCGATGCTCGAGCGGCTCGACCTCGCGGCGCTGCGCGGCGCCTACCTCTCCGAGCTGTCGGGCGGCGAGACGAAGCGCGCGCTGATCGCGCGCGCCCTGGTCGGCGATCCCGGGTTCCTGGTCCTCGACGAGCCCGCGGCCTCGCTCGACGAGGTCTCGCGCCGCTCGCTCTGGGCGCTGGTCGGCGCGCTGCCGGCCGAGACCGTCGTGCTGCTCGTCACCCACGACCTGGCGCCGGGCACCTTCGCTGCGACCCGTGCCGTCCTGGTCGACGGCCGCCTCGAGGCGTTGCCGGTCGAAGGGCTGCACCAGCATCCGATCCTGTGCGGTCACGGCCATGGCTGAGAGCGCCGGCGGCCTGGGCGACCTGCTCGCCCTCGACTTCTTCCGCGACGCGCTGGTGGCGGCGCTGCTGGCGAGCGTCCTGTGCGGCGTGGTCGGGACCCTGGTCGTGCTCAAGCGGCTGGTGTCGATCGCCGGCGGCGTCGCCCACGCCGCCTTCGGCGGGCTGGGCGTGGCCTACTGGGCGGGCGCCGATCCGCGCCTGGGCGCGCTCGCCGTCGCCGCGCTCTCCGCGGTCGGCCTCGGCTTCCTCGATCGCGAGCGCGTGCGCCGGCTCGACGCCGCGATCGGCGTGCTGTGGGCGGTGGGCATGGCGGTCGGCCTCGTCTTCCTGCACTGGACGCCGGGCTACGCGCCGGACCTGCTCGCCTACCTGTTCGGCAACATCCTCCTGCTCACGCCTTCGGACCTCGCGCTCGCGGCGGCCGCCGTCGCCGCCGTGCTCGTGCTCCTCGCCTGGCGCGGGCGCGAGCTCGTGGCGGTCGCCTTCGACGAGGAGGCGGCGCGCCTCCAGGGCCTGCCGACGCGCGCCTACGGCATCCTCCTCCTGATGCTGGCGGCGGTCTCGGTGGTCGTTCTGCTGCAGCTGGTGGGGATCGTGCTCGCGGTGGCGCTGCTCACTCTGCCGCCGCTGATCGCGCTGCGCCTGGCGCGCTCGATCGCCGGCGTGGTCGTGGCCGCGACCGCGGTCTGCCTGGCGCTGACCGTGGGCGGGCTGCTGCTCTCCTTCGCGCTCGACCTGCCGAGCGGGCCGGTCATGGTGCTGTCGGGCGCGGTCGCGCTCGCCGCGGCGCAGCTCGTGCCGCGCCGCTCCACGCGCGCCTGAGCTCAGCGTGCGCAGTCGGCGCAGCGGCCGAAGAGCGTGATGTCGTGCCCTTCGAGCCGGAACCCGCGCGGAATCAGCTCGCGCAGGTCGGGCGGACAGGAGTCGACCTCGTAGACGCGGTCGCAGATCCGGCACCGGAAGTGGTGGTGGTGGTGCTTGCCGGCGATCTCGTAGCGGTTGGGCGCCCCGGGCAGCGGCACCTCGGCGAGCCAGCCCTCGTCGACCAGGCTGCGGATGTTTCTGTAGACGGTGGCGATGCCCAGTCGCTCGACGCGCTGTTGCGCCGCCGCGAGCGCCTCGCCCGGCGACAGCGGCCGGTCCGCGCGCTCGAACGCGGCCCGGATGGCGGCGCGCTGCACGGTCCTGCGGGGCGACTCCGCGCTCGGCACGGGAGGATCCTATCGAAGCGGGGAGGCGCCGGAGGCGGCGCGGCGGCGCCGATCTGGCGCTCGGGACGCGCCGGCGTCGCGCCGCCGCGCGCCCGGACCGGTCCCGGGCTGGCCTGCGGCTTGCTGAGACGTGTCAGAGTGACCGCGATCGGGCGCGCCGGCCGGACCCGGCCTGCGCCGGTGCCGCGCGAGGGAGGAGGATCGCCATGAGATTCGCACTGCGCGCCCTGGCGCTGGTGTTTGCCGCCTCGGTGCTCCTGGCCGGAGCCGCCCGCGCCCAGGACGAGAATCCCGACTGGTCGATCACCCTGCGCGTCAAGCTGGCCCTGCTCCAGAAGCTGGGCACCGACGCGCTGCACATCGAAGTCATCACCAGCGAGCGCGAGGTCCAGCTCGCGGGCACGGTCAAGAAGCGCGAGACGCGCGAGCTGGCCGGCGAAGTGGCGCGCAGCGTCGAGGACGTGAAGAAGGTCCGCAACGACGTCCGGCTCGTGCCGCCCAAGAAGGGCGAGGGCAAGGTCGAGGCCGCGGCCAGCGAAGCGGAGGCCGAGCTCGCCGACGCCGTGCTCGAGAGCAAGGCCCAGCTGGCGCTGATCGAGAAGTTCGGGAGCGACGGCTTCCGGGTCAGCGTCGAGGCCGCGAGCGGCGTGCTCACGCTGGAGTTCCCCGACGACATCGCCGCCGATCGCCGCCGCGACATGGTCGGCCTGGTCGAGGACGTCGGCGGCGCGAAGCGGGTCGTCACGCTCAAGAAGCGCTGACCGGTGAAACCTCCACGGCGCGGCCTCTCGTTGCGTTCCAGCGGCCGCGCCGGCCTGTCCAAGCGAGTGGAGGTACGCCCATGAGAGCTCTATCGCGCTGGCTCGCCGTCCTGCCCTGGGCTGCGTCGCTCGCGCTGGCGCAGGTTTCGTTCGTCGACGTCACGCCTCCCGGCAATCCCTACTTCGACACCGGCGAGGACGAGGACTTCTGGGCCAACGCGGTGGCGCCCGCCGACGTGGACGGGGACGGCGATCTCGACCTCGCCGTGCTCGGTTACCACGTCATCTACTTCGTGAGCGCGGAGGACCGCCTGGTCGTCCTGCGCAACGACGGCCCGGACCCGAACGGCGCCTGGCAGTTCGCCGCGCAGCCGGTCCCTCTGGGCGCGGTCACCGCCGGCGCCTCGGATCTCGCCTGGGGCGACTTCGACGGCGATGGCGATCACGACCTCGCCGTCGGTTCCGACGGCGCCACGGTCGTCTACCGCAACGACGGTGGCAGCCTGGTGGCCCTTGCCAACCTGCTGCCCGGCTACTGGGAGGACTCGTCCTATTCGGGCGCCTACGATCTTCGCTCGCTCACCTGGGCCGACGCCGACAACGACGGCGACGACGACCTGCTGGTGCCGTCGGTGCCGAACTTCGTGACCTCCACCTGGGAGACCAAGCTGCTGCGCAACGACGGACCGGACGGCGCGGGCGGCTGGCTGTTCACCGACGCCGCGGCGGCGCTCGATCCCACCGTCCACGCCCAGAGCGCGTGGGCCGACGACGACGGGGACAGCGACCTCGACCTCTTCCTGGTCAACGTCGACCCCTACCTCGGTACCGGCTTCGTGCGCCGCTACGGCAACGACGCGGGAGCGTTCTCCGGCCAGGACCTGCTCGGCATCCGGGTCGAGTACGGCCTCGCCGACCGGGGTGACTACGACGCCGACGGCGATCTCGACATCGTCGTCGCCGGCAACATCCAGGAGGTCGGGGGCACCTACGCCACCGTGCTGCGCGTCTATCGCAATGACGGCGGTACCTATGCCGAGAACGACCTCGTCCTGGCGCCCAACGCCGACTGGCTCGACCTCCACGCGGCGACCTGGGCCGACTACGATTCGGACGGCGACGTCGACCTGCTGGTCACCGGCAACTTCGTCGGCGCCACCGAGATCGAGGGCAAGTCCGAGGTCTTCGTCAACGACGGCGGCACGTTCGTTCCGCTCGGGCTCTCGCTGCCGGCGCCGATCTCGTCGGTCGGCCGCGGCGGCGCCTTCACCTGGCTCGACCTCGACGGCGACGGCGACCTCGACTACCTCGTGGCGGGCGCCTACTACGTGCCGGGCGGCAACGGGCTCGTGGAGGCGCGCATGCACCTCTACCGCAACCAGGCGCCCGGCCTCAACGCCCCTCCCGGCGCTCCCGAAGGGCTGGTGGCGACGCCCGGGCCGGGGGGAATCACCCTGACCTGGTCTCCGGCGCTGGACGACCACACCGCCGCGGACGCCCTGACCTACGACCTCGAGGTGCGCCGCCCGGGTGAGCCCGCGTCGCCCGTCGCCCGCCTGCCCGAGCCCGGCGGCGTGAGCGCGGTGACGCGCTGGCAGCTCGCCGGGCTCGCCGCGGGCGAGTATCTCTGGAGCCTCGCCGCCGTGGACGCTTCGTTCGCCGGCGGCGACGCGGCGACCGGCACCTTCACCGTCGTGCCGGGGACCTGGCTGTTCGGCGACGGCTTCGAGTCGGGCGACACCTCCGCCTGGTCGCAGACCGCACCCTGAGCGCCCCCCGGCCGGGCGGGTCGCGCGCGCCGCGCGCGGCGTAGGCTCGGGCCCGGGAGGATTCGGGCATGGGTCTCGCCGTCGCCGAGCGTAGCGTCCTGGTCGTGATCGACTTGCAGGGCAAGCTGGTGGAGAAGGTCCACCGCGCGCCCCTGGTGCTGGCGGCGACCCGCCGGCTGCTGCGCATCGCCGAGCTGTTCCGCGTGCCGGTGGTGGTCACCGAGCAGTACCCGCGCGGGCTCGGCGCCACCCACCCCGGGATCCTCGAGGTCTTCGACGCGCTCACCGTGCCCCACCGGCGCTTCGAGAAGACCGCCTTCGGCTGCCTGGCCGAGCCGGGCTTCGAGCAGCTGCTCGCCGAGCTGCGGCCCGGCGTGCCGGCCGCCCGGCGCCAGCTCGTGGTGGCCGGCATCGAGGCCCACGTCTGCGTGATGCAGACGGTGCTCGAGGCGCTCGGCGCCGGCCAGGAGGTGCACGTCTGCTGGGAGGCGGTGAGCGGCCGCGGCGCCGAGTACCGCGAGTGGGCGCTCGCGCGCATGCAGCAGGCGGGCGCCGCGATCACCAACCACGAGTCGGTGGCCTTCGAGTGGGCGCAGCACAAGGACCACGCCGCCTTCAAGGCGCTCTCGGCGCTGCTCAAGGAGGGCCAGCTCGCGGGCGAGGCGTAAGGCCCCGCCGCCGGCGGGACCTCAGGCCGCCGGCGTGCTGGCGGCCGGCTCGAGCGGCGGCGGCGCCGCCTCGTCGGCGGCGGGCGCCGGTGGAGCGAGCCGCTCCGTGACCTCGGTGAGCCGCCGCAGGCGGGCGATCGCGTCGCCGTCGAAGGCCCCCTCCGCGAGGCGCCAGCTCCAGTTGCCGCCCGCCACGCCGGGCCGGTTCATGCGCGCCTCGGTGCCCAGCGCGAGCAGGTCCTGCACGGGCGCGACGGCGACCTCCGCCACCGAGGTCCAGGCCTCGCGCACCAGCGCCCACGGGACCTCGTTCTCGGTGCAGCCGAGATAGTCGAGGGCGCGCCGGCGCTCCGCCTCGGGCGCGGCCGCGAACCAGCCGGCCGTGGTGTCGTTGTCGTGGGTGCCGGTGTAGACGACGATCCCGGGCTCGAGCCGGTGCGGCCGGTGGTCGCTCTTCCCGTCGGCGAATCCGAACTGGAGCACGCGCATGCCGGGCAGGCCGAGCGCGCGGCGCAGGGCGACCACGTCGTCGGTGATCTCGCCCAGGTCCTCGGCCACCAGCGGCAGCCCGCCGAGCGCGGCGCGCAGGGCATCGAACAACGCGCGCCCGGGGCCGTCCACCCAGCGCCCGTCGCGCGCGGTGGCGGACCCTGCGGGTACCTCCCAGTAGGCGGCGAAGCCCCGGAAATGGTCGAGGCGCACGAGGTGGAACCAGGTGAGCTGCGCGCGCAGGCGGGCGATCCACCAGGCGTAGCCCTCGGCGCGGGCGCGCTCCCAACGGTAGAGGGGATTGCCCCAGAGCTGACCGTCGGCGGCGAAGTAGTCGGGCGGCACGCCCGCCAGCCGGGACGGCAGCCCGTGCTCGTCGAGCTCGAACAGGTCCGGCCGGGTCCAGACGTCGGCGGCGTCGCCGGCGAGGTAGATCGGCAGGTCGCCGAAGAGCCGGATGCCGCGCGCCTCGGCTGCGCCGCGCAGTCGCGCCCACTGGCGGTGGAAGGCATACTGCACGAAGCGGTGGAAGCGGAGGTGGACCGCGAGCTCGTGGCGGGCGGCGGCGAGCGCCTCCGGCCGGCGGCGGCGGAGATCGTCGGGCCAGTCGGTCCATGGCGCGCGCTCGAAGCGCGTGCGCAGCGCGGCGAAGAGCGCCCAGTCCTCGAGCCAGGGCGCCTGCTCGGGGGCCGCCGCCCACGCCGCGAGCTGCTCGCCGAAGGCCGGGGCGGCGCCCGCCTCGAGCCGCTCGAAGGCCCGCCGCAGCAGCTCGGCGCGGGTCGCGCGCGCCGCCGCGAAGTCGATGCGGGCACCGCCCGGGGCGGGGAGCGCGGCATCGAGCGTGCCGGCGTCGAGCAGACCGTCCTCGGCCAGCCGCTCGGGCGAAACCAGCAGCGGGTTGCCGGCGAAGGTCGAGAGCGCGCCGTAGGGCGAGTCGCCCATGCTGGTGGGACCCAGCGGCAGCACCTGCCAGAGGCCCTGGCCGGCGGCGGCGAGCTGATCGAGGAAGCGCTCGGCGCCGGGGCCGAGATCGCCGCAGCCGAAGCGGCCCGGCAGCGAAGTGACGTGCAGCAGGATGCCGCTCGTGCGCCGCTGTTCGCTCAATCCCGCCTCCTCCCGCGCCGGCCGGCGGCCGTGCGCTGAGCATCGTAGCGCGACGCGCGAGCGGCGGCCCGAACCGGCGCCGGGAGCTTCGCCCGCGCTCAGCGCGGGCGGCCGAGGTGCACGAACTCGAAGCCGAAGCGGCCCTTGACGCAGAGGTTGCCGTGGGTGACCTGGTTGTCGAGCGGCGAGGTCACCTTGACGATGCGCTCGTCCTGGACGTGGACGGTGAGCGTGCAGCCGACGCCGCAGTAGCCGCAGATGGTGTCGGTCACGGTCTGGGCGGCTTCGTTCCAGCGCCCCGCCGCGCGCAGCTCGTGCTCCGGCTTCGCCATCAGCGCGCCGGTCGGGCAGACCGCGATGCAGTTGCCGCAGTAGACGCATGCCGAGTCGGGCAGCGGCACGTCGTGCTCGGTCGAGATGCCGGCCCCGAAGCCGCGCCCGGCGACCGCGATGGCGAAGGTGTTCTGGGCGTCGGTGCCGCACGCCTCGACGCACTTGTAGCAGAGCACGCACTTGCCGTAGTCGCGAACGTAGAGGTCGTTGTCGATCTTGACCGGACGCGCCACGGTGGCGCCGGCGCCGAAGCGGTCCGGGCGGGCGCCGTAGGCGGCCATGCGCCGGTCGAGGCCGGGCGCGGTGGACAGGTCGACCGAAGAGGCGAGCAGCTCGTAGACCACCTTGCGCGCCCGGCGCACGCGCGTCGAATCGCTGAGCACCTTCATGCCCGGTTCGGCCTTGCGCGAGCAGGCGGGGACCAGCGTGCGCGCGCCTTCGAGCTCGACCACACAGACCCGGCAGGCGTTGACCGGCGTGAGCGTCTCGAGCCAGCACAGGGTCGGGACGTCGATGCCCAGCTTCCGGCAGGCCTCGAGCAGCGTGTCGCCGCGCGCGACCTCGACCTCGCGGCCGTCCACGGTGAGCGCCACGCGCTCGCGCTCGGGGAGCGCGGGCGCCTCCGGCACGCGGCTCGGGCGCGGCGCGGGCTGGAACCAGATCGGATCGGAGCTCACGTCGGCGGACTCTACTCCACGGCCGTGGGCGCGGGCCTCGAGAGCCGGGGGCGCGCCGCTGGCCCGCCCCGAGGGTGGGGGAGCGCCACCCGGGGGAGCGTTCCGCGCCTTCCGGCGGCGGGGTCACGATCAGGCACCGCAGCCGGGAGGTGCGCCATGGAAGCGATCCGAACCGTTCTCTGTCCGATCGACTTCTCGCCCGCGACGGAGCGCCAGCTCGCCTTCGCGGTCGACCTCTGCCGCCTGTTCGGGGCTCGGCTCGTGCTCCACCACAACCTCGACGCGGTGCCGACCGGCGCCGCGGTCGGCTGGATGTGGTCCGAGACCCACCCCGGCGCGCCGACCGAGGCGGGCGACGAGGAGCGCCTGCGCCGCCTCATGGCCGCTCTGCCCGAGGGGCTCGAGGTCGAGGCCAAGATCACCCACGGCCTGCCCTCCACCTCGGTGGTCACGGTGGGCGAGCTGGTCGGGGCCGACCTGGTGGTGATCACCACCCACGGCAAGAGCCCGGAGGAGCACACCTCGGTCACCGAGCAGGTGCTCGAGCGCTCGAGGTGCGGCGTGCTGGCGCTGCACGAGGCGGGCGACGAGGCGAACCCGCCGCGCCTGATCGCCGACGGTGAAGCGCGGCGCCCGGTCGTGGTGCCGACCGACTTCTCGAAGGAGTCGATGGCGGCGGTCGAGTGCGCCTTCGAGCTCGCGCGGCGGCTGCCGCTCGAGCCCCACCTGCTGCACGTCGTCTCGCCCGGCGGCGTGACCGCGAAGGCGAGCTCGGAGGAGCCGTCGAGCGCGCTCGCCGAGGAGAGCCGGCGGCGCCTGAGCGCGCTGGTGCCGGCCGACCTCGACGGCCGCGTCTTCGTCCACGTCGGCGTCGGCGACCCCGGCCACGAGATCGCGGCCGCCGCCGAGCGGCTGGTGGCGGCGTTCGTGGTCATGGGCGAGCACACGCGCGCCGGCTGGCGGCGCTGGTTCACGCGCGACACCTCGCGCTCGGTGCTGCACGAGGTGCGCTGCCCGGTCTGGTACGTGCCGGGATCGGCGGCCTGACGCGGGGCGCGCCGCTCTAGCGCGGCGCCGGGCGGGGAAACGGGTCGAAGCGCTCGAAGGCGGACTCGATCGCGGCCGAGGCGGTCTGGCCGAGGCCGCAGATCGAGGCGTCGCGCATCGCGGCCCCGAGCTCCGCGAGCAGCGCGATCTCCTCCTCGTGGCCGTCCAGCGTGCGCCCGTCGCGCAGCCGCCGGAGCAGCTCCTCCTGGCGCACGGTGCCGACCCGGCAGGGCACGCACTGCCCGCACGACTCGTGGCGGAAGAACCCGGCGATCCGGAGCAGCGCGTCGCCCAGGTCGGCGTCCTCGTCGAACACCATCACCACGCCCGAGCCGAGCGTGACACCGGCCGCGCGCGTCGCCTCGAAGGTGAGCGGCAGGCCGATCGACTCCGGGCCGACGAAGGCGCCCGCCGCGCCGCCCAGCAGCACGGCGCGGAAGCCGCGCCCGCCCGCGACGCCCCCGGCCATCTCGAGCAGCTCGCCCAGGGTGGCCTCGAAGCGGGTCTCGTAGAGGCCGGGCCGAGCGACGTGGCCGGAGACGCAGAACAGCTTGGTGCCGGAGGAGCCGTCGGTGCCGATGCCGGCGTAGCCGGCGCCGCCGTCGAGCACGATCCAGGGCACGTTGGCGAGCGTCTCCACGTTGTTGACCACGGTCGGGCGGCCGAACAGGCCGGACTCGGTAGGGAAGGGCGGCTTCGAGCGCGGTTCGCCGCGCCGGCCCTCGATCGAGTTGAACAGCGCCGTCTCCTCGCCGCAGATGTAGGCCCCGGCGCCGCGCCGGAGCTCGACGTCGAAGCGGAAGCCGGCGCCGGCGACGTCGGCGCCGAGCAGGCCCGCGGCGCGCGCCTGGGCGAGCGCGCCGGCGAGCCGGCGCCAGGCCAGCGGGTACTCGCCGCGCAGGTAGACGAAGCCGCGCTCGCAGCCGGTGGCGAAGGCGGCGATGGTCATCGCCTCGACGATCGCGAACGGATCCTGCTCGAGCAGCACCCGGTCCTTGAACGTCCCGGGCTCGGACTCGTCGGCATTGGCGATCAGGAACTTCGGGCTCGCCGCGCGCGCCACCGCCTCCCACTTGCGCCCGGTCGGGAAGGCGGCGCCGCCGCGCCCGACCAGCTTCGAGGCGACCACCTCCTCGATCACCCGCGCCGGTCCCTGCTCGATCGCGCGCGCCAGCGCCCGGTAGCCGCCCGCCGCGCGGTAGTCCGCGAGCGAGGTCGGGTCGGCCACGCCCACGCGCCGCAGCAGCCGCAGGTCGGGGTCCCCCGCCTGCGGCACCGAGCGCGCGACCGGCGACGAGGCGTCCTCGACCGCCGCCAGCGGCGCGAAGCCCTCGGTGAGAGACAGAGGGAAGGGCAGCGGCAAGGGCGTGGGCAGAGGCAAAGACGGAAGCAAAGACGAAAGACCTGCTGTTGAGGGGTGGGGCGGCTGGGGCGCCGTCGGCGAGTCCGCGGCCGCCCCGGCTCCAGCCACGGGCGCTCCGCCCGCCACCCCCTTCAATGGAACGTCTTTCGTCTTTGTCTTTGTGTCTGTCTCTGTCTTTGTCTTTGAAACAGAAGTGTCTCTGGTTTCTTCTCGCGCCGCCGCGTCGGTCGCGGCGGCCAGGGCCGCCGCGATGTCGGTGGCGTCGCCGACGGGTGCGAGGATGCCGGCGGCCGGGCGCTCGCCGGCGGCGATGACGAGCGCCGCGGGCGCCTTCTCGCACTGGCCGAGGCAGGGGCTGCGCAGCCAGGTGGCGCGGCCGCCCGCGGCCGGGCTTCCGGCCGGGCCGATCGTCTCCGCCAGCCGCGCGCAGATTCGCTCGGCGCCGGCCAACCGGCAGGCGAGGTCGTCGCAGACGTGGGCCACGATCGGCGGCCGCGGCTCGGTCGCCAGCAGGTCGTAGAAGGTCACCACGCCCCAGGCCTCGGCCGGCGGCACGGAGAGGCGGCGGCAGACGTACTGGAGGCCACCCGGGCTGACCCAGCCGGCGCGGTCCTGGAGAGCGTGGAGCGCCGGCAGGAGGAGGTCGCGGCGCCCGCTGGCGGCGACACCCGCCAGCGCCGTGCGGCCGTCGCGCGCGATCTCGCGCTCGCCGCCGTCCCAGCCGCTTCCCGCCGGGCCGAGCACGGCGTCCACGGCAGCGCGTTCGGCGGCGCTCGGCTCCTCGCCGCTGAAGCGCAGGTCCATTCAGCGCTCCAGCGGCTCGACGCGGATCGCCGAGGCCTTGAACTCGGCGGTGCCCGAGCGCGGGTCGGTGGCGTCGATGGTCAGCACGTTGGTGGCGACCTGGTCGGGGAAGTGGAAGGTCATGAAGGCGAGCCCGGGGCGCAGGGACTCGTCCACGTGCACCGGCGCCTCGACGCTGCCGCGCCGGGAGACGACGCGCACGCGGTCGCCGTCGCGCACGCCGTGCCGGTCGGCGTCCTCGGGCGAGAGGTCGAGCGACTCGCCGCGGCGCCGCGGGTAGGCGTAGCGGCCGGTCTGGACGCCGGTGTTGTAGTCCTCGAGCCGGCGGCCGGTGGTCAGGCGGATCGGGAACTCGCGGTCGAGCCGGTCCACGGGCGGATCGTGGGCGACCACCGAGAACGGCGCCCGCGGCCCGCGCACCGGGCGCTCCCAGAGGCGCGAGTGGAGGAAGAGCTCGCCCGGGTGGCTCTCGTCGTAGCAGGGCCACTGCAGGCCGCCCTCGGCCGCGAGGCGCGCGTAGCTCATGCCGGCGTGCACGGGCGAGAGCGAGCGCACCTCGTTCCAGATCGCCTCCGGGTCCGGCCGGCCCCAGTCGTGGCCGAGACGGCGTGCCAGCTCGAACAGGATCTCGAGGTCGTCGCGCGCGCCCGCGGGCGGCGGCAGCGCCCGCCGCACGCGCTGCACGCGCCGCTCGCTCGAGGTCACCGTGCCCTCCGACTCGCACCAGCCGGCGGCGGCCGGCAGCACGACGTCGGCGGCCTCGGCGGTGGCGGTGAGCGTCAGGTCCTGGACCACCAGGTGCTCGAGCCCGGTGAGCAGGCGGCGGGTGCGCCGGTGGTCGGCCTCGGAGCTCATCGGGTTCTCGCCGATGACGTAGAGGGCCGCGAGCTCGCCGTGCTCCATGGCCTCGAACATCTGGGACAGGTGCCAGCCGCGCAGGGGTGGGATCTTGCTGCCCCAGACGCGCTCGAACCGCTCGCGCAGCGGCGCGTTCTCGACGTGCTGGAAGCCCGGCAGCCGGTCGGGCAGAGCGCCCATGTCGCCCCCGCCCTGGACGTTGTTCTGGCCGCGCAGGGGGTTGAGGCCCGAGCCGTAGCAGCCGACGTGGCCGGTGAGCAGGGCCAGGTTGATCAGCGCCACGACGTTGTCCACGGCGTTGTGGTGCTCGGTGATGCCGAGCGTCCAGCAGATCATGGCGCGCGGCGCCGAGGCGTAGGCGTGCGCGATGTCGCGGATCACCGCCGCCGGCACGCCGGTCTCGTGCTCGCCGCGCTCGAGCGTCCACTCCTCGATCGCGGCGCGGTACTCCTCGAAGCCGCTGGTCGCGTGCTCGACGAACTCGCGGTTCTCGAGGCCGGCGGCGACGATCTCGCGCGCGATGGCGTGGGCGAGCGCGATGTCCGAGCCGACGTCGAGGCCGGCCCACAGGTGCGCCCAGCGCGCCGAGGTCGTGCGGCGCGGGTCGACCGCGATCAGCCGCGCGCCGCGGCGCACACCCTTGAGGAGGTGGTGGAAGAAGATCGGGTGCGTCTCGCGTGCGTTGGAGCCCCAGAGCAGGACGCAGTCCGTCTCCTCGATCTCCCGGTAGGAGCTCGTTCCGCCGCCCGCTCCGAACACCGTCGCCAGACCGGCGACGCTAGGGGCGTGTCAAGTTCGGTTGCAGCTGTCGACGTTGTTCGAGCCGAGCACCACGCGCGCGAACTTCTGCGCGACGTAGTTCATCTCGTTGGTGGTCTTCGAGCAGCTGAAGAGCCCGAACGAGCGCGGGCCCCGGCCGTCGACGACGGCGCGGAAGCCCGCGGCGGCCCGCTCCAACGCCTCGTCCCACGACGCCGGGCGGAGGGCTCCGCCCTTGCCGTCGCGGACGAGCGGCTGCGTCAGACGCGCGCTCCGGTCCATGGCCGGGTAGGCTAGCATGCCCGCCGTGACGGATCGGGTCCCCCCGCCGAGCGCCGTGCTCGAGGTCGCGGCGCGGCGCCTGCGGGCCGGGCGCGCGCAGGAGGAGCGTGACCGCATCGCGGTCGAGGCGCCGCTCGAGATCCGCTTCGACGGCCGGCCGTTCACCGTCCTGCTGCGCACGCCGGGCCACGACGAGGAGCTGGTCGCCGGCTTCCTCTACACCGAGGAGATCGTCGGCGATGCGAGCGGCGTGCTCTCGCTCGGGCATCCCGAGTCGCTGCTGGACGGCGACTGCGCCAACGTGATCGACGTGCGGCTGGCGCCCGGGCGCGCCGAGGTGCCCGCCGCGCGCACCTTCTACGCCGCCGCCGGCTGCGGCGTGTGCGGCAAGAGCTCGATCGCCGACCTGGCGATCCGGGCGCCGGCCCTGACCTCGCGCCTGACCGTGCCGAGCGCGCTGCTCGAGTCGCTGCCGGAGCGGCTGCGCGCCGAGCAGCGGGGCTTCGACGCGACCGGCGGGCTGCACGCCGCGGGCCTGTTCGACGCCGAGGGGAAGCTGCTCGCCGCGCGCGAGGACGTCGGCCGTCACAACGCGGTCGACAAGCTGGTCGGCTGGGCGCTCGGCGAGGGCCGGCTGCCGGCCTCCGGCTGCGTCCTGGTGGTCTCGGGGCGGCTCGGCTTCGAGATCGTGCAGAAGGCGATCGTCGCCGGCATCCCGGTGGTGGGCGCGGTGGGCGCCGCCTCGTCGCTCGCCGTCGCGCTGGGCGAGAGCCACCGGGTGACGCTCGCCGCGTTCCTGCGCCCGGGCTCGATGACCGTCTTCGGCGA
>JAFNAE010000062.1 GCA_017860005.1 Acidobacteriota bacterium | reverse complement strand
CGGATTGTTGGCGCGCACGTCGAGGCCGAGCGCGTCGGGAGCCGGCTCGTTCTCTTCCTGCGTCACGCCGCCGATGAGCTCGGGGCGGTCGCAGAGCACGGCCAGCTTCCTGAGCAGGCCGTCCATCTTGCCGCGCGCGACGGGGTCGTCCAGCAGGGCGCAGGCTTCCGGGTTGTGTCCAGCAGGGCGCAGGCCTCGGGATTGTCGGCGGCGAAGGCGGCGGCCTCGGCCGCGCGCTTGGCCGCGATGTCGGCGCTCGCCGGCGCCGGCGCCAGAACGCCGGCGAGGGCGCCGAGCGCGAGCCCGAGCGCGACGACGCGCAACGTGGTGCGTGCTACCTCTCTCATCCACTGCTCCTCTCTGCGCCGGCACCGCGCCGGCTTGGTGGGTCGTTGTCCGATCTCTGGGAGGTCGGCGAAAGGGGATCCACGAATTGGTGGGCGAATGCTAGACCCATCCTCCGGGCCTCGCAAGGGAAGTGATCGCGAGCGCGCGAGCGGCTCAACCGCAGTAGCGGGCGAGCTCGGGAGCCTGGTGGACGAGGACGTGGTGGGCGCTGTCGACCGAGAGGAACCCCTTCTGGCGGAAGTCCACCATGACCTGGTTGACGCGCTCGCGGGAGGCGCCCACCAGCTCGGCGAGGTCGGTCTGGGTCAGGCGCAGGCCGATGCGCGTGCCCTCCTCGGTCGCCGCGCCGTAGCGCTCGGCGAAGGCGAGGATCTGGCGCGCCAGCCGACCGGCGACGTCGAGCGAGGAGAGCGACTGGATCTGCTCGTTGGCCATGCGCAGGCGAGAGGAGAGCAGCCGGACGAGGTTCTGCGCGAATTCGGGCACGTTGCGGAGCAGGTCCTGGAAGGTCGATCGGTCCATCCAGAGGAAGGTGCACTTCTCCATCGTCATGACGTTCGCGGACCGGCCGGCGGAGTCGACCAGGCTCATCTCGCCCACCGTGTCGCCGGCGCCCAGGAACGCCAGGATGACCTCGCGGCCGTCCATCTGCTCGATCAGGATCTTGACCGTGCCCTCGAGCAGGACGTAGACGACCTCGCCCGGCTGGTCGGCGGTGATCATGTTCGTGCCGGAGGGGACGGTCTTCCGGCGCAGCACTTCGGAGAGGCGTTTCAATCGCTCGGACGGGAGACCCTTGAAGAGCGGGATCTCGGCGAGTGCGGTGGGATCGATGACGGCAGCCACGGCCTGCCCTCCTCCTCTGCGGATCGACGACGACCGGCGCCATTGTAGCTGGTGCGACCGGGCGCCGTGCCGGGCGCGCCCCCGGGCGGTTCCGCGGCCGGGCCCGACGCCGGCCGGCGGCGCGCCGCGCAGCGGCTTGACGAGCGGCGAGGCCGGGCGCAGGATCCCGGGCCTTCCCAGGATCCTGTCCCCGGTCCGGGCGGGCGGTCGCTGAACCGCGCCGCCGGGCACCGGGACTCACCCCGCTTCGGAGGTGCCGCATGCGCAAGACCCGCATCCTCGTCCCCCTGCTCGCCGTCCTCGCCGCTGCGCCCGCCGCGGCCTCCTTCCACCTGATGCGCATCGTCCAGGCCTACGGCGGCGACGAGGACACGCCCGACGCGCAGTACGTGGTGCTCCAGATGTGCGTGGCGGGCCAGAACTTCGTGGGCGGGCACGTGGTGGGGGTGTTCGCCGCCGACGGCTCGCCGGCCGGGACGGCGACCTTCGCGGCGGGTGTCTCCAACGGCGCCAGCCAGGCGAAGATCCTGATCGCCACCTCGACCGCCGAGCTCGCCTTCGGGCTCGCCGCCGACCTGCGCATGCCCGCCCTGATCGACCCCGCGGGGGGCAAGGTCTGCTTCGATCCGGGGCTCTCGCCGATCGACTGCTTCGCCTGGGGGAGCTACTCGGCGCTGCCCGACCCGACGGTGGGCAACCCGTTCGATCCCCTCGGCACGCTCACCGGCGACGCCGCCTTCCGCGACCTCTCGATCGCCGGCGACCCCAACCTGCTCGACTGCGTGACGCCCAACTTCGACGACACCGACGACAGCGCCGCCGACTTCGACGCCAACCCGCCGGCGCCGGGCAACAACGCCGGGCTGACCGGCACGATTCCGGCCGACCTCGTGTTCGTCCACGGCTTCGAGGCCGGCGCGACGGCCGGCTGGTCGCACGTCGTGCCGGACTGATCGCTAGGGAGCGACGCGCACGCGCGCGTCGACCGCGAGCGAGCCGGCGGCGTCGGCGGCCAGGAACGGATTGACGTCGATCTCGACGATGGCGGGGAAGCGCTCGGCCAGGGCCGCCAGGCGCCCGAGCACGTCGGCGAGCAGGCCCAGGTCGGAGGGCGCGTCCCCGCGCACGCCCTCGAGCAGGCGGATGCCGCGGATGCCGCGCACGAGCTCGAGCGCCTCGGTGCGGGTCAGGGGCGGCACGCCGAAGCGCACGTCGTGCAGGACCTCCACGTACTTGCCGCCGAGGCCGAACATCAGGACCGGCCCGAAGCGCTCGTCGCTCGACAGCCCGAAGATCACCTCGTGGCCGCCGCGCGCCATGCGCTGGACGAGGAAGCCCGAGGGCGCGAGCGCGGCGCGCGCGAGGCGCGCCGTCATGCCCGCGAGCGCGCGTTGCGCCTCCGCCTCGTCGCGCAGGTCGAGCGCCACGGCGCCGAGCTCGCTCTTGTGGACGAGGCCGCCGGCGATCGCCTTGACCACCACCGGGAAGCCGAGCTCACGCGCGGCCGCGAGCGCGCCCGCGGCATCCGCGGCGCGGCGATAGGCGACCACCGGCACGCCGATCGCCTCGAGCAGGCCGAGTGCGTCGTCCGGCTCGAGGTAGCCATCCGGCCCCGGCCGCGCGAGCAGCCGGGTCAGGCGCGCCTCGTCGAAGTCGAAGCGGGGCGGGGCCTCGTCGGCGCCGCGCCGGCGCCACTCGCCATAGCGCGCGACCTGGGCCAGGGCGCGCGCCGCCTGCTCGGGGAAGCGGTAGACGGGCGGCGCGTCGCGCTCCTCCTTGAGGCCCTCGTAGAAATCCTCCGTGGCCATCATCACGGCCAGCACCGGCTTCGGAGCGCCGCGCGCGACGCGTGCGATCTCGTCGAAGATCTGTCGCGTGTTCTGGCGCAGGGGCGTGACGTTGACCACCAGCACGGCGTCGACCCCCGGATCGGAGAGCACGGCCGCCACCGTGCGGCCGTACTCCTCGACCCCCGCCGACGCGATCATGTCGACCGGGTTGTCGAAGGCGGCGGCCGCGGGCAGGTACTCGCGCAGCCGAGCCACCGTCTCGGGCGCGAACGCGGCGATCCGGAGGCCGTAGTGGACGCAGGCGTCGGTGGCCATGATGCCCGGTCCGCCGGCGTTGGTGACGATGCCCACCCGGCGGCCGGCCGGGAGCGGCTGGCGATCGAGCGCGCGTGCGGTGTCGAACAGGTCCTCGATGGTGTCGGCGCGCAGCACGCCGCAGTGCTCGAGGATCGACGAGATGGTCAGGTCGGTGCCGGCCAGCGCCCCGGTGTGGCTGGAGGCCGCGCGCGCGCCCTCGGCGGTGCGCCCGGACTTGACCACCAGAATCGGCTTCTTGCGCGTGATGCGCTTGGCGAGCTCGGCGAAGCGGCGCGGATTGCCGAACGACTCGAGGTACATCGCGATCACGCGCGTGGCCGGATCGTCCTCCCAGCGCACGAGCAGGTCGTTGCCGGAGACGTCCGCCTTGTTGCCCATCGATGCGAACTCGCTGATGCCCACGCCGAGGGTCTCGGCGACGTTGAGGATCGCGACGCCGAGCGCGCCCGACTGGCTGACGAATCCGAGCGAGCCGGAGAGCGCGGGTGTGGGCGAGAAGGTGGCGTTCAGGCGGACCGCCGGGTCGGCGTTGATGACCCCCATGCAGTTGGGTCCGATCAGGCGCGCTCCGGCGGCGCGCACCCGGTCGCGCAGGCGGCGCTCGACGGCCTTGCCGTCGAGGCCGGTCTCGCCGAATCCGGCGGTGATGATCACGAAGCCGCGTACGCCGGCCGCCAGGCCTTCGTCCACGACCGCCTCGACGTGGCCCCGGGGCACCACGACGATCGCGAGGTCGACCGGATCCGGGATGGCGGAGAGCGTCGGGTAGCACTTGAGCGAGTGGACCGACGAGGCGCTCGGATTGACCGGGAAGACGGCGCCGGCGAACTCGCCGGCGACCAGGTTGTGGACGATCGACCAGCCGATCGTGTCGCGCGAGCGCGAGGCGCCGACCACGGCCACCGCGCGCGGGTTGAAGATCGGATCGAGCGGGCGGGAGGGCGGAGCCTCGGCGGGCGCGTTCATGGCGGCGCCGGAACGCTATCCCAGCGCCGGGGAAGGCGACGCCGCGCGAAAGGGTGGTGCCGGGCGCAGGAGGCCTCAGGAAGCAGGGGCGAGGACGCGCAGGCGGCGGGAGGAGAGGCGGATCTCGAGCGGGGGGTCGGCGACGAACGGATCGCCGTCGGCCTGGAGCTGGGCCGCGCCCGGGCCGATCAGCGTCACGCGCTCGACCGCGCGCAGCTCGACGTCGGCACGCGCCAGGTGGCGGCCGCGGGCGAGCGCGAGCGCGAAGGCGAGTGCGTCGCGCCGCCGCCGGCCGCGGAACAGCAGCAGCTCGAGCTGGCGGTCGTCGGCGCGCGCCTGCGGCACGATCCGGTAGGCGCCCGCGTACTCGGCGAGGTTGGTGACCACGAAGCCGGTGGCGACGGTCGGCGCGCCGTCCACCTCCAGCTCGAAGAGCGGGAACTCGTAGCGCGCCCAGGCGGCGAGCCCCGCCGCCGCGACCGCCAGCTTGCCGACGCGCCGCTTCCAGCGCGGGTCGACCTCGGCCATCACGCGGGCGTCGAGCCCGCCCGAGACCTGCATCAGGAAGACGTCGTCGCCGCAGCGGCCGACGTCCATCTCGCGCGCCTCGGCGTGGGCGAGCGCGCGTGCCGCCGCGGCCGGGTCGCCGACCGGCAGCCCGAACGCCCCGGCCAGGACGTTGGTGGTGCCCCCGGGCAGCGGACCCAGGGCGGTCTGGCTGCCGGCGAGGGCGCCGGCCACGACGCGCAGCGTGCCGTCGCCGCCGAGCGCGAAGACGGCGTCGAGCCGCTCGGCGACGGCGCGCAGCGCGAGCTCGCGGCAGTGCTCCGGGCCGCGCGTGGGCAGGACCTCGAGCCGGAAGCCGCGCGCCAGCTGGGCGGTGACCTGCTCGAGGGCGTGCGCGCCGCGGCGCCGGCCGGCGCGGGGATTGAACAGGAGCGCCGCGTGGCGCATCAGGAGAACAGCGGGCCGGCGCCGCCGCCGCCCGCCGGCGGCGGGTAGCCCAGGTGCTCGTAGGCACGACGCGTGGCGACCCGGCCGCGCGGCGTGCGCTGCAGGAACCCCATCTGGAGGAGGAACGGCTCGAACAGGTCCTCGAGCGTGCCGCGGTCCTCGCCGACCGCGGCGGCCAGCGCCTGGATGCCGGCCGGTCCGCCGCCGTAGACCTCGATCAGGGTCGACAGCAGCCGGCGATCGAGCTCCTCGAAGCCGTGATCGTCGACCTCGAGCGCGGCGAGCGCGGTGCGCGCGATGTCGCGATCGACGCTCTTCTGGCCCGCGACCTGGGCGAAGTCGCGCACCCGGCGCAGCAGCCGGTTGGCGATGCGCGGCGTGCCGCGGCTCCGGCCCGCGATCTCGGCGAGTCCCTCCGGCTCGCCCGCGATGCCGAGAATCGAGCTGGAGCGGATGAGGATGCGGGCGAGCTCGGCCGGCGGGTAGAAGTCGAGGCGGTGGACGATGCCGAAGCGCGCGCGCAGCGGCGGCGAGATGAGGCCGGCGCGCGTCGTCGCCCCGACCAGCGTGAAGCGCGGCAGCTCGAGCCGGAGCGTGCGCGCGGCCGGTCCCTGGCCGAGGATGAGGTCGAGCCGGAAGTCCTCGAGCGCCGGATAGAGGATCTCCTCGACCGCCGCGCCCAGGCGGTGGATCTCGTCCACGAACAGCACCTCGCCCGGCTCGAGGTTGGTCAGGATCGCGGCCAGGTCGCCCGGGCGCTCGAGCACCGGGCCGGC
Source organism: Acidobacteriota bacterium (assembly GCA_017860005.1). Lineage (GTDB taxonomy): Bacteria > Acidobacteriota > Thermoanaerobaculia > Multivoradales > JAGPDF01 > JACTMI01. The sequence goes on along the minus strand of JAFNAE010000062.1, from coordinate 8,754 downwards.
CGTGGTGCGCAGCGGCGCGCCCATCTCGTGGGCGACGATGTGGGCGAGGGTGGTCTTGCCCAGCCCGGGCGGACCGAAGAGCAGGACGTGGTCGAGCGGCTCGCCGCGCTCGCGCGCGGCGCGGATGAAGACGCGCAGGTTGTCGACGATCTTCTCCTGGCCCACGTACTCGGCGAGCACGCGCGGGCGCAGGGTCGGCTCGAGGCCCTCCTCGTCGCCCGCCCGCTCGCCCGACAGCAGCCGCTCGGTCATGGCGGGGATTCTTACACCCGGGAGAGACGGCGCAGGGCGAGCGGCAGCAGCTCGTGGAACGGCGCGGCCGGCGCGTCCCGGCGCGCGTCGGCGACCGCCTTCTCGGCCTGGCCGCGCTTGTAGCCGAGGTGCTCGAGGGCGGCCACCAGGTCGTCCGGCGAGGCGGCGGCCGGGCGCGCCGGGGCCGCCTCGCGCGCGAGCGCCTGGAGCGCGTCGCGCAGCTCGACCACCATGCGCTCGGCGGTCTTCTTGCCCACGCCCGGGATGCGCGTCAGGCGCGCCACGTCGCCCGCCGCGAGCGCGTCGATGAGGTCCTCGGGCGCCATGCCGGAGAGCACCACCTGGGCGAGCCGGGGGCCGATGCCGGAGACGCCGATCAGGCGCTCGAACAGCTCCTTCTCGCGCGGGCTCCAGAAGCCGTAGAGAGCGAGCTGGTCCTCGCGCACGTGGGTGTGGACGTGCAGTGAAACCTCGGCGCCGACGCCGGCGCGGTCGAGCTCGGAGAAGGTGGCGAGCGAGACGTGGAGCTCGTAGCCGACGCCGCCGACCTCGACGAGCACGCGCTCCGGTGCAGCGGCGGCGAGCCTTCCGCGCAGGTGGCCGATCACGACGGCAAGGAGTCTAGAGCGCGGGCGAGGTCCGCGGCGAGGTCGTCCGGGTGCTCGAGGCCGACCGAGAGGCGCAGCAGGTCGTCGGGCGTGGTCGAGCCCGGTCCCTCGGCCGAAGCGCGGTGCTCGACCAGGCTCTCGACGCCGCCCAGGCTGGTGGCGAGCGTGAACAGCTCGAGGCGCGCGGCGACCGCGAGCGCCGCCGTCCGCCCGCCGGCCACGCGCAGCGAGAGCATGCCGCCGAAGGCGCTCATCTGGCGCGCGGCGGTGGCGTGCCCGGGATGGCCGGGGAGCCCCGGGTAGAGCACCGCGGCGAGGCGCGGGTGGCCGGCGAGGGCGCGCGCCAGCGCGAGCGCGTTGGCGGAGTGCCGCTCCATGCGGCAGGCGAGCGTGCGCAGGCCGCGCAGCACCAGCCAGGAGTTGAACGGCGAGGCGACGCCGCCCAGCTCCTTGCGCAGCTCCTCGACGCGCTCGGCGAGCGCGCCCGGGCGGCGGAAGACGAGCGCTCCGCCCTGCACGTCGCTGTGTCCGCCCAGGTACTTGGTGGTCGAGTGCAGCACGACGTCGGCGCCCAGCTCGAGCGGCCGCTGCAGGGCGGGCGTGGCGAAGGTGCCGTCGACCACGAGCGACGCCCCCGCGGCGCGCGCGAGCGCGGCGACGGCGGCGAGGTCGACGATCTCGAGGCGCGGATTGGTGGGGGTCTCGAGCCAGACCAAGGCGGTCCCGGGGCCGAGCGCGGCGCGCGCGGCGGCGGGATCCGCGAGATCGGCGAACTCGGCGGCGAGGCCCCAGCGCGGCAGCCGTTCGAGGGCGAGGGCGCGCACGCCGTGGTAGAGGTCGCGATGGAAGACGACGCGGCCGCCGGCGGGCAGGGCCTGGAGCAGCGCCGCGGCGGCCGCCATGCCGGAGGCGAAGGCGAGCGCGCGCTCGCCGCCCTCGAGCGCCGCGAGCGCGACCTCGAGCCGGACCTGGGTCGGGCTGCCCTCGCGGACGTAGAGGTGGCCGTGCAGGGGCTCGCTGGCCGGGCCGTGCACGAACGTGGTCGACAGGTGGAGCGGCGGCGCGACCGCGCCGCTGCCCGGGTCGGGTCCGCCGTCGGCGTGGATGGCGAGCGTCTCGAAGCGCATGCCCGCCAGCCTACCGCCCCGGGACGCGCCTCAGCTCGTGCTGCCGGCTCCGAGCTTGAACTGCTCGGCGAGGCGGGGATCGTAGGCGATCGCGGTCGCCTTGCGCCGCTCGGCGACGAGCGAGGCGAGCAGGCGCCGGGCTTCGGCCTGGCGCAGCTCGTCGCGCTTGGCCTCCCGCCCGGCGGCGAACGCGGCGGCGTCGAACGGCGTGCGGCTGACGAGCTGGAAGATCGCCACGCCCGAGGCGGCGTCGACCGGGCCGCCGAGCTGGCCGGCCGCGAGCGAGAAGGCCTCGGCCAGGGGCGCCGCGGCGCCCAGGCCGGGCACCGAGCCGGAGCGGGAGAACTCCCCGGAGTCGCGCACCTCGAGACCGAGCGCGGCGGCGACCTCGTCGAGGGGGGTCCCGGCCGCGGCCCGGGCGCGCGCGCCCGCCAGCTCGGCGCGGGCGAGCTGGCGCGCGTTCTCACGCTCGGCCGCGGTGCGCACGCGCGCCTCGACCTCGGCGAGCTCGGCGGCGTGCGCGGGCCGGATCTCGCGCAGCCGGACGACCGCCCAGCCGCGCGGCAGGCGGACCGGGGCCGAAGCCGCTCCCGGCTCGGCCAGCCCGAACGCGGCCGCCACGAACTCCGGATTGCGGCCGATGCCCGCCACGGCGTCGTCGCGGCCGAAGGCGGGCGTCGTCACGAAGGTCACGGTCTCGCCGTCGGCGAGCGCCTGCCACTGCGCCTCGAGGGTGAGCTTCTCGCCCGCGACGCGGTCCGCGAGGTCCCGCGCGCGCGTCTGGGCCGCCGCGTCGGCGCGTTCGCCGGCGAGCTGGCTGCGGATGCGCGCCTCGACCTCCGCGAGCGGCTGGCTGCCGCCGGCGCGGTGGTCGAGGACCTCGATCAGATGGAGGCCGAACGTGGTGCGCACCGGGCCGACCACGGTGCCGGGCGCCGCGCCGAACGCGGCGTCCTCGAACTCCTTGATCATGCGCCCGCGGCCGAAGTAGCCGAGATCGCCGCCGCGGTCCTTGCTGCCCGGGTCTTCGGAGACCGCCGCCGCGACCTGCTCGAACGCCTCGCCGCGTGCCAGCCGCGCGCGCGCCGCCGCCATCTTCGCCTCGGCCTGCTCGGCGCCCTGGGCCTCGTCGATCTTGACCAGGATGTGGCGGGCGTGCACCTCCTCGGTGCGCACGAACTCGTCGCCGTGCTCGGCGTAGTAGCGCTCGACGTCGGCGGCCGGCACCTCGAGCGAGGCGCGCAGGCGGCTGGCGTCCACCAGCAGGTAGTCGACGATGCGCTGGTCGGGAAGCTGGAACTCGTCGCGGTGGGCCTCGAAGTAGGCGGAGATCTGCTCGGGGGTGGCCGGCGAGCGGCCGGCGTAGCGGGCGAACGGCGCGAGCACGAAGCGCACCTGGGCGCGCTCGTTGTCCTCGCGCCAGGCGCGCTCGACCTCGGCGTCGGCGACCGGGATCGAGCTGCCCAGCACGCCGGTCAGCTTCTGGATCGCGACGTCCTCGCGCACCAGCGCCTCGAAGTCGCGCGGGGTGTAGCCGTTGGCGCGCAGGAAGCCCTGGTAGGCGTCGGAGCCGACGAAGCGGCCGCCCGGGTCCTGGATGCCCGGGATGGCGAGGATGGCGAGGCGGACCTCCTCGTCGGTGGCGACGAGGCCCTGGCGCGCGGCCTCGGCGGCCAGCAGCTTGCGGGTGACCAGGCGCTCGAGCGCCTGGGCCGGGAGCTGGAGCTGGTCGACGATCTCGGGCGTCAGGCGGCCGCCGAAGGCCTCCCGGTACTGCTCTTCGAGGCGCCGGTACTCGCGCTCGAAGTCCTTGAAGCTGACCGCTTCAGCGCCCACGGTGACCGCCGCCGAGCCGGTCCCGGCCGCCCCTCCCAGCACGCCTCCGAAGTCGACGAAGACGAAGGCGATGAAGACGAGGATCACCAGCCAGAGGATCCAGCTGAGGAACTTCAGGTTGTCGCGCAGGACCTTGAGCATGGGCACCCCGGGAAGTCGGCCGCGGAAGGCGAAGCCGCGGGATGGTACCAATTGGCTCCACGAAGGGGCAAGGACGGGCTCCCGGGCGGGGGCGGGGCCGGCGCCGAAAGTCCAACGGAATCAGGCCCTTCCTGTTACACTGTTCGGCCTCCGGAAGGGATCTGGGGTGGAGGTCTCGGAAAAGCGAAGCGCCCGCACCCGCGGCTGGTACACGGTCTCGGTCGACACCCTGCGCGTGCTGGGTGGCCTCGCGCTGCTGCTCGTGCTGGCGGGCGGCGGCTGGCTCGCTTATCGCGCCTGGTCGGCGCGGGCGCTCGAGCGCGAGGCGGCGTTCCTGCTCGACGAGGTCCGGACGCTGCTCGCGCGTGCCACCCAGGAGCGCTCGAGCGGGACCTTCTCCGAGGAGCTGACCTCGGCGCGCGGCGGCTTCGAGGCCGCCGAGGGAGCGTTCGCGTCGCGCGACTTCCGCACCGCGGTGGACGAAGGCCGGAGAGCCCGAGCGCTGCTGCTCGCGGTGCTCGACTCGGGCACGCGCGCGGCGAGCGGCGAGGCGCAGTTCATCGCCGTCCTGGGCTCGGTCGAGCTCCGGCGCGGGAACCAGGGCGAGTGGGAGCCCGCGCGCGCCCGCGACGTGCTGCGCCAGGACGACTTCGTCAAGACCGGAGCCAACGGCTCGGCGGAGGTGGTCTTCCTCGACGGTACGCTCTACACGGTGCGCCCGAACACGCTGTTCGTGGTCACGCGCCAGCGCGCCGGCGTCGGCACGGCCACCGAGCAGGCGATCTCGATGGAGTACGGCTGGGTCAACCTCAACACCGCCCAGCGCGGCGGGCGCGTCACCACGCCGCGCGCCGAGGCGCGCGTGGCGCGCGACACCGAGGCGGAGGTCTCGGTCGACAAGGCGACCGCGACCGCGAGCTTCTCCGCCTTCCGCGGCGAGGTCGAGGTCACCTCCGAAGCCGGCCTGGTGCGCCGGATCGGAGCCCTCGAGCAGGTGACGCAGACCGGCGCGCTGCTCTCGGACGCGCAGAAGCTGCCCACCGCACCGCTGCCCCTCGAGCCCGGCGCCGGCTTCGGTACCACGCTCGACGGCGACCGCAGGCTCGTGCTCGCCTGGGATCCGGTGCCGGGCGCGTCGCACTACGCGCTGCAGGTCTCGCGCAATCGTCTGTTCGCCGACAATCTGATCGACGTCGCCTCCCGCACCACGACCCGCGCCACCCTGGGGCTGCGCGCCGAGGGAACCTTCGAGTGGCGGGTCGCGGCGCGCACCAGCGCGGGTCTGCAGGGGCCGTGGAGCGAGGCGCGGACGTTCCGCGTCGTCGGCTCGCTGCGCTCCGCGGACCGCGGCGACACCACGCCGCCGCTGCTCGAGATCGATCAGGTGCAGGCCTACGGCAACGTGTTCATCGTCAACGGACGCACCGAGCCCGGCGCGACGGTGACGGTCAACGGCGAGGGGGCCACGGTGGCCGCCAACGGCACCTTCGCCAAGACCGTGCTCGTCCAGGGCGACGGCTGGAGCTTCCTCGAGCTCGCGGCGTCCGACCCTTCCGGCAACACCCGGCGCCTTCGCCACCGGATCTTCGTCGAAGTGCTGTGAGAATCTCCCGCTCAAGAACCTGACCCAGAGGACCCGGAATGGCCTTCGGCTCGCTGCTGCGCTACTTCTCGAACGACCTCGCCATCGATCTCGGCACCGCCAACACCCTGATCTACGCGCGCAATCGTGGGATCGTCGTGCGCGAGCCTTCGATCGTCGTGATCAACAAGCTGACCGGCAAGGTCGAGGCGGTGGGCTCCGAGGCCAAGGAGATGCTCGGCCGCACGCCGGGCAACATCGAGGCCATCCGCCCCATGAAGGACGGCGTGATCGCCGACTTCGAGGTCACCGAGCGGATGCTCGACTATCTGATCAAGAAGGCGCACGGGCGCAAGATGTACGTGCATCCGCGCATCGTGATCGGCGTACCGGGCGAGATCACCCAGGTCGAGAAGCGCGCGGTGCGCGACTCCGCCCAGAAGGCCGGTGCCTCCGAGGTCTACCTGGTCGAGCAGGCGGTGATGGCGGCGATCGGCGCGGGACTCCCGATCACCGAGCCGTCGGGCAACATGATCGTGGACATCGGTGGCGGCACCACGGACATCGCGGTCATCTCGCTCTCGGGCATCGTCTACTCGCGCTCGGTGCGGGTGGCTGGAAACGAGATGGACGAGGCGATCATCGGCTACCTGAAGCGCAAGTACAACCTGCTGATCGGCGAGCGCACCGCGGAGCAGATCAAGTGGGAGATCGGCTCGGCGTTCACCCTGGAGGAGCCGCTCTCGATGGTGATCAAGGGCCGCGACCTGATCGAAGGCGTGCCCAAGGAGCTGACGATCAGCGACGCGGAGATCCGCGACGCGCTGACCGACACCATCAACGTCCTGGTCGAAGCGGTGCGCATGGCGCTCGAGCGCACGCCCCCCGAGCTCTCCGCCGACATCATGGACAAGGGCATCGTGCTCTCGGGCGGCGGCGCCCTGCTGCGGGGTCTCGACGAGCGGCTTCGCCACGAGACCGGGCTGCCGGTGGTGCAGGCCGAGGATCCGCTCGCCTGCGTCGTGCTGGGCGCCGGGCGCGTGCTCGAGGACATGGACCTGCTGCGCAAGGTCTCGATCCGCTGAGCCGGGGGGCGGGCGGAGCCGCGACTTGAGCCCGAACCGCACGCGACTCCTGTTCGTCGCCCTGGTCGTCGCGCAGCTGTTCCTGCTGGCGGGCCAGGCGCGCGATCCGCGCGGCGCGTCGAGTCTCCTCGAGGGCGCCTTCCTGCGCGCGCTCTCGCCGCTCGGGCGTCTGGTCGCGGCCGGCGGCGAGACGGTCGGCGGGGCGCGCGAGGCGCTGCGCGGGCGCGCGGCGCTCGAGGCGGAGAACCGGAGTCTGCGTGCGGTGGTCCGGGAGCTGCGCCGCGAGCGGCTGCGCCTGGCTGGCCTCGCGCTCGAGGCCGAAGAGCTCGCGCGCGGAGCGGGGATCGAGGCCGCGAGCGGTCTCGAGCTGCGCGCGGCGCGCGTCGTCTACCTCGACCGTCGCTCGGACCTGCGCACGCTGGTGCTGGAAGTCGGCGCGCGCGGCGCCCGGCGCGACCAGCCGGTGGTCGCCGAAACGGGGCTGGTGGGGCGCGTGATCGAGACCGCCGGCCGCTACGCCAAGGTGCAGCTGGTCACCGACCGCGCGGCGGCGGTGGCGGTGCAGCTCGAGGCCGCGCGGCGGCAGGGCGTCCTGCACGGCGCCGGTCCGGGCCGGCTGGAGGTGGACTACGTGCCGCGTCAGGTCGAGGTCGCGGTCGGCGACCGCGTGGTGACGGCGGGCGTCGACGGCGTCTATCCGCGCGGGCTGGCGGTCGGGGTCGTGGCGTCGGTCGAGCCCGGCAACGAGATGTTCCACCGCGTCGAGGTCGAGCCCGCGGTGGATCTGGCGAATCTCTCGCTGGTCTACCTGCTGGAGGCCGCGGTGCCGCCGGCGGCGCTGACGCGGGGAGCGGGCGATGCGCCTCCTTAGGTTCGCGCTCGGACTCGCCGCGGCGGCGCTCCTCCACTTCGCGGGGGCGCGTGCGTCCTCGTTCTTCCCGCTCGCGGCGGACCTGTTCCTGGTGGTCACCGTGCTGGTGGCGCGCTCGGGACGGCCGGTCGAGGCGATGTTCGGGGGTCTGGTGTGCGGCTGGGCCGCGGACGCGCTGTCCGGGCTGCCGTTCGGCCTGCACGGCCTGGCCGACACGATGGTCGGCTACGGCACCGCGCGCATCGCCCAGCAGCTCGTCGTCCAGCGCCGTACCTCCCTGCTCTCGATCTTCGCCGCCGCGGCGGCGGCGCAGAGCGCCCTGCTCGCGGTGCTGATCGCCGTGTTCGTGCCCGGCGGCGGGCTGCCCTCGCTGGTCTGGCTGCCGGTCAAGGTGGCCTCGACCGCGCTCGCCGGTCTCGCCTGGGCCGCCCTGGCGGCCACCGTCGCCCGCCGCTTCGCCGCCCGCCGCCGCCGCCGCCCGAGCGGCACCCTGACGCTGGGGCGGTGAGGCGGGGGCGGGATCGCGGGCTCGCCGGGAGCGCGTGCCGGAGCCGCCGACCGTGCTACCTTTGAGGGCTCGAGAGCGGGAACCGGCATGAAGATCGGCGAGCACAAGGAGGCGTTGCAGCAACGGGTGCGAGTGCTGGCGCGCGTCGGCTGGGCGGCACTCGCCGGGCTCGCCGGGGCGTTCTTCTTCGTGCAGGTGGTCGAGGGCGCGCGCTACCGGGAGCTCGCCGAGAACAATCGCCTGCGGCGGCTGCCGGTGGAGGCGCCGCGCGGCACGATCGTCGACCGTCACGGCCGGGTGCTGGTCGAGAACATCCCGTCCTACAACCTCCTGCTCGACCGCAGCCGGGCGCGCGACCTCGGCTCGAGCCTCGCCTTCGCGGCCGAGGTCGTCGCGCGGCCGCGCGCCGAGCTCGACGCCGTGCTCGAGCGCTACCGCGGCGTCGCCCTCTTCCAGCCCGTGCTGCTCGCCGAGGGGCTGGGCTTCCCGGAGGTCGCCCGTTTCCGGTTGAGCGAGCTCGAGCACCCGGAGTTCGACGTCGAGGTCACCCACCGGCGCCTCTACCGGCTCGGCAGCCAGGCCGCCCACGTGCTCGGCTACCTGGGCGAAGCGCGTCCGGAGGAGATCTTGCCGGGGGCGCTGAAGTCGGGCGACTGGGTGGGGCGGCGCGGCGTCGAGCGCGCCTACGACCGCAGCCTGCGCGGCGAGGACGGCGAGCGCATCGTGGTGGTCGACAGCCGTGGC
>JAFNAE010000061.1 GCA_017860005.1 Acidobacteriota bacterium | reverse complement strand
GGCGGCGCGGGCTCGGCGCGCGGGACTTGCTGGGTCGCCGCGCCGGAGAGTCCGAGTGGGGCGGGAATCTCGGCGGTCCCGACCGGCGCCGGGGGCGGTTCGGTCGGGGGCGGTGCAGCGGGTTCGACGGGCCGGAAGACGGGAATGCGCATCGTCGCCTCGCCGAGCGCCGGCGCGGGTGCGGGCTCGGCGGCGGCCGGCGGCTCGGGCGCAGGCTCCGGCGCGGGGACCGGGGCCGGCTCGAGCCAGGGCATGAGCCCCGGCGCGGGCTCGGCAGGGGTCTGCTCGACGGGTGCCGGCTCGCGGAGGTCGAAGCCGGCGTCGGCGGCCGGCGTCGGCCGGCCCCAGAGCGAGTCCTCGAGGGCGACCGGCGCCGCGGGCGAAGGCACGAAGCCGGAGGGCGCTTCGACGGGCGGCTCGGCGCCGGAGCCCTCGGGCGCGAGGAAGAGGCTGTCGAGGTCGGCGCTGGCGCCGGACCGCGCGGCCTCCTGCGCCGCCGGTGGCGCGGGCTCCTCCGGCGCGGGCTCGGGGGCGGCCCAGCGCGGCTCGGGTGCGGGCGGCTCGACGTCGGGAAGCGGCTCGAGGTCCGGGAGCGGCTCGAGCTCCGCGCCAGGCGGGGCCGCCTCCGGGAGACGGGCCGGCGCGGCGAACGGCTCCGCCGCGGCCTCGACGCGCTCCGCCCAGGCGGAGACCGGAGGCGGCGCCAGCTCCGGCTCGGGCGCGGCGACCTTGCCCGCCGCCCAGAGCGCGAGGCCGGGTCCGGGCGCCTCGGCGCCCTCGTACAGGGTGGGCGAGAAGGACCTCTCGGAGAGCGGCTGGAGCTCGATCCGGGTGCCGGCGAGGTAGACCAGGAGCTGCAGAGCGCCCAGCGGGAACGGTTCGGCGGCGTCGGCTGCGTCGGCGTAGACGACCGCCGCGATGCGGTCGCGCAGGACGAGCGGCACGAGCGCCGCGCTCGCCGGAGCCGTTGCGACGCCGACGCGCTCGGCGAGGCGCCGTGCGTCGGCGCTGTCGAGCCGGGTCGCTCCCCGCCCGGTGGCGAACTCGGCCAGCAGGTCCCCGTCCCAGGACAGGGTGCGGCCCGCGAACGGGTCGCCGTCGAAGCCGGCGCTGCCCCAGCCCACCAGACCCTCCTCGCGCACGAGCAGGAGCCCCGCGCGGTCGAAGAAGCTGCGCGCGGCGCCGAGCAGCGCGTCGAGCACTTCGGCCTGACCCCTGGCGCCGTCGATCGCGCGCGCGCCGGCGACGAGGGCGGCCAGCGCCTGGGCGCGGCCGGCTTCGCGCGGCGCGAGCGCGGCCGCGTCGAGCCCGGCGAAGGGCTCGAGCTCGGGTGCGCGCAGGTCGCCGAGCGAGGAGATCATCTCCTCGCTGGCGCGGCGCAGCCGCGCTTCGTACTGGTGCCGGAGCTCTTCGACGGCGGCCTCGAAACGAGTCCGGATCCGGTGCTCGAGACCGGCAAGATGCTCGGGAACGGGCATGCGGGAGTCCTCCACCTCGGGCGAACGCAATGGGCCCGGCTGCAAACCCATCATTATCGAGAGCCGGAGGGCGCCCGTCAAGGCGGGTGCCGGCGCAAACCGCGCTCGGACAAGGGGTTGAACGGCCCTTTTCGCGGGCCCCCCGCTTGGGTGGCGACTTCGGGCATGTTAGCTTGAAGACTTGGTGTCGGACCGAAAACCTGGGAGGCCCCCCTCATGCAGAGATCCTGGATCGCCCTGGCCCTCGCCGCCGCGCTGGTCGCGGCTTGCGGGCCGAGCGAAGAGCAGCTGAAGCAGCAGCAGTCGCAGGCCCGGCAGCAGGAATGGACGGCGATCGAGGCCGCCAAGAAGAGCGTCGACGCCAAGCGCGCCGAGGTCGCGTCGCTCAACGCGCAGGCGGCCGCCGGTGTCGACGTTGCGGCCGCGCTCGCCGCCGCCGACGCCGAGGTCACCCGGCTCACCAACGACCTGTCGCAGCGCCTCGCCGCCTACGTCAACGCCGATCCGCCGGTGGCGGGCGAGCCGCTCAAGCCGGAGCAGCTCGCGGCCGTGCGCATGAACTCCGCGGAAGGCATGGTCGTGGCGCGCGAGTACATCGAGCTCGGCGGCGACTACCGCCGCGCGCTCGACATCTACGGCCAGTTGCTCCAGGCCGATCCGGACAACTCCGAGGTCAGGGCCGCGCTCGCCGACGCCCAGGCCAAGCGCTTCATGACCGCGCCGCGCTTCGAGGCGGTGAAGAAGGGCATGTCGACGGACGAGGTGGTGGCCGCGCTCGGGCGCCCGCTGGCGCGCAACATCAAGGAGTATCCGGAGAAGAAGGTGACCGCCTGGTTCTACCCGAAGGACGAGGGGGGCGACGCGGCCGGCGTCTTCTTCACCGAGAAGTCGGGCAAGAAGGTCGTCTATCAGGTCAACTTCGAGGCGGTGAAGGCGAAGAGCGGCGGGGAGGAAGCCCCGGAGACCTGAGGCGCGCCGGGCGGCGCGGTTTGACCGGGGAGCGCGGGGGCGGGTAGTATCTCTGTTCTTGACTTTCTGCCCCCGGGGCCGCGCCGGCCCCGAATCCGCAGACGAAGCGAGGTGATTTCGACCGTGCCGATCGTCCACGTTCGCGAAGAGGAGAGCTTCGAAAACGCGCTGCGCCGCTTCAAGCGCAAGTGCGAGAAGGCCGGAGTGCTGACCGAGCTCAAGAAGCGGCAGCACTTCGAGAAGCCCTCCGTGAAGCGCAAGAGGAAGGCCATGCAGGCGCGCAAGAAGATGGCGCGCAAGGTGGCCGAGGAGAAGCGTCTGGGCCTCGCCTGAGGCCGGAACCCTCGCAACGCAACGTACCGCTCGCGGGGCCGCGGGTCTCTCCGACCCCCGGCCCCGCGCCCTGTTCGCCCCCTTTCGAAGCCAGTCATGAAGGTCCGATCCGAGACGTTGGCCGCGCTCGAGTGGCCCTCGCTCGTGGCGCTGGTGGCCGACGAGGCGCGCACCGATCTGGGCGCCGCCCGGATCTCCGCCCTCGCGCCCGCCGACGATTCCGCCGACCTCGCGGGCCGGCGCGCGGCGTACGTGGAGGCTCTCCGCCTGGGCGCGGACGGCCCGTTGGTCCCCGCTTTCGGCGAAGCGTTCGCGGCGCTCCTCGAGCGGCTCGAGAGCGCGCGGCCGCCGCTCGAGGGAGCCGAGATCCTCGCCCTCGCCCGGATGCTCGCCGCCGGGGCCGACGCCATCGCCAGGGTGCGCGGAGCCGAGATCCCCTGCCCGGAGCTCACACGCCGGCTGGCTGGCGTGGGAGACCCCTCCCCGCTCGTCGCGCGCGCGCACCGCGTGCTCGACCGCAAGGGGCAGGTGCGCGACGACGCCTCGCCGCGCCTGGCCGAGCTCCGGCGCGAGATCCAGGGTACCCGTGAACGGCTCTACGGCCGTCTCGAGCGCCTGCGTGGAGAGCACGCCGAGCTGTTCGGCGAGGAGACGGTGCCGCTGCGCGGCGGTCGGCTCCTGCTCGTCCTGCAGGCGGGTGCGCGCGGCCGCATGCCGGGTCTCGTGCACGGACGCTCGGGCTCGGGGCGCAGCTTCTACTTCGAGCCGCTCGAAGTCGTCGAGGAGAACAACCAGCTGCAGACCGCGGTCGACGAGCAGGAGGCGGAGCGACGACGGCTGCTCGACGAGCTGCTCTCCGCCTTCGCCGCCGAGCTGCCCCTGGTCAGCGCGGTGGCCGGCGCGGTGGCGGAGCTCGACGCGCTGGAGGCCGCGCGGCGCTTCGGCGAGGCCGCCGGCGCGCGCCTGGCCGAGGTCGCGCCGCCGGGGCGGCTGCGCCTGGTCGGCGCCCGTCATCCGCTGCTCGACCCGCGGCTCGCCGCTCGCCGCGCGCGCGTGCTGGGCGCGGCGGGTCATACCTCGGCCGCCGTGCCGCTCGATCTCGAGCTCGACGCAGCGCGCCGCATCCTCGTCGTCACCGGCCCGAACGCGGGCGGCAAGACGGTCGCCGCCAAGACCGTGGGGCTGCTGGCCCTGGCCGCGCAGGCGGGCCTGCCGGTACCCTGCGAGGCGGGCTCGGAGCTGCCGCCGCTGTCGAGCGTGGTCGCCACCGTGGGCGACGAGCAGGACCTGCTCGCCGAGCGCTCGACCTTCAGTGGCCGGCTGCAACGTCTCGCCGAAGCCTGGCAGGAGGCCGGACCCGGAGCGCTCGCGCTGCTCGACGAGCTCGGTTCGGGGACCGATCCCGAGGAGGGCACGGCGCTCGCTGTGGCGCTGCTCGAGCACCTGCTGGCGCGCGGCGGGCTGGCGGTGATCACCACCCACCTGGCGGCGCTCGCCGCGGCGGCGCTCGAGCGCGCCGGGGCGGCGTGCGCGGCGATGGAATTCGACCCCGACAGCGGTCGCCCCACCTACCGGCTGCGACCGGGCGCGCCGGGCGGCAGCGAAGCCCTGGCGCTCGGCCGCCGCCTGGGTCTGCCCGCGGCCTGGCTCGAGCGCGCCGAGGCCCTGCTCGGCGGCGAGCACCGCGAGCTCCGGCGCATGCTCGCGGAGCTCGAGGCGACGCGCGCCGAGCTCGCGCGCGCCGCCGCCGAGGCGGAGCGGAGCGCCGCCGAGTCCGCCGCGGCGGCCGGCCGGCTGGAGCGCGAGCGCGCCGCGCTCGAGGCCGAGCGGAGGGTGGTCGGCCACCGTCTCGAAGGCGAGCTCAAGAGCTTCCGCGAGCGCGTCTCGCGCGCCCTGGCGGCGCAGGAGGAGAAGCTGCGGCGCGAATTCGAGGCCGGACGGCGCCGCGGCGTTGCGGCGGCAGCGACCGCGAGCCTGTTCGAGGGCGCGCCCCGGTTCGCCGCCGAGGACGAGCCGGCGGGCGCGGGTCCGCTCGCGCCGGGGGCGAAGGTGCGCCATCGTGGGCTGGGCTGGACCGGCACGCTGGAGCGCGTCGAGGGCGAGCGCGCCGAGGTCGCGGTGCGCGGCAAGCGGCTGAGCGCGCGCCTGGGCGAGCTGGTCGCGGTCGCCGGTCGCGAGGCCGGCGCTGCCCGGGCGCGAAAGCCGGCCGCGGACGAGGGCGGCGTCGAGGCCGCGCCCGTCGAGCTGATGCTGCTCGGGCTCACCGTCGAGGACGCCCTCGACGCGGTGGACGAGTTCCTCGACCGCGCGCTGCCTGGCCCGCGCACCGAGGTGCGGCTCGTCCACGGCCACGGCACGGGACGTCTGCGCGAGGCGGTGCGCACGCACCTGCGCCGCCATCCGGCGGTCGCCGATTTCCGGCCCGGAGCGCCCAACGAAGGCGGCAACGGCGCCACCGTGGTGACCCTGCGCTCCTGAGGGCCCCGGCGCCGGCTCCCCTCGCCGGCGCGCGCTACCAGTTGGCGCGCGAGCCGCGCTCGAAGCCGTCGGCGAAGACGTAGGAGTTGACCAGCCGCGCCACGTACGGCCGATAGTGCTGATCGCCGAAGCCGTCGTCCACGGCGGTCGAGCCCGCGACCCAGATCCGCCCGTCGGGGCGGACGGAGACGCCGGTCGCCAGATCCTCGCCGGCCGGCACGTGGTCGAAGGCCAGGCTGCGGATGCCGCTCGAACCGAACGTCGCGTCGAGGGCTCCCGAGCGCGAGAAGCGGGCGACGAGACCCTCGTCGTCGCCGTCGTCGGCCGGGTCCGTGTGGCTCCCGGCCACGAGCAGCTTGCCGTCGCCCTGGACCACGACCGAGCGCGCGCGGGTGGTCTGCGCGCCGGCGACCGTGAAGGTCCTCCAACCGTCGGCCGAGAAGCCGGGATCCGGTTGCCCGTTCGCCTGCAGCAGGGCGACCGCCCCCTGCCAGTCGGTCGCCGCGTCGAGGTCGGTCCGGCCGCCGAGCGCGATGCGCCCGTCCGGCGCCACCGCGATGGCGGAGAAAGCGTCGGTCGAGCTGCCGCTCGGCGACAGGTCGAGCCGGGCCTCGCCGGCGGAGCCGAAGCCGGCGTCGAGCGCTCCGTCGCGGTCGAAGCGCAGCACCGAGGCATCCGCGTCGAAGGCGGCGTCGTCGGTCACGGCGAGGAGCAGGAAGCTGCCGTCGAGCGCCGGCGTCAGCTCGAGCGGCACCCGCTCCGCCGCGAGCAGGAGCAGCCCGTCGCCGCCGCCGAAGCCGGTGTCGAGCGTGCCGTCGTCGCGCAACCGGAGCAGGAACGTGTCCGGGACCGGGCTTCCGCCAGACCGCGCCGAGTACGCGATCAGGATGCGACGGGTGAAGATCGTGGGGAAGACCTGCCAGGCGGCGGTCGCGACGCCGCCGGCGAAGCGCCCGTCGTAGCCGGCGAGCTCCGGTGCGTGGAGCGCGACGCCGTCGCCGTCGAGCTCGCCGTCGAGCGCGCAGGCCGGGTAGAGGAAGCGCGCGACGAGCAGGGAGTGCTCGGTGCCCGGCCCGAACTGGACGCCGGCCAGCAGCACGAGGCGGCCCAGGGAGTCGAAAGTCGCGCCAGCGGGCCGGACCGAGCTGGCCCCCGGAGGCAGGTAGGTGCAGAGCGGCGAGGCCTGGCTGTCGGTGATCCGGCGCCAGTGGAGGGCCGGCGCGCCGGTCACGGGCAGGGCGCCGGACACCACCGCCGCGCCGTCGGGCGCCAGCACCGACTCGGTCATCGAGAAGGAAGCCGGGTCGCTGTAGCGGTAGACGCCGTCGCCGTCGAAGTCCGGGTCGAGGTCGCCGTCCGCGGCGAGCCCCCGCCGCTCCGCCAGCGCGGCGAGCGCGAGGGCGCAGGCGAGGAGACGGAGGAGGGTGGCGGGCTGGGGCATGGCGGGCTCCGGGTCGGGGGTCTGACCGGGGACTCGCCGTCGGCGGGCCGGAGGGGACAGCGAGCGACGCGGTGCGGGCGCCGGGCACGGTCCGGGCGCAGGCTCAGGCGTGGTCGCGCAGCTTCTCGGAGATCTCGCGGGCGCGCGCGGCGGCGGAGTCGGCCTCGGCCGCACGACCCGCGAGCCGCAGCGTGTCCGCGAGCATCTCGTGGACCCACTGCGCGTCTTCGCTCTCGACGCCGCTGATCGACTCGAGCTCGCGCAGGGCCTCGCGCTGCAGCGCTTCGGCCTCGGCGAGCCGGCCCTGCGCGGCGATCACCTTCGAGAGATTCCCCGTCGTCCACCAGTAGAAGGGGTGCCGGCGGCCGAGCGATTCCTCGAAGTTCGCGATCGCCTCGCGGTAGAGCCGCTCGGCGCCGGCCGGGTCGCCGCGGCGCGCGGCGACCTGGCCGAGGCCGTTCAGGCACTTGCCGACCTCGAAGTGCTTCGGGTTGGCGGCGCGGAAGATCTCGAGCGCCTCGCGGCCCGTGCGCTCGGCTTCGTCGAAGCGCCCGCGCAGGACCAGGAAGTGGGCGAAGTTCTGGAGCGTCTGCCCGGTCTGAAAATGGTGGTCACCGAGCGTGCGGCGCCGGTTCTCGAGCGCGCGGCGGAAGTTCGCCTCGGCCTCCTCGAAGCGGCCCTGCTTGTTCTGGAGCGCGGCCATGCTCAGGTCGCTCTGCCCGAGGTGCGGGTGGTTCTCGCCGAGGCTCTTGACGAGGATCTCCCGGGACCGCCGGTACGCCGCCTCGGCCTCGTCGAGCCGGCCGAGATCGTCGAGCAGGACGCCGAGGTTGCGCAGGTGGAGCGCGGTCTCGATGTGCTCCTCGCCGAGCTGGGCGCGGTAGGTTTCGTAGACGGAGCGCTCGAGCGCCTCGGCGGCGACCACCTCCTTGTTCCAGAACTTGACCTGACCGACGTCGCTGCGCACGCGCGCCAGGGTGAGGGGCTCCGCTCCGGACGCCTCGAGCGCGGCGAGGGCGCGCTCCAGCAGCTGCGCGGCGGAGGCGAGGTCGCCGCGCTGGATGTGGATGGCGCCGAGCGTCGCCTCGGCGGAGGCGCGCTCGGCCGCGCCGGCGCCGGCGCGCAGCTCGAGCGCGAGCGTGGTGGAACGCTCGGCGGCGTCGAGCAGCCCGAGGCTCGCCTCGATCCGCCCGACCGCCTCGAGCAGGTCGGCGCGCAGGCCGGGCTCGGCGGCGAGCTCGGACTCGAGGCGCTTGGCACCCTGCTCGAGCAGCTGGCGGGCGGTCACGGTCTCGCCGCCCGACTGGAGCGGATCGGCGACGCTGAACAGGCTGATCAGGAACTCCTTGGTGTGCTCGGCGCGGTGCGCGTTGGCGGCCGACTCGCGGGCGGCCGCCTCCGCCCGCCGCGCCTGCCAGAGCGCCGCCGAGAGGCCGCCGACCAGCGAGACGAGCACGAGCGCGGCCGAGGCGACGGCGAGCCGGTGCCGCTTCGCGAAGCGCGTGGCGCGGTACCAGGAGGACTGCGGACGGGCCCGGACCGGTCGGCCGTCCAGGTGCCGGGCGAGGTCGTCGGCGAGCTCGCGCGCGGAGGCGTAACGCCGCTCGGGGGCGCGCTCGAGCGCGCGCGCCAGGATGGTCTCGAGGTCGCCGCGCAGACTTCGGGCGAGGCGCCGGCCCGCACGCTCCGGGAAGCCCAGGCGGGTGAGCTCCTCGCCGTCGAGCTGACGGACTGCGCTCGCCAGCCGCGGCGCGGACTCGTGCTCGACCTCGGCGACCAGCGCCGCGAGCGAGCTCGTCGGCCGCTGGTGGGGCAGCCGGCCGGTGAGCAGCTCGTAGAGCACGATGCCGAGCGCGTAGACGTCGGTGGCGGTGGTCACCGGCTCGCCGAGGATCTGCTCCGGCGCGGCGTAGGCGGGGGTGAGGGCACGCAGGCCCAGGGCGGTGGCGTGCGCGCCGCCGTCGCCCTCGCCGAGCAGCTTGGCGATGCCGAAGTCGAGGAGCTTGACCTCGCCGGCGCCGGTGACCAGGATGTTCGACGGTTTCAGGTCGCGGTGCACGACGAGCTGCCGGTGTGCGGAATCGACCGCGTCGCAGGCCGCGAGCACGAGGCGGATGCGTCCTTCGAGCGGCAGCCCGGCGCGGCGCGCGTGCTCGGTGAGCGGCAGGCCGTCGACCTTCTCGAGCACGAAATAGGGACGGCCGTCGGCGGACATGCCGCCGTCGAGCAGGCGCGCGATGCCGGGATGGGTGAGGCGGGCGAGGATCTGGCGCTCGCGCAGGAAGCGGGCGAGCACCTCCTCGGAGTCCATGCCGCGCTTGAGCAGCTTCAGCGCCACGCGCTGCTCGAACTGCCCGTCGGCGCGCTCGGCCTCCCAGACCTCGCCCATGCCGCCGCGCCCGAGCAGCCCGACCAGGCGGTAGGCGCCGACCACGGTTCCGGGTGCGTCGAGCTCGCCGCCCAGCCAGTCGGCGACCAGCGCGCGCGCGGCGACGCCGGCCGGGGCGTCGAGGAAGCCGCTCGCGCCGGCGTCGGCCTCGAGCAGCGCGTCGACCGCGCGGGCGAGCTCCGCGTCGCCCCGTGCGATCTGGTCGAGACGGGCGCGGCGCGCCTCGGGATCGAGCTCGACCAGCTCCTCGAAGACGGCGCGCGCCGCGCGGAAGCGCTCCGGCGGCAGGGTGGTCACGCGCTCCAGCCCTGGGCCGCCATCTCGCGGAAGAGGAAGGCGCGTGCCAGCCGCCAGTGGCGCTTCACGGTGCGGTCGGAGACCTCGCGCAGCTCGGCGATCTCCTCGACCGAGAGCCCGGCGAAGAAGCGCCATTCGACCAGGCTCGCGAGCTCGGGGTCGACCGCCTCGAGCCGGGCGAGCGCCTGGTCGAGCGCGATCAGCTCCTCGCCGCGCTCGATCACCGGCAGGTCGAGGTCGTCGAGCGCGAGCGCGACCATGCGTCCGCCCCGCTTCTGCCGGGTGCGGCGCCGGGCATGGTCGATCAGCACCCGGCGCATCGCCTGCGCGGTGAGCGCGTAGAAGTGGGAGCGGTCGCGGGTCGACCAGGGCCCGCCGCCCGAGAGCTTCAGGTAGGCCTCGTGGACGAGCGCGGTGGTGTCGAGGGTGGCGGCGGGCAGGGCCGTGCGCAGCTGCCGCCGCGCGATGCGCCGCAGCTCGCCGTAGACCTGCTCGAAGAGCCGGTCCAGGGCGCTCCGGTCGCCCTGCCCGACGGCCCGGAGCAGCGCTGTGATCTCGGTGGGGTCGGCCCCCGCTGCGCTCACGATGGGCGCATTCTAGACGCCGGCCGGGCCGGACGTCCGGCCCGCGCTCAGTAGCGCAGGACGGCCGCGAACGGCGAGGCCGAGGCGAACGCCTCCTGCGGCACGCTCTCGACCTCGCCCCCGAAGCCGAGGGTCGAGATCGTGGCACGCTCGAGCAGATCCTCGTCGCCGCGGCGTGCCTCCGGGTGGGCCTCCAGGTGTCCGAGCAGCGGATCGAAGCTGCCCCAGAGCTCGGCGTCCTCGGCCAGGAACAGGCGCTCGACCCGGCCCTGCTCGGCGGCGAGCAGCACCGACTGCGGCTCGTCGGTCACGCGCCCCGACTGGGCGAGCTCGGACCAGTGCCGCGCGTGCTCGAGCCGGCGCGCCTCGCGTGCCCGCGCGACGACGGCGAGCGCGCGCTCGGCCAGCGCCTCGTCGGTCACGCCGTCGGGAGAGCCCGTGACGGCCTCGGCGAGCAGGCGCTCGTCGGGCCAGTGCTCGCGCACCGTGCGATGGAGGGGCTCGACCGCGGCCAGGACCACCGGCGCGCGCGGGTCCGCGAGCGCGGCCGCGGCGTGCTCGGCGACCGCGGCGGCGAACCGGCGCAGATCGGACTTGTGGCGCTCGCTCTCCTCGCCGCTGCCGTGGTGGATGACCGAGCGCCGGCCGGCGCCGTGCGCCTGCAGGGACGGCTCGCGCACGAAGCCGAGCAGGCGCTCGATGCGCACCGGCAGGCCGGCGGCCGAGAGCCGGCGCGGCGCGCCGCCCTCGATCTCGAGCAGCCGCACGTCGTGCTCGGCGAGCGCGAGGACGTAGAAGCGCCGGTCGCGATCGGCGAGCGGCAGCAAGGAGCGCAGCGGAAAGCGGGCGCCGGCCGTGACCCTTTCGCGCACCGCGTAGGGCAGGCGCACGGCGCGGAAGAAGCCGGGCGCGACGAACAGGGCCAGGCCCTCCTGCGCGGTCGCCCAGAACGCGCGATCGTCGATCAGAGCGCGCACCGGAGCGAGCAGGTCGGCGCGCTCGGACGGCGCGGCGCCGGCGCGCTCGAGCTCGCCCTCCGCGGCGCGCGCCAGGCCCGCGAGGCGCACGGCATCGGCGCCGGCGGCCCCCGCGCGGTGGGTGGGCAGCGTCAGGGCGAGATGGATGCCCGCGCGGGTGGCGAGCAGCTCGTGGAAGAGCTCGCGGTACTCCGGGTGCCGCAACATCGCTTCCTCCCGATCGCGTGGGGCACCCCGCCCGAGCCTGCGAGCGGCGCCGGGAGACGGGGCGGCCTCGTGACGGCGACCTCGAGGCCACGGTAGGTCGCCCTCCCGGGCGCGAGAACCCCCGCAGGGGCGAGCCGGTGCCACCCGCCGGAGTGGGGCGCCCGCGCGCGTGGGACGGATCGCCGCCGGGTCCTGGCGTAAAGTCGCGGCCGGCGATGGCGATCTCGAACCTGCAGTTGACGCCGCAGTTCGTGCAGGCCGTGCGCGACGCCGTCGACGTGGTCGAGATCGCCGCCGGCTACACCAAGCTCGCGCGCGCCGGCCGCAAGTGGAAAGGCCTGTGCCCGCTCCACAAGGAGAAGACCCCCTCCTTCCACGTCGACCCCGAGCTCGGCTTCTTCAAGTGCTTCGGTTGCGGCGAGGGCGGCGACGCGATCAAGCTCCACATGCTGCTGAGCGGAGACGACTTCCCGGCCGCGATGGAGTCGCTCGCGCGCCGCTTCGGCGTGCCCCTGCCGCCGCCGCCGGCGGCGCACCGCGGCGCGCGAGCCCGTCCGGAATCCGGCCCCGACGCCGAGGCGGTGCTCGACGCGGCGGCGCAGTGGTTCCGCGGCGAGCTCCTCCGTTCCGAGCTCGCCCGGCGCTACCTCGAGCAGCGCGAGATTCCCGCCGAGCTGGTCGAACGCTTCGGCCTGGGCTACGCGCCGGACGGCTGGCGCAACCTGGTCGCGGCGCTCGCCGGGCGGTTCTCGGTCGGCGACCTGCTGGCGGTCGGTCTGGCCGGGCGGCCGGAGGGGGGAGGGGAGCCCTACGACCGCTTCCGGCAACGGCTGATCTTCCCGATCCGGAACGCCTCCGGCCGCCTGCTCGGCTTCGGCGGCAGGACGCTCGGCGACGATGTCGCCAAGTACGTCAACACCGCCGAGACCGAGCGCTTCCACAAGGGCCTCCTGCTCTACGGGCTGGAGCACGCCAAGCGCGCCATCCGCGAGACGCGGCGGGCCCTGCTGGTCGAAGGCTATGTGGACGTGCTGGGCGCGGTGGCGGCGGGGGTCGAGGGGACGGTGGCGAGCATGGGCACGGCGCTCACCACCGAGCAGGCGCGGCTGCTCGCGCGCTTCGCCGACGAGGTGGTGCTCGGCTACGACGGCGACACGGCGGGCGAGACGGCCTGCCAGCGCGCCCTGCCGATCCTGCTCGGCGAGGGCCTGACCGTGCGCCGGGCGCGCTTCCCGGAGGGCGAGGACCCCGACTCCCTGCGCCGGAAGGCGGGGGCGCCGGCGCTGCGCGCGGCGGTCGAGCAGGCCGAGGACTACGTGCTGGCCGAGATCGAGAGGCGGGTGCCGGCCGACCTCCACCGCCACCCGCACGGGCGAGGCCAGGCCGGGCGGGCGGTGGTCGAGCTGCTCCGGGCCGTGCCCGACCCGATCGCCCGCTACGGCTACGGCCGGCTGGCCGCCGACCGGCTCGGGGTGCCGGCGCAGCTGCTCTGGCAGCGGCTGGGCGTGGGCCGGGAGAGCCTGACCCAGGCGCTGCGCCCGGCGCCGGCCGCGCCGGGCGGCGACACCCCCGGGCGACGGGCCGAGCAGGAGGCCCTGCGCCTGCTGCTGCTGACCTCCGACCGGGGGGAGGCCCTGCCGGCGCCCGCGGAGCTGCCGCCCGAAGAGGCCTTCTACGACCCCGACCTGCGGAAATTTTTCCGGGCCTTCCGGACGCTGTACGTCGAGGGCTCGAAACCCCGCCTCCGGGAGGTCCTGGAGGGTGCGAGGGATCTGGCCGATGCCGGCGAGAAAGCAGCGCAACTTCTGCTAGAATCAGACGATTCGGCGGGTGCACCGCCGCTCGCCGACGTCCTGCGCGTGCTGCGCCGGCGCTGGCTGCGGCACCGGCTCCGCGAGATCCAGCAAGAGATGGCCGACGCTCAGCGCCGGGGCGACGACGCCCGCCTCGACACGCTGCTCGCCGAGAAGACCGCGGTCAACGCCGAGTTGCACCGTCCCGCAGCCGACCTGCCGCCGACTGGCGCGGAGTGAGTTCGTGAGCCCGAGCAAGATCGCCCACCACATCGAAGACAAGTACACCGCGGTCCGTCAGCTCATCGAGCTCGGCCGCCAGAAGAAGTATCTGCTCTACGACGAGATCTACGAGGTCCTCCCGGACGAGGTGATCGGGCTACCCGACGAGGTCGACGAGATCTACCTGCGCTTCGACGAGCTCAAGATCGCGGTCGTCGACCGGCCGGAGCGCTACGTCAACCGCGACGACGTCGAGCCGACGCCGATCTCCGAGTTCGACAAGAAGGACGGCGAGGAGACGGTCGAGCTCGTGGTCGACGACCACGAGAAGACCTCGGACCCCGTGCGCATGTACCTGCGCGAGATGGGCACGGTGCCGCTGCTCGACCGCGAAGGCGAGGTCGAGATCGCCCAGCGCATCGAGCAGGGCGAGTGGATGATCTACGAGGCCCTGTGCGAGAACCCGCTCGTGCTGCGCGAGCTGCTCCGTCTGAACGAGCTGGCGCAGAAGGACCGCAAGGTGCTGCGCGAGCTGGTGTCCGGCAACGACCCGGACGAGCCGCTCGACCCCAAGGCCGCCGACCGCATCCGCAAGAACCTGCGTACGTTCGAGCAGATCGCCAAGCTCGACACCGAGATCGCCAAGCTCCGCCGCCGCCAGGAAAGGTACAAGGCGGGCGGCGCGCGCCACCAGGAGTTCGAGCGCGAGATCGACCGCCTGCTCGGCAAGATCTCCCAGGAGATCCGCTCGATCGACTTCTCGGTCCAGACGCGCAACCGGCTGGTCGACTACCTGAAGAACCTGGACCGCCAGTTCGCGGCCCTCGAGCAGGACGTGCGGCGTGCCCGCACCGCGCTCGAGCGCGAGTCGAACAAGGAGCTGCGCGATCTGCAGCGGCGCCGCATCGACAAGTACCGCGCGCGCTCGGTCGAGCTGGCCGAGCGCTACGGCACCACCCACGAGCAGGTCTCGACCACCATCCGCAAGATCCGCCAGGGCGAGGGGATGTGCGAGAAGGCCAAGGAGGAGCTGATCGTCGCCAACCTCCGCCTCGTGGTGTCGATCGCCAAGAAGTACACCAACCGCGGCCTGCAGTTCCTGGACCTCATCCAGGAAGGCAACATCGGCCTCATGAAGGCGGTCGAGAAGTTCGAGTACCGGCGCGGCTACAAGTTCTCGACCTACGCCACCTGGTGGATCCGGCAGGCGATCACGCGCGCGATCGCGGACCAGGCGCGCACGATCCGCATCCCGGTCCACATGATCGAGACGATCAACAAGCTGACGCGCACCTCGCGCTCGCTCGTCCAGGAGCTCGGCCGCGAGCCGACCGCCGAGGAGATCGGCGAGCGCATGGACCTGCCGGCCTCGAAGGTGCGCAAGATCATGAAGATCGCCCAGGAACCGATCTCGCTCGAGACGCCGATCGGCGAGGAGGAGGATTCGCACCTGGGGGACTTCATCGAGGACAAGAGCGCGGTCTCGCCGCTCGAGTCGGTGGTCTCGGCCTCGCG
>JAFNAE010000169.1 GCA_017860005.1 Acidobacteriota bacterium | reverse complement strand
CGACCGCGAGCGAGAGCCCGCGCACGACCGGCACCGCGGTCCCGTCGGGGCGCGGGAAGGTGACCACGAGCCCGCTGATCTCGAGCAGCGCGCTCACCGTGTCAACGGCGCCGGCGCGCCCCGGATCGTCCCAGCCAGCCCACGGTGAGAGCGACCCCGTAGCCGGTCGCGCCGCGCTTCGCCTTGCCCTCGCCGACGTAGGCGGGCCCCGCGATGTCGAGATGCGCCCAGCGCTCGGTCGCGCCCACGAACTGCGAGAGGAAGGCCGCGGCGGCGGAGGCTCCGCCCCAGCGCCCGCCCGAGTTGCGCAGGTCGGCGTGCGCGCCGCGCATCTCGTCCAGGAACTCGCTCCAGAGGGGCAGGCGCCAGAGCCGCTCACCGGCCGCCTCGGCCGCCTCGAGCAGCGCCGCCGCGAGGCCGTCGTGCGGGCTGAACAGGCCAGCCCCGGTCGGGCCCAGCGCCACCACGCAGGCGCCGGTGAGCGTCGAGAGCTCGACCAGCTCGTCCGGCTTCTCGCTCGCCGCCCAGGCGAGGGCGTCGGCCAGGATCATTCTCCCCTCGGCATCGGTATTGAGGATCTCGACCGTCTTGCCATTGGCGCAGCGCACGATGTCGCCGGGCCGGTAGGCGGTGCCGTCGGGCATGTTCTCGGCGAGCGGCAGGTAGGCGCGCAGGCGCAGCGGCAGCCGGAGCCGGGCGACCGCCTCGAGCGCGCCGAGCACCGCGCAGGCCCCGCACTTGTCCCACTTCATCTCGTCCATCTGGGCGGCCGGCTTGATCGAGATGCCGCCGGTGTCGAACGTCACTCCCTTGCCCACCAGGGCGACCGTGCGCGGGCCGCGGCCGAGCTCGATGCGGACCAGACGCGGCGGGTGGGCCGAACCCCCTCCCACCGCCAGGAGGCCGCCCATTCCGCGGCGCCGCAGCTGGGCGGGTCCGAGTACGGTGAAGCGCGCCCGGTGCCGCTTCGCCCAGGAGCGCGCCTGCTCCGCCATCCAGGCCGGCGTGGCGACGTTGGGCGGCGTGTTGGCCAGCTCCCGCGCCCAGGCGACTCCCGCGGCGATCGCCCGCCCGGTCTCGGCTCCGGCCTTCCAGGCCGCGAGCGAGGCGCGCGTCGGGACCAGCAGGAGAGCACGCAGGGGGCTCTTCTCGGGCCTGCTCAGGAAGCGGTCGTAGCGGTAGCCGAGCAGCGCCGCCTCGCGGGTCGCTCGTGCCGCCGCCTGCTCGCCGACCGACGCAGGGTGGTCCGGCAGGTAGAGCGCCAGGCGCCGGGCGGCCGCGGCGCGAGCGCCTTCGACGGCGCGCTCCAGCAGGCCGTGCAGCTTCCGGGCGTCGAACGCCGAGGCCTCGCCCAGGCCACGCACCTGGACCGTGCGGCCGCTGCGGGTGGTCAGCTCCAGGACCTGCTCTTCCGCTCCTCGCCAGCCCTGGTGCGCGCGCGCCGCCGCCACCGCCGAGCGGATCTCCTCGGGAAGCTCCGCGGCAGCGGGCGAGCGGCCTGCGAAGACGCCCACCACCGAGCGCACGCCGGCGGGCGCGGTCCTCACCACTTCGACCTCGAGCAAGCCTCCCACGCTCTCCTCCTCTCCCCGTACCCTCAACGCGACTCGGCGGTCTCGCGCAGCCGGTCGCGGACCTGCTGCATGTCCTCCCAGGTGGGCCGCTTCAGGGCTTCGTTGCGGAGCAGTGCGGCCGGGTGGTAGGTCACCATCGTGGCGACCCCCCGCACCTTGAACCACTGCCCACGCGTGCGTCCGATCGGTGCGTCGCTGCCGAGCAGCGTCTGCGCCGCCACCCGCCCGAGGCAGACCAGCACCTCGGGCCGGATGGTGTCGATCTGCGCCTCGAGGTAGCTGCGGCAGGCGGCGACCTCGTCGGGCTGCGGCTCGCGGTTGCCCGGAGGCCTGCACTTGACGACGTTCGCGATGTAGACGTCCTCCCGGCGCAGCCCGATCGCCGCCAGGATCTTGTTGAGAAGCTCTCCCGCGCGCCCGACGAATGGCAACCCCCTGCGATCCTCCTCGGCGCCCGGACCCTCCCCCACCAGCAGGAGCCGAGCGCGGGGATCTCCGGTGCCGAAGACCACCTTCTGGCGGGTGTCGGCCAGGCGGCAGCGAGTGCAGGTCTCGGCCCGGGCGGCGAGCTCGTCGAGGCCGGGGCCCGCGGCCGCCGCGGCGGCGGGTGGCTCGTCGTCCGCGCCAGCCTGCGCAGCCGGGTCGGCCGCAACGGCCGGTCCGCCGCCCGGAGGCGTTCGGTAGAGATCCTCCCAGCCGAGATCGGCCAGGTAGTGCAGGGTGTCAGCGACCGTCTGCGAGGTCTTCACCGCGCCGGGCTCGCAATTCCGCCGCGAACAGGTCGACGAGGTCGCGGGCCAACGCGCTCTTGGGCCGGCGCCCCAGGAGCAGGGGCGGGGCACCTCGACGGTGGACGGTGACCTCGTTGTCGTCGGCCCCGAATCCGATCTCGGGACGGGAGACGTCGTTGGCGATCAGCAGGTGCGCGTCCTTCTCCGCCAGCTTCTGGCGCGCGGCGTCGTCGGGATTCCCGGTCTCGGCGGCGAAGCCGACGCGCAGCGCGGCCGGCGCCCAGTCGGGGAGACGGCTGAGGATGTCCGGATTGGCCACCAGGTCGAGCCGGGGCGCGCCGGCACTCTTCCTGATCTTGGTCGCCGCTCGCTCGCGCGGACGGAAGTCGGCCACCGCCGCCGCCATGACCACGAGGTCGCAGGCGCCGGCGCGCTCGCGCACCGCCGCCTCCATCTCGAGCGCGGTCTCGACCTCGACGCGCTCGACGCCGGGCGGGGTCGCCAGCGCCACCGGGCCCGAGACCAGCACCGTTCTTGCGCCCCGGCGCGCGGTCTCGGCGGCGATCGCGAACCCCATCTTGCCGCTCGACCGGTTGCCCAGGAAGCGGACCGGGTCGATCGGCTCGAAGGTCGGTCCGGCGGTCACCAGCACGGTGCGGCCGGCGAGGTCGCCGGGGGCGACGGTGCGCTCGACCGCGCCCACGATCTCCGCCACCTCCGCCATGCGGCCCATGCCCACCTCCCCGGAGGCGAGCGGGCCGACCGCGGGTCCGACCAGGGAGACGCCGCGCGCGCGCAGCTCGGCGACCCGTGCCTGGAGCGCCGGGTTCTCCCACATCGCGCTGTGCAGGGCGGGCGCGACTACGATCGGTCCGCGGAAGGCGAGCGCCGTGGTGAGCAGGAAGTTGTCCGCGAGCCCGAGGGCGAGCGAGGCGAGGGTGTGCGCGGTGGCGGGGGCGATCAGCAGCAGGTCGGCCCAGGCCGCCGCCTCGATGTGGATCTCGGCGCCGCTGCCGGTGGGCGCCAGGTACTCCTCGCGATGGACCGGCCGCCCGGTCACCACCTCGAGCGCCAGCGGGCTGACGAACGCGGCCGCAGCCGGAGTGAGGGCGCAGCGGACGGCGAAGTCGCGCTCGCGCAGGCGGCGCACCAGCTCGGGTGCCTTGTACGCGGCGATTCCGCCCGAGACCCCCAGCAGGATCCGGCGGCCGCGTTCGCTTCGCTCGGGCTCCATCTCGGTGCCCCTCGGCGGCGCTCCGTCAGGGAGCGGCGATTTCCTCGGCGGGCTCTTCGGCGGCGAGCGGCTCGGGCTCGGGAGCGGGCGGCGGGCCGTAGTCCCACTCCACGAGCTCCTGGGAGACCTCCAGCAGCGCGGTGCTGGTCGGCTTGGCCGAGGCGACTTCGAGCTTGGGCCGCGCGCCCTGGACCAGCTGCTCCGCGCGCCGGGCGGCGATCAGGACGTAGCGGAAGGTGCTGTCGATCCTCTCCGGAATGCGTTCCATCAGGGCTCCGTGGGGTCAGGACGGCGCATCGGACCCGCGCGCTCGCTCGAAATCGGCCAAGACCCCGGCGATTCGGGGCTCCTGCCGCTCCCGGCGATGACGTTTCTCGAGGACGATGGCCGCGAGCGCGCGGCCCGCGCGCTCGACATCATCGTTGATAATAACATATTGATACGAATCGTAACGCGCGATCTCGTCGAGCGCATCCGCCAGCCGCCGGGCGATCTCCGGTTCGCCGTCGAGACCGCGCCCCCTCAGGCGCCGCACCAGCTCCGCGTAGGAGGGCGGCAGGATGAACACGCTGTGCGCCTGCGGAAACCCCCGCATCAGCCGCTCGGCGCCCTGGACGTCGATGTCCACCACGACGTCGGCGCCGCGCTCCAGGTGCGGCAGGACCGCCCGCCGCGAGGTGCCGTAGAACTGGCCGTGGACCTCGGCCCACTCCAGGAACTCGCCGGCGTCGATCATGCGCCGGAACGCGGCCTCGTCCACGAAGTGGTAGTCGCGCCCGTCCTGCTCGCCGGCCCTGGGCCGCCTCGTCGTGTGGCTGACCGAGAAGTGCAGCTCGCCGGAATCGGCGAGGCGCGCCGTGACGTACCGGATCAGCGTCGTCTTCCCCGCGCCCGAGGGCGCGGAGAGCAGGAAGAGGTCTCCCCGCGCGGGCGTGTCATTCGACATTCTGGATCTGCTCCCTCAGCTGTTCGCAGACGACCTTGGCGTCCACCACCATGCGCGCGAGCTCCGCGTCGCGACACTTGGCGCCCAGCGTGTTGAGCTCGCGCAGCACCTCCTGGGCGAGGAACTCGAGGCGCTTGCCGATCGCTCCGCGGGCGCGCAGGACCTCCCCGAGATGCTCGAGATGCGCGCGCAGCCGGTCCAGCTCCTCCTGGACGTCGCTGCGATCGACGAGCATCACGACCTCCTGCGCCAGACGCTCGGGCGGCAACGCCGCGACGCCGCCCGGGAGAAGCTCGTCGAGCCGGGCCCGCAGCGCCGACTCGAGACCCTCGGCGACATCGCGGCGCCGGGCGTCGAGACGGTCGACCAGGCCGCCCAGCGCGGTTCGCGCCCGCTCGAG
The DNA here is from genome assembly GCA_017860005.1 of Acidobacteriota bacterium. GTDB lineage: Bacteria > Acidobacteriota > Thermoanaerobaculia > Multivoradales > JAGPDF01 > JACTMI01. The sequence goes on along the minus strand of JAFNAE010000169.1, from coordinate 1,201 downwards.
CACCGCCGCCAGCCGGTCGCCCTCGGCCGCCCGCGCCGCCTCGAAGGCCGCGAGGGCGCCCTGCAGCGCCGAGTCCAGGGCCGTCTGCTCCTCCGCGCCCCAGGATTCGGGGTCGGCCTCGAGGGCGAAGAGCTGAGGCGCCCGGAGCAGGTCGCCGAGGCCGAACGTCGAAGCGTCGAGCAGGCCCTCGCGCTCGAGCTCGCGCGCCCCCTCGCGCAGCGCGCCCAGCGCGTCGCGCTCGACGCGCAGGGCCAGGCGCCGCTCGCCGAGCGCCGAGACGCGGACCGCCACCTCGCAGCGGCCGCGCAGGATCGAGGCCGCAATGCGCTCGCGCAGGACGCGCTCGAGGGCGCGCAGCTCCTCGGGGGCGCGCACGACGAGGTCGAGGTGGCGGTGGTTCCAGCCCTGGATCACGACCTCGAAGCGGCGCCGCGCGCTCTCCGCGCTCGCCTGCGCGAATCCGGTCATGCTCCTCATCCCGACGCCCTCCCCCTGCTCCGGATCAGCTCCTCGGAAAGCTGCTCGCACTCGTTGATCGCGGCCTCGATGCGCGGCCCCCACTCGGCGGGATCCGCGCCGCGCGGGACCCGGATCGGCTCGCCATAGACCACCTCGACGCGGCTCCCGGGCAGCGGCAGGACGAGGCGGTCCCAACTCGGCCACTCCAACGCGGGGCGCGCGGACAGGGCCACCGGGATGACCGGCAGCTCGCAGGCCGCGGCGGCCAGCACCGTGCCGGGCTGGACCTTCCGCGCCGGGCCGCGCGGGCCGTCGGGCGTGAACCCGAGGTCCGAGCCGGCGCGCGCGCGGCGTACCAGGTCGCGCAGGCCCATCGCGCCGCCGCGCGTGGTCGAGCCGCGGCTGGTGTCGATCCCGAGCCGGCCGAGGACCCGGGACATCAGCTCGCCGTCGCGGCTCCGGCTGGCGAGGACCGTCATTCGTCGTCCGCGGTAGGCGAAGCGCATGAGCAGCATGTGCCGGTGCCAGAAGGCGAGCAGGAAATGCTGCTCGCCCCGTTCCCAGGCACGGATCGTCGCCTCGCGGTGGAAGCGCATGCGCACCGTGGCGCGCAGCGCGCGCAGGAAGCCGGCCGCGAGCGCCGCCACCAGCGCGACGCGCAGGCCGCCACGGGCGCGGGCACCGGGGACTCCATCGGACTCGCTCGCCACGCGCCTCAATCCTCGAACTGCAGCTCGTGCAG
>JAFNAE010000060.1 GCA_017860005.1 Acidobacteriota bacterium | reverse complement strand
GCGCCGGTTCGAGGAGGCCGCCGCGGTCTTCCGCGCCGCGGGCCAGGAGCCCTGGCTGCGGCTCACCGAGCTCTCCGCCGCCCTGCTCGAGCGCGCCCGGGGGCGCGGTGCGGCCGCCGAGGCCGAGCTCGCGCGCCTGGCGGCCGAGTTCGCGCGCGCCGGGGCCAACAGCGACCACGACGAGTCGGCGCTCCAGCGCCTGCGCGTCCTGGTCGACCTGGGACGGAGCGCCGAAGCCGGAGGCGCCGAGTCGATGTCGCTGCTCTCCCGCGCCGAGACCTCCGACTCGCGCCGGCTGCGCCACCTGGCGCGGCTCGCGCGCGGCGAGCTGGCGCTCGCCCGCGGCGACGGGGCCGCCGCGCGGCGCGCCTTCGAGGCCGACCGCGCGGAGGCGGAGGCGGGGGGGCTCGTGCTGCAGGCGCTCGAGGCGCGCGCCGGCCTGGCGCGCGCCCTGGCCGCCGCCGGCGATCCGGGCGCCGGGCGGCTGGCCTCCGAGGTCGCCGCCGAGGCGCGCCGCCTGGGCTGCGGCCGCCTGCTCGCCGCGCTCGCGGCGGAGAAGGGGACCACTCCCGGCGTGTGAAGAGCGGGACAGCGCGCCGCGCCGGGCGCTGTCATCCTGCGCTCACCCTCCTTCTTGGTTCCATCGCGCGCGGCGCCGGAGGAGGTACCCCGGCGCCGCGCCCCTCCTTTTCCACGCTCCCGCCCCGGCTGCCTTGCTAGAGTCACCGGCCCGTGCGTGCGTGGCGTCCGTTCGTCTTCGAGCTCCCTTTCCTGCGCGTCTGGCTGATCGGGCTGCTCGCCGCCGGCGCCGGATTCCAGCTCTTCCCGACCGTGCCGTTCCGGCTGCGCGCCCTGGGCGCGCCGCCCGAGGCGGTCGGCCTCTTCCTCACCGCCCTGACCCTGGGCTCCGCGCTCTCCGCGGCCTGGACCGGGGCGCTGGGCGACGTGCTCGGCCGCCGGCGCGTGCTCACCGCCGCGGGGCTGGGCCTGGCGCTGTTCAGCGCCCTCTATGCGCTGCTCGAGGTCTGGTGGCTGCTGGTGGCGCTCGGCCTGGCGCACGGCGTGATCTGGTCGGCCCTGCTCACCGGCGCGAGCGCCGAGGCGGCGCGCACGGTGCCGGCCGAGCGGCGCGCCGAGGGGATCGCCTGGTACGGCATGGGCTCCACCCTGGCGGTCACGGTGGCGCCGGCGGCCGGCTTCTGGATGCTCTCGCGCGGCTGGCCGTGGCTGTGCACCGGGCTCGCGCTGCTCTACCTCGCGGTCGCGGCGCTGGCGCGCACGGTGCCCGGGACGCCCTGGCCGGCGCCGGGCTGGAGCGCGCGGCTGTCGCTCGCCTCGGCGGTCGAGTGGCGCGCGCTGCGCAGTTCGGTGGTGCTGCTCGCGGTCTCCTTCGGCTACGGCGGCGCCACCAGCTTCGCGGCGCTGCTCGCCGAGGAGCGCGGCATCGAGCCGCGCGGCATCTTCTTCACCGCCTTCGCGCTCTCGATCCTGGTGCTGCGCCCGGCCCTCGGGCCGCTGGTCGACCGGGTGGGCGCGCGCCGTGTGCTGCCGCCCTCGATCGTGCTGGTCGCCGCCGGGCTGGCGTTGCTGCCCTTCCAGCACGACGTGGCGGGCACCGCGGTGGCCTCGCTCGTCTTCGGCGCCGGCTTCTCGACTCTCTACCCGGCGTTCTCGACCCTGATGCTGGCGCGCGTCGCGCCCGAGCGACACGGTTCGGCGTTCGGCGCCATGCTGGCCGCCTTCGACATCGGCATCGGCTCGGGCTCGCTCGCCTTCGGGCCGCTGGTCGCGCACCTGGGGCCCGAGGTCGCGTTCGTGACCGGCGCGGCGCTCGCCTTCTCGGCCTGGCCCCTGCTGCGCTGGCTCGAGCCCAACCCGGAGCGACTGGCGATGCGCGCCGCCCTGGCCGAGAGCGAGCGGGAGCGGCGTTAGGGCCGGCCGCGGCTGGACGCTCGGCGCTACCCGGGGGCGCGGGCGGAGGGCGGGGCGGCGCCGGCAGCCTGGGCGCCGCTGCGGCGCACGATGTCGAGCAGGGCGACGGTGACCGCGAACAGCACCGGTCCGACCAGGAAGCCGAGCATGCCGAACAGCTGGATGCCGCCCAGCACGGTGAAGAAGACGGTCAGCTCGTGCATGCGCGCGCGCTCGCCGACCAGGCGCGGGCGCAGCAGGTTGTCGACCACGCCGATCACGCCGGCGCCGAAGGCGGCGAGCACGAGCGCCTTGCCCCACGCGCCGGAGGCGGCGAGGAAGAGCGCCGCGGGCCCCCAGACGACGAACGCGCCCGCCAGCGGCACGAGCGAGAAGAGCGTCATCACCACGCCCCAGACGAGCGGCGCGGAGAGGCCGAGCGCGGCGAACATCAGGCCGCCGAGCAGGCCCTGGAGCGCGGCCACCACGATCGTGCCGTTGACGCTCGCGCGGATGATGTCGTCGGTGCGGCGCAGGACCTGCTCCGCCTCGGCGCGCGAGAGCGGCAGCGCGTCCGGCAACCGGCCGACCAGCCGCTCGCCGTCGCGAAAGAAGTAGTAGAGGGTGAAGAGCACGAGCACGAGCTTGGTGATCGCGCCGAGCAGGCCGCCGACCACGGAGACGGTGCCGCGCAGCAGGTACTGGCTCGCATTCGAGGCGAGCTCGGCGACCCCCGCGGGGGAGAGGTCGAGCTCGATGCCGAAGCGCTCCGCGAGCCAGGTGCGCAGGTCGCTCAGCCAGCCCGAGGCGAGCTGGCTCTCAAGCCAGGGACCGGCCGACTCCTGCGCCTGGGTCGCGAAGCGCGCGAGCTCGGCCGCGACCGCGGAGCCGATCAGCCCGAGCGGCACGATGACGGTGGCGAGGACGACCAGGATCGAGAGCGCCGCCGCGAGCGCCGGCCTCCGGACGCGGGCGAGGATGCGCCGATGCAGCGGGTAGAAGAGCAGGGCGAGCACCGCGGCCCAGATCAGCACCGACAGAAAGGGCTGCAGCATGCGCCAGGTCAGGAACACCGCCACGCCCGCCGCGGCGAGCAGCAGCAGCCACTGCCCCTGGGCGCGCTGCGGGTTCATCCCAGCAGCTCCCGCCGGCCTCCCGCCGCATCGCCGCGCACCAGCCGGTAGACCTCGCGCACGACCTCCTCGCGGCCCGGCTTGGAGAAGTAGTCGCCGTCGGAGCCGTAGGCCGGACGGTGCTCGCGCGCGGTGATCGTGACCGGCGGCGCGTCGAGCCACCAGAAGCCGCCCATGCGCTCGAGGATCTGCTGCAGCAGGAAGGCGGAGGCGCCGCCGGGGACGTCCTCGTCGAGGATCACCAGCCGGTTGGTGCGCTGGAGGCTCGCGAGGACGCGGTCCTCGCGGTCGAAGGGCAGCAGGGTCTGGACGTCCACGACCTCGACCTCGACGCCGGTGCGCGCGAGCAGCTCGGCGGCCTCGAGCGCGATGCGGCAGCAGGCGCCGTAGGTGACGAGCGTGGCGTCGCGTCCCGCGCGCAGGGTCTCGGGCACGCCGAGCGGCACGCGCAGCTCGCCGGGGTTGGCGGGCAGCCGCTCCTTGTGCCGGTAGCCGTTCAGGACCTCGACCACGATCGCCGGGTCGTCGGCGGCGAGCAGCGTGTTGTACATGCCCGCGGCGCGCGTCATGTCGCGCGGCACGCACACCCAGATGCCGCGCACCAGGTTGAGGAGCCCGCCCATCGGCGAGCCGGAGTGCCAGATGCCCTCGAGCCGGTGGCCGCGCGTGCGCACGATGACCGGCGCCGCCTGCGCGCCGGCGGTGCGCCAGCGCAGCGACGCGAGGTCGTCGGAGAGCGTCTGCAGCCCGTAGAGGACGTAGTCCAGGTACTGGATCTCGGCGATCGGACGGATGCCGCGCAGGGCGAGCCCGATCGCCTGGCCCATGATGGTCTGCTCGCGGATGCCGGTGTCGGAGACGCGCAGCGGCCCGTACTTGGCCTGCAGCCCGACCAGGCCCTGGTTGACGTCGCCCAGGTGGCCGACGTCCTCGCCGAAGGCGACCAGGTTGGGCAGGCGGGAGAGCGCGGCGTCGAAGCAGGCGTTGAGCACCTCGAAGCCGTTGACCAGGCGCGCGTCCGCGGCGTAGACCGCCTCGACGCCGGCGACCTCGAGCGCGGAGCCGGGACCGCTGGCATGGAGGTCGGAGCCGTAGCGCTCGCGGTTCTCGTCGAGGTGGGCGGCGGTCCAGCGCGAGAGCTCGGCGCGCTCGGGGCTGGGCTCGTCGAGGGTCGCGACGAGGACCTCGTGGGCCGCGGCCTGGAGGTGCCGGCGCAGGGTGGGCACGTGGTGGACGAGGGCGGCGAGCGAGCGCTCGATCTCGTCGCGCGCCGCGGAGCGCGCGGCGAGCGCGCCGGCGAGCGCGGTGAAGCGCTCGGTCTCGGCGCGCAGCGGCGCCTCGAAGGCGGCCCAGGAGCGGCGCTGGGAGGCGCGCACCTCGGCCAGCGCCTCGGCCTCGAGGGCGTCGAGCTCGGCGGCGCCGGCGATCTCGTGGTCGATCAGCCAGCGCCGCATGCGCCGGAGGCCGTCGTGCTCCTCCTCCCAGTGCAGCCGGTCCTTCGACTTGTAGCGCTCGTGCGAGCCGGAGGTCGAATGGCCCTGGGGCTGGGTCAGCTCGCGCACGTGGATGACCGCCGGGACGTGCTCGCGGCGCACGCGCTCGGCGGCGGTCGCGTAGGTCTCGACCAGCGCCGGGTAGTCCCAGCCCGCGATCGACCAGACGTCGATGCCCGGGCCGCCCGGACCGCGGCGGGCGAAGCCGAGCAGCAGCTCCGAGAGGTCGCTCTTGGCGAGCTGGAACTCGTTGGTCACCGAGATCCCGTAGTCGTCGTCCCAGATCGAGATCAGGACCGGGGCCTTGAGCACCGCGATCGCGTTGAGCGCCTCCCAGAAGTGGCCTTCGGCGCACGAGGCGTTGCCGATGGTGCCGAACGCGACCTCGTCGCCGCCGTGCGAGAAGCCCTTCAGGGCGGCGAGCTCGGGCAGCTCGCGGTAGAGCCGCGACGCGTAGCCCAGCCCGACCAGGCGCGGCATCTGGCCGGCGGTCGGGGACAGGTCGGCGGCGGACTGCGGCGCCGCGGTGAGGTCGAGCCAGGAGCCGTCCGCGGCGCGCAGCGGAGTGGCGAAGTGGGCGTTCATCTGGCGGCCCGCCGAATGGGGCTCGCGCACGCGGTCGGGGTCGGCGTAGAGCTGGGCGAAGAACTCGTCGAGCGAGAGCTTGCCCACGGCCATCATGAAGGTCTGGTCGCGGTAGTAGCCGGAGCGGAAGTCGCCGGGCCGGAAGGCGCGCGCCATGGCGAGCTGCGGCAGCTCCTTGCCGTCGCCGAAGATGCCGAACTTGCCCTTGCCGGTGAGCACCTCCCGCCGCCCGACCAGCGAGGCGTGGCGCGATAGCCAGCCGGTGCGGTAGTCGGCGAGCGCGCTCTCGCGCGCGGGCGCGGAGGGCGTGGGCACGGGGAGGCTGTCGGCCATTGGCCCGATTCTAATCAACGCCCCGCGGGCCCGCGGGCCCAGTCGAACGCCAGCTCGCCCGTGCGCGCCAGGATCGCCTCCCACCAGTCGCGATGGTCGACGTACCAGCGCACGGTCGCCTCGAGGCCGGTCGCGAAGTCGACCTCGGGCCGCCAGCCGAGCACGGTTTCGAGCTTGGCGGGCTCGATCAGGTAGCGGCGGTCGTGGTTGGGGCGGTCCGGGACGTGCTCGATCCACTCCGCGGGACTGCGCCCGAGCAGCTCGAGCACGCGCCGGACGATCTCGAGGTTGGTGAGCTCGTTGCGCGCCGAGATGTCCCAGATCGGCAGCCGCTCGGGCTGGGTCGCGGCGGCGTCGTCGACCGGGAAGCGCGGCGCGTCGAGGATCGCCCGGATCGCGCGGCAGTGGTCGTCGACGTGCAGCCAGTCCCGCTGCTGGAGGCCGTCGCCATAGACCGGCACCTTCCTGCCCCGGAGCACGTTGGTGATCATGAGCGGGATCAGCTTCTCGGGGAACTGGAAGCGGCCGTAGTTGTTGGCACAGTGGGTCATCGCGATGTCCATCTCGCGATAGGTCTGCATGTAGGCGCGCACGAGCTGGTCGCCGGCGGCCTTGGCCGCCGAATAGGGCGTCTTGGCGTTGAGCGGGCTCGCCTCGGTGAAGTACGGAACACCCGCGGCGAGCTCGCCGTAGACCTCGATGGTGGAGACGTGGAGGTGCCGGCGCACGGGCTCGCGCCGGGAGACCTCGAGCAGGCACTGGGCGCCGAGCGCATTGGTGCGGGCGAAGGCCGAAGGATCCGCCACCGCGCGGTCGTTGTGGCTCTCGGCCGCGAAGTTGACCACGAAGTCGGGCCGGAACCGCCGGTAGACGGCAGTCATGCCCTCGAAGTCGCAGATGTCGCCGACCACGAACCGGATGCGCTCCCGCACCGCGTCCAGGTTCGGCTCGTTGGCGGCGAAGGAGAGGTTGTCGAGCGCGACCACGACGGCGCCCGGCTCGCGCTCGAGCACGAAGTGCACGAAGTTCGAGCCGATGAAGCCGCAGGCGCCGGTCACCAGGTAGGTCGTCACCTCACGCCTCCCTCGTCGAGACCCCGGCGGCGACCTGCACGCGCTGGGCGCAGGCGAGCAGCCGGCGCGCGGCCTCGAGGTGGGGCAGGAGCGAGAAGAGCGATCCGCGCTCGAGGCGGAGACGCCCCGACAGCACCGCACCCGCCGGGTCGAGCCCGCCTTCGAGGATCTGGAGCCAGGCCGCCGGCGGCGCCGCCAGGCGGAACCGGGCCTGCCTCTCGTCGTCGGGCAGGGCCGGGCGCACGGCGCGCGCGTTGCCGTGCGCCAGGTCGAGGAACAGGCGCCTCTCCTCGCCCGGACCGCGCGCGGGATCGGCCTCGAGCACGAACAGCAGGCTCCCGCTCCAGCCCGCGGCCGCCCGCCGGTAGGCCTCGTCGCCGGCCAGCTCGCGCTCGAGCGCGGCGGCCCAGGGAGCCGTGAAGAGACCGTCCAGGCTCACTCGGCGGCGGCCTTCTTCGGGGCGATCCCCTTGCGCGAGAGCTCGTCGTCGATGATCTTCTCGAGCGTCGCGAACGGCACCGCGCCGGAGACGAAGCGCCCGTTGACGAACATCGCCGGCGTGCCGGTCACGCCCGCCTTCTGGCCGTCGGCGAGGTCGGCCGCGACGCGCGCGGCGTGCTTGCCGGAGTCCAGGCAGCCGTCGAAGCCGGCCGCGTCGAGCCCGAGTCCGGCGGCCTTCGCCTTGAGCTGCTCGACGCCGAGCTCGCGCTGGGCGGCGAACATCGCGTCGTGGAGCTCCCAGAACTTGCCCTGGTCGTTGGCGCACAGGGAGGCCTCGGCGGCCTTCTGCGCGTTGGGGTGGATGTTGAGCGGGAACTGGCGGAAGACGACGCGCACCTGGTCGCCGTAGGTCTTCTCGACCTCCTGGATCGCGGGCACGACGCGGCTGCAGAACGGGCACTCGAAGTCGGAGAACTCGATGATCACGACCGGCGCGCCGGCCGGGCCGCGCGCCGGCGAGCCGGCCTCGGCGACCTCGACGCGGTCCACCTCGAGCAGGACCCGGGCGGTGTGCTTGACGCGCAGGCCGGCGACCAGCTGGTCGCGCAGCTCCTGGCGCTTGTTCTGGGCGAGGAACTGCTTGATCTGGGGCAGGATCTGGTCGTACGGGCGGTTGATGCGCGCCTGGTTCTCGTCGTAGAACTTCTTCGCCTCCTCGTCGGTCACCTCGCCCGCCTTGGACTCGACCTCGGCTGCGAGCAGGGCTTCGGAGGTGAGGCCGCGCGCGGTCGCCTCGGCGGCCAGCAGGCGCTCCTCGACCAGCCGGTCGAGGCCCTGCTCGAGCAGCGCCCGGCGCTGGCGGTCGAGCTGCGAGAGCTGCGCCGCGAGCGACTCCTCGAGCTGGGCGCGGGTGATCGGCTGGCCGGCCACCTCGGCGACCACGTCGGTCCCCGCCTCGGCCTTCGGGGCGGGCGTGGCGGCCTTGGGGGCGTCGGCGGCGCAGGCCGGCGCGGCGAGCGCGACGGCCAGGATCACCGCCAGGGCGGCGGCCTGACGGGGTGCGAGCGAAAGCGAGGAACGCAGGTTCATCGGTCGGATTCTCCTAGAGGTCGATTCGCCGCCGCGGGCCGGGGCGCGCGCTCCCGGAGGGCGGCGCGGGGGTCGAGCCTCGAAGTCTACCCGACCGCGGGCCGATCGCGCCCGAGCTAGGATGCCCGGGAAAGGAGCTCCTCCGATGAGCCGTCGTCTGCCGTCGTTCCTCCTGGGCGTGGCGCTCGCCGCCGCGTCCTTCGCCGCCTCCGCCCTGCCCGCGGCCGACTGCCCCTCCGAGTCGTTCGGCGCCGGCGTCACGCTCGCCGAGACGACGCCGGTCGCCAGCCTGCTCGGCCAACCGGAGCAGTACCTGGACCGTCCGGTCGCCGTCGAAGGGGAGGTCACCGAGGTGTGCGCCAAGGCCGGCTGTTGGCTCGAGATCGCCGCCGCCGAAGGCGGCGCGCGCATCCGCGTCAAGGTCAGGGACGGCGAGATCGTCTTCCCGCAGTGGGCGCGCGGCAAGGCCGCGGTCGCCCAGGGGACGCTGGAGAAGCTGGAGCTCACGCGCGAGCAGTACGTGCAGCAGGCCGAGCACGAGGCGCACGAGCAGGGGCGCGACTTCGACGCCGCGACGGTGGCCGGCGAGGGGCCCTTCGTCGTCCACCGCATCCGCGGCACCGGCGCTCGCATCTGCCGCTGACCGGCCGGCGGGCGCCGAGGCGGCGGCGCCCGGAGACCGTACTGCTCCCAGGAGCGTAAGCTGAGGCCGTTGTCCAGCGCGCGTCTTCGCGGCGGTCTGGTGCTCGCCGCGGCGTGGTCTCTCTACGCCGCGGGAACGCACCCGCGCGTCTTCACCGCCGGCAACGACGCCTCGCGCTGGGCGCTGGTCGAGTCGCTGGTCGACCACGACAGCGCCTCGATCGAGCGCTCGCGCTTCCGCGGCACCGTGGACCGGGTGCTCGTGGGCGGGCGCGAGTACTCGAACAAGCCGCCGTTGCTCGCGCTGGCCGGCGCGGCCCTGTACGCGCCGCTCGGCGCCGCGACCGGCTGGCGGATCGCCGATCCCGCCACCGGCGGCCGGGTGATCTGGCTGCTGACGGTGCTGCTGGTCGGCCTGCCGGCGGCGGCAACCGTCGCGCTCCTGGACGGCGCGCTCGCCCGGCCGGGGTCGCTCGGCGCCGGCACGCGCGCGCTGATCACCCTCGCGCTCGCCGCCGGGACGCTGCTCTACTCGTTCGCGGTCACCCTCAACAACCACGTGCCGGCGGCCTTCTTCCTGCTCGCGGCGACGCTCGCGGCGCTCGACGGCCGCGCCGGCCGGAGCGGCCTCGCCTGTGGCCTGGCCGGCGCGCTCGACCTGCTGCCCGGGTTCGGCTTCGCGCCCTTCCTGGCCGGCGTGCTCGGTCGGCCCGCGGCCGGGCGCGGCGCGCGCTGGGCGCGCTTCGCCGCCGGGATCGGAGCGGGCGCCGCGCTCTCGGCGCTCGCCAACCTCGCCACCGTCGGCTCGCTGCTGCCCGCCAAGCTGCTGCCCGGGGCGGTCGATCTCTCGGCCCAGGCGGGGCCGAGCGCGGCCGGCGTCGTCCTGCCGCAGAGCCCGTTCTACGCGCTCGAGATCCTGTTCGGCGCGCACGGCCTGCTGGCCGTGTCACCGGTCCTCCTGCTCGGTGCGATCGGGCTGGCGCGCTCGCCCCGGCTGCCGCCGTTCGGGACCGGCGCGGCCTGGGCGTGGATCGGCGCCGGCGTCGCCGTCCAGGTCGCCGGCCACGCGCTGGTGGCCGGCTCGTACGGCGGCTGGTCCTTCGGCTTCCGCTACCTGATCCCGGTGCACGCCCTGCTGCTGCTCGCCGCTCCCGCCGCGCTCGCCGGCCGCGCCGCGCGCGTCGCGTTCGCGGCGCTGCTGCCGGCCTCGGTGCTGTTCGCGGCGCTCGGCGCCTACCATCCCTGGCCGCCCGCCTACGAGCAGGCGACGAGCGGCGACCCGGTCGCGGCGCTGGTGACCAACCCGATCGGCGGCAACGCCGCGGCCTGGCTCGCCGTGCACCGCCCGGGGACGCGGCTCGCCGAGGCCGCCGGGCGGCGCTTCGTCAGCCCGGACCCGGAGCTGCGGCGGCGCTACTTCGCGCTCTTCTTCGGCACCCGGGGGGATCTCGCGACCATGCGGAGGTTCACGCGATGAGGCGGTGGGTGGAGCGCTTCCTGGTCGAGCCGGGCACGGAATGGACCTGGCGCGGCGAGCTGGTGGGCGGCACGACGACCTTCCTCGCCACCGCCTACATCGTGGTCGTCAACCCGGCGATCCTCGCCTTCGCCGGCATCCCGGAGGGACCGAGCACGGTGGCGACCGTGGTCGCGGCGGCGTTCGGCACGCTGCTCATGGCGCTCGTCGCCCGCCGGCCGTTCGCGGTCGCTCCCTACATGGGCGAGAACGCCTTCCTCGCCTTCGGCCTCGCCGCGCTCGGCATCACCTGGCAGCAGCGCCTGGGCGCGGTCTTCGTCGCCGGCGCGCTGTTCCTGCTGCTGACCGTCGCGGGGATCCGGCGCTGGCTCGCGGAGGGCGTCTCGCCGAGCCTCAAGCACGCGTTCGCGGTCGCCATCGGCCTCTTCCTCGCCGAGCTCGGCCTCTACGAGACGGGCGTCTTCACCAGCTTCGCGAGCGGGTTGCCCGCCGGGGCGCTCGCCGGGGAGGGCGGGCTGCTGCGCGCCCCCGAGGTGCCGGTCAAGCTCGGAGACTGGTCCCAGGCCGGCACCTGGCTGGCGCTCGCGGGCATCGGCCTGACCCTGGCGCTGGTGCTGCGCGGCGTGCGCGGCGGCATCCTGCTCGGCATGGTGCCGATGGCGGCGGCGGGCGTGGCGCTCGGACTGGCGCCGGTGCCGGAGCGCTGGCTCGCGGCGCCCTTTCGCGGCGAGCTGTCGCTCGCCCCGATCGCGCTCCAGCTCGATATCGCCGGCATCCTCGAGCCGCGCCACTGGCCGGTGCTGGGCACGCTCGCCCTGATGGGCTTCCTCGACACCCTGGGCACGCTGGTGGCGCTCGGCGCGGCGGCGGGCCTGCTCGACGCGCGCGGCAACCTGCCGCGCATCGAACGCCCGATGGCGGTCGACGCGCTGGCCTCGATGGCGAGCGCCGTGGTCGGCACCTCGACCTCGGGCGCCTACATCGAGTCCGCGACCGGCCTGCGCGACGGCGCGCGCACCGGTCTCGCCGCGCTGGTCACCGCGGGGTGGTTCGTGGTGGCGCTCTTCGTCGTGCCGATCGCGCGCGCCCTCCAGGCGATGCCGTTCGTCTACGCGCCGGCCCTGGTGACGGTGGGCATCCTGATGCTGCGCTCGGCGCGCGAGGTGGAGTTCGGCGACCTGGCCGAGGCGATCCCGGCCTTCGCGACGATCGCGCTCACGGTGTTCACCTACAACATCGCCAACGGACTCGCGGCCGGCCTGCTCGCGGCGCCGCTGGCGCGGGCGGCTGCCGGTCGCGGGCGCGAGCTCCGGCCCGCCGCCTGGCTGCTCGCCGTGGCCTGCCTCGCCTACTTCGTCGGAGGGCTGCGCCACTGAGCGCTCCGGCCGCACGCGTGGTCCATCTCGGCGACCGCTTCGCCGCGCTCGACAAGCCGGCCGGGCTGTCGCTCGCCACGCCGCCCTCGGCGCCCGCGGACCAGGCGGCGCGCCGGCTGGTGGCGGCGCTGCCGGCCGGCGAGCGCGAGATGCTCGCGCCGCGCGAGCTGCGGCTCGTCCACCGGCTGGACGCGCCGACCAGCGGCCTGGTGCTGATCGCGCTCGACGCGGAGATCCACCGCGAGCTCGCCTCCGCCTTCGCCGAGCGGCGGGTGACCAAGCTCTACCTCGCGCTGGTGTGGGGCAAGCCGCGCCCGCGGCGGGGGAGCTTCCGGAGCGCGCTCGGCCCCGACCGCGCGGACCGCCGGCGCATGCGCCCCGACCCCCACGGGCGTGCGGCGCGCACCGACTACCTGGTGGTGGACGCCGCCGCCCACGTCGCCCTGGTGGCGCTGTGGCCGCGCACCGGGCGCACGCACCAGCTGCGCGTGCACCTCGCGGCGGCGGGACATCCGATCGTCGGCGACGACCTCTACGGCGGTCCGCGCCACCGCGGCGTGCGCGACGCCGCGCTGAGGAGCGCGCTCGATCCCGGGCGCGCGCTGCTCCACGCCTGGCGGCTGGAGGTGCCGGGCCTCGAGCCCGCGCGCTTCGAGGCGCCGCCGCCGGACGACTTCCGCGGCGCGCTCGCCGCGACCGGTCTCTCGCTTGCCGGCGCCTCCGATCTGTGGCAGGCTCCGCCGCAATCCTCGACTTGAGCAGCCCGAGCACGCTCCTCCGCACTCTCCTCCCACGGACGTGAGTCCCGTTCGCGCAAGCGTGGCCCCTTCCCGGGCCGCATCCACCGGCGGCCGTTCCGGGCGCCGGATCCCGTCAACCGCCGCAGCGGCGGCAAGGAGCAGGGCATGACCGAGCAGGGCACCGTCAAGTGGTTCAACAACGAGAAGGGATACGGCTTCATCTCGCGCGAGAACGGCCCGGACGTCTTCGTCCACTACACCGCGATCCTCTCGGAGGGCTATCGCTCGTTGAACGAGGGGGACCGGGTGAGCTTCGAGGTGGTCGAGGGTCAGAAGGGCCTGCAGGCCCGCAACGTCGTCCGCATCTGAACGGCGCCGGCGTCCGCCGCGGCGGTCAGGGCGCGGCGGTCAGGGCGCGATCAGGGCGTCGAGCTCGCTGCCGAGCAGAGCGCGCCGGAAGCCGCGCAGCGACGCCGAGAGCGGACCGGACCCGTCCCAGGCGCGCAGCAGGCGGTCGCGTTGCCGCCGCGACAGGAGCAGCTCGGGCGGCAGCCCGAGCTCCGCGGCGCGGTGCGCGACGGTCTCCGCCAGCGCGTGACCGACACTCTTCAGGCGCTCGAGCGAGACGCGCGGCCGGTCGGGGAGCGGCTCGACGGACCCCTCTCCCTCCTCGCCCGCGACGGCGGCTGCGGCCAGGGCCTCGAGCCAGAGCGCGGCGTGCTGCGCGTGGCGGCGCCGGTCGTAGCCGGGCAGCTTCGGCAGCTCGGCGGCCGTGACGCCGGGGCGGCGGGCGAGGGCGACGAGCGTCTCGTCGCGCATCAGGAACGGACGCGCGAGGTCGAGCCGTTCCGCCTCGCGCTCGCGCCAGAGCGCGAGCGCGCGCGCCAGCCGCCGCGGGCCCGGCGGCAGGCGATCCAGCCCGCGCAGCCGGCGCAGGAGGCTCTCCTCGCCGCCCGGCTCGGAGTCCCCGGCGGCCATCGCGGCGGAATCCTCGAGCGCCCACTCCAGCCGCCCGAGCGCCGAGAGCCGGCGGCCGAGCTCCGCCGCCACCGCCGGCAGGTGCTCGACGTCCTCGGCCGCGTAGCGGAGCTGCTCGGGCGCCAGCGGGCGGCGCAGCCAGTCGGTGCGCGTCTCGTGCTTGGCGAGCACGACGCCGGTCAGGGTCTCGACCAGCGCGGCGTAGGAGAGCGCCGGTCCCAGCCCGGCGAAGGCGGCGGCGATCTGCGTGTCGAGCAGCGGCCTGGGCGCAGCGCCGGCGGCGCGGCGCAGTACCTCGACGTCTCCGGCACCGGCATGGAGCAGCTTGCGCGCGCCCGGCGCCTCGAGCACGGCGCGCAGCGGAGCGAGATCGGCGAGCGCGACGGCGTCGACGAGCGCGATCTCACCGCCGGCGCCGACCTGGATCAGGCCGAGGCGGGCGCGGAAGGTGCGCTCGAAGACGAACTCGGTGTCGAGGGCGATCTCGGGGGCCGCGAGCCAGCGCGCGGCCGCCGCTTCGAGCTCGGCCGGGCGGTCGATCCAGAGCGGCGGGCTCACCCGCGCAGTCTATCCGCGCGCGCGTGCCAGAATCCGCGTATGACCTCCGAGCGAGCCGGGACCGGGGACGACGGGCGCGCCCGCGCGCGCGTGCTGGCCACGCGCCCGATCCACGACGGGCGCGTGATCTCGCTGCGCGTCGAGGAGATCGAGCTGCCCGGCGGGCGACGCTCGACGCTCGAGCTCGTCCGCCACCCGGGCGCGGCGGCGATCGTGCCGATCGACGACTCCGGCCGGGTCCTGCTCGTGCGCCAGTACCGGCACGCCACCGGCGGCCACTGGCTGCTCGAGGTCCCGGCCGGCAAGCTCGATCCGGGCGAGACGCCGGAGGCGTGCGCGGCGCGCGAGTGCGAGGAGGAGACCGGTTTCCGGCCCGCCGAGCTCGTGCCGCTGGGCTGGATCTGGACCACCCCCGGCTTCACCGACGAGCGCATCTGGCTCTACCTGGCGCGCGGGCTCGAGCCCGGCCGCCAGGCTCTGCAGGACGACGAAGCGCTCGCGCTCGAGCCCCTGCCGTTCGGCGAGGCGCTGACGCGCGCGCTCACCGGGGGCATCGACGACGGCAAGTCGGTCGTGGCGCTCCTGCGCGCCGCCGCTCACCTGGGCGTTTCGCCCCCCTGATCCTCGCCCGCGGGCGGATCGAAGGAGAGCCGCGTGTCTGCCGGCAGCGGCTCGAGTGCGCTGACCGCGGCGGGCGGACCGCCGCTCCAGCGCATCTCCAGCCGGAACCCGATGCGCGCGCCGACCGCCAGGCCTTCGAGGCTCTCGCCGGCGGCGAGGGTGAAGGGCATCGTCATCGAGTCCATGCCGACCACTTCGCCGGACACGTTCTTGAAGTCCGGGATCGGCTCGTGCCGGATCCAGATCTCGCGCGAGCCCTCGGCGGGCAGGCGCACGATCTCGCCGCGCAC
>JAFNAE010000168.1 GCA_017860005.1 Acidobacteriota bacterium | reverse complement strand
CAGCCGCCGCCCGCCCTCGCGCTCGACCCGCCGCGCCGCCACGAGCAGGAGCGCGAGCGGCGCGCCGTAGGCGAGCAGCAGGAGGTTCGCCACCGGCGTACCGCCCACCGGGTTCGGCTCCCAGGCGGGATTCTCGACGACCCCGTGGACGAGGATCGACTGGGCCGCGCCGAGCGCGACCACGACGCGGCCGGCGAGCGAGAAGACGGCACGGCCGCGACGTCGCCCGGCCTCGAGCAGGACCAGGCCGAGCCCGAGCCATGCCACCGCCTGCGCGCTCCACTCGAGCAGGCTCCGGTCCGCGAGCAGGCGCGGCAGCCCGCCGCGATGGAAGGAGTGGAAGACCTCGAGCGTGACCAGCGCGAAGGCGAACAGCGTGGCGCCGGCCTCGAGCAGCCGGGCCTCGCCCTCCCGGCCTTCGCCGAGGGCGATCGCGGCCGCGGCGAGCAGCGCGATCGCCGGCACTCCGTAGCCCCAGAGCAGCCAGTTGAGCACCGGCAGCTCGCCGATCGGGTAGCGCAGGACCTCGGCGTTGAGCAGGAGCCGGGCCGCGGCGACGCCGGCGGCGCCGAGCGCCAGCGGGCCGAGCGCCGCCACGCGCAGCCGGCGGCGCAGCGCGAGCAGGAGCGGCACCTCGAGCGCGAAGGCGACCGACAGCCAGGCGCGTTCGAGCGCGAGCGCGAGCGCGAAGCTGGCGTGGAAGGTCGCGGCGACCGCCAGCGCGGCGAGCGCCTCCTCACCCTCCTCGAGCCGGCCCCGCCGCCCCGCCACCGGCACCGCCGCGGCGACCGCGAGCGCGGCCCAGGCGAGCGCGAGAGCCGCCCACGGCACTTCGAGGTGGGGCCGCGCCAGCGCGTAGCCGACGAGCGGGAAGAGCAGGTGCGCGGCCGCGGCGAGCGTCCCCCAGCGCGCCGGGCGGACGCCGCGCAGGAGCGCGGCCCACGCCGCCGCCGCGAAGCCCAGCCCGAGCGCGGCCGTGGTGGCGAGATAGCCGGGGGCGTCCGCGGCGCCGATCTCCGTGCCGCGCTTGGCGAGCAGGACGAGCGCGACCCCGGCCGCGAGCGGGGCGAGGCCGAACAGCTCGTCGCGCCGCCAGGCCAGCGCGTAGCAGCCGCCGGCGAGCAGCGCGAACATCCCCCATTCGACGGCGCCGTAGGCGCCGGCATCGACGACGGCCGCGAGCAGGACGAGCGCGCCTCCGGCCGCGCCCGCCGCCATCCAGCCCGCCCGCCGCGACTCGATCTCGGCGCCCTCCGCCTCGCCGCCGCGCAGGGCGGCGCCCGCGAAGAGCGCGGTCGAGGCGAGCAGGAAGACCCCGAGCGCGAGCCCGTCGCCCTCGCGGAAGGCGCCCACGAGCCACGCCGCCACCCAGCCGAGCGACGCCGCCAGCGCGCCCGGCGCCAGCCACGGCCAGCGCCGCCGGCGCGTCACCGCCACCAGGCCGGCGTCGAGCAGGAAGAGATAGGCCATCAGGCCGGGGGCGTTGCGCTCGCCGGTCGCCACCAGCGCGGGCGTGGCGAAACCGCCAACGAGGCCGATCAGCGCGATCATCGGGCCCTGACGCAGCGAGAGCAGGACCGCCACCGCGGTGTTGGCCGCCATCAGCACGAAGCCCACCAGGGGCGGGATCAGGTCGTAGAGCCGGATGCCGGCGAGCAGCACGGCGTAGAGGTCCGCGACGCCCGCCGCCGAGAGCGCCTGCGAGATGCGCCCGGCGCGCGCGCGCGTCCACTCGCCCAGCGCGAGCAGCGCGACGCCGAACAGCAGCCCGAGCGCGACGCGCACCGCCGGCGAGAGCCAGCCGCGGTCCACCGAGTACTTGACCAGGAAGGCGCCGGCGAGCGCGAGCGCGATGCCACCGAGCCAGACCGGCAGCCGGGCGCCGAGGCGTTCCTCGAGTCCCGGCCCCGGCGGCCGGGGCGCCGCTCCCGCCGCCGGAGCCTCGGTCGCGGCCGCCTGCGGCGGCGGCGCGGACGGCCTCGGCGGCTCGGGCGCGGCGGCGGCGCGGCCACCGGGACCGGCGAGCTCCCCCACCCGCTCCGCGGCTGCGAACGCGGCCGACGGCGCTGCCGGCTCGGGTACAGGAAGCGACGGCGGCGCGGCGCGCAGGCCCGCCGGCTCGGCCGCCGCCGGCGGAGGCGCCTCCGCGAGGCCGGCGCCGTGAGCCGCGACGTGGCGGCGCAGCACCGCGAGCTGGGTGCCCTGCTCCGCGAGCGCCGCCGCCAGGCGCCGCAGCTCCGCGCGCTGGCGCAGCGCCAGCACGAGCGCCACCACCGGCGCGACCGTCACCGCGAGCACGACCAGCACGGCGACACAGCCGAAGAGTGGTTCCATCTGCCTCCCGGGGCGAGTCGGCGAATGCTATCGCGGCGCCGCGGCGCGAGTGGCCGGACGGGCTCAGAGGCGGCGCGGCGGCGGCGGCGCGAGTGCGGGCCGGGAGGGCTCGGGCTCGGGCGTGAAGTCCTCGCCCGGATTCACGAAGCGGTCGCTCTCGAGACGGTACTGGCGGTCGTAGAGCTGCCGGTAGCGCCCGCCCGCGGCGAGCAGCTCGGCGTGGGTGCCGCGCTCGACGATCTCGCCGCCCTCCAGCACGAGGATCTGGTCGGCGGCGCGGATGGTCGAGAGCCGGTGCGCGATGACGAACGTGGTGCGACCGCGGCGCAGGCGCGCCAGGCCGTCCTGGATGAGCGCCTCGCTCTCGCTGTCGAGGCTCGATGTCGCCTCGTCGAGGATCAGGATCGAGGGCGCGGCGAGGATGGCGCGCGCGATCGCCACGCGCTGGCGCTGGCCGCCCGAGAGGCGCACGCCGCGCTCGCCGACCAGGGTGTCGTAGCCGTCGGGGAAGCGCGCCACGAACTCGTCGCAGTGCGCCACGCCCGCGGCCGCGAGCACCTCGTCCCGGCTCGCCTGCGGCCGCGAATAGGCGATGTTCTCGGCGATCGTGCCGTCGAACAGGAAATTGTCCTGGAAGACCGCGCCCAGGTGCGACCGGTACTCGCGCAGGCGCAGGCGCGAGAGGTTGCGTCCGTCCACGCGCACGACGCCCCGCTGCGGGTGGTGGAAGGCGAGCACGAGCCCGATCAGCGTGCTCTTGCCGGAGCCCGAGGAGCCGACCAGCGCCGTGGTCGTGCCCGCAGCCGCCCGGAAGGAGACGCCCGTGAGCACGGGCCGGCCCGATTCGTATTCGAACCCGACGTCCTCGAACTCCACCTCGCCTCGCACCGCTTCGACCGGCTCGTGTGCGCCGTCGTGCGCGTCCTCGCGCTCCTGGCCGAGGATCTCCCGGATGCGGTCGAGCCCCGCGAACGCCTCGGTGAGCTGGGTGCCGATGCCGGCGATCTGGGCCGCCGGGGCCGCCAGCAGGCCGGTGAAGAAGACGTACATGACCAGGTCGCCCAGGGTCATGCGCCCGGCGAGCACCGATCGGCCGCCGACCAGGAGCAGAACGGTCCCCACTGCGCCCATCAGCGCCACCGAGGCCGCGGTGACCGCCGAGATGCCGGTCATCGTGCTCCGGATGTTGGCGAACAGCCGGCTCACACCGGCGCCGAAGACGCGCTCCTCCTCCGGCTCTGCGGTGTAGGCCTTGACCACGCGCACGCCGCCCATCGACTCGCCGAGCCGGCCGTTGACCTCGGCGAAGATCTTCGAGCGCTCGCGGAAGATCGGGCGCAGGCGCCGGAAGGCGAAGGCGAGGCCGCCGCCGAAAGCGCCCAGCACGATCAGGTTGGCGAGCGTCAGGCGCCATTCGAGCCAGAACAGCACCGCGAGCGCGAGCGCCGCGGTGAGCAGGCCGCCGGCGAGCTGGACCAGCCCGGTGCCGACCAGGTTGCGGATGCCCTCGGCGTCGTTCATCACGCGCGAGATCAGCTCGCCGCTCTTGGTGGCGTCGAAGAAGCGGGTGGGCAGGCGCAGCACGTGCGCCTGGAGCCGCTGGCGCATCTCGGCGATCTCGCGCTGGGCGGCGACACCCAGGAGCTGCGACAGGGCGTACGAGGTCGCGGCCTGGACGAGGGTCGCGACCCCGGCGGCGAGCGCGAGCGGCAGCAGCAGGTCGCGGCGCCCGGCGCCCACCACTTCGTCGATCAGGAACTTGGACGAGGCCGGCAGCGCGAGGCCGGCGAGGCGCCCGACCAGGAGCAGCGCGAAGGCGACGGAGAGCCGGCGGCGGTGCGTCCAGACCAGAGCCCGCGCCTCGCGCCAGGCGGCATCGAGCCGGAGGCGGGGCTTCCTCGCGCTCTCTTCGGCCACTTCGCTCAGCGCGCGAACAGGGCGAGGCCGGTGACCACCGAGGCGACGATCGAGACCAGGGCGGCGGCCAGGCAGAGGAGCCCCGCGAGGACGTGGGCGGGGCGCTCCTCGGCGAGCGGGTCGAGCAGCCGCGCCGCCGCCCAACCGCCTGCGAAGCCCCCCGCGTGCGCCCAGTTGTCGATGCCGGGGAACACGAAGCCGAACACCGCCCCGGCCACGACCCAGCCCCACACCACCTTGCGCATCGCACCGTGGCCGGAGAGCTGGCCATAGGCGATCAGCGCGCCGAGCAGGCCGAAGATCGAGGCCGACGCGCCGAGCGTGAAGCCGGCGCCGGAGAGCACGGGCACGCCCCGGAACAGGAGCCCCGCGGTCGAGCTGGCCGCGAAGCCGACCACCGAGGCCGCCGTCCAGATCAGCAGCATGCGTCCCGCGCCGAACAGCTTGGCAACGCCCGGCGCCAGGTCGCGGACCCAGAGCAGGTTGAAGCCGATGTGGAGCAGGTTGCCGTGCAGCCAGGCCGCGGACAGCACCGTCCACCAGCGCCCCATCCCGAACACCGGCACGGCGCCCGAGGCGCCGAGCAGGAAGAGGGCGCCCTGCCCGGGGGCGAGCAGCGAAGTGAGCGCGCGCCCTCCCAACAGGTCCGGGGTGAGCAGCAGGCTGACCAGGTAGAGCGCCGCGCAGCCGCCCATGAGCAGTGCGGGCAGGGCGCGCTCGCCGCTCAAGCGGCGCAGCGCGCCCGCGAAGCCCCACAGGCCGGGATTGCGCAGGCCGCAGCTCAGGCAGCGTTCGTCCTGGACCCCGACCAGCCGGCCGCAGGACGGACAGACCACCGATCCCGTGCGTTGTCGTCTCAGCATGAGAGCGAACGGCGCCCGGAGCCCAACGGCCCCGGGCGCCGCCCGAATCGTACCGCGATCCGCCGCGTTACGGCTTCTCGGCGTAGGCGACCAGGCCCTGGGTCTCGCCCTCCTGCGTCGCCACCGTGACGTTCACGGTGCGCCCGCCGGCGCGCGCGCTCAGGTTCGCGCTCACCGCGCCGGGGATATTGAGCGTCGCCTTCTGCACCTCGAACCCCGCGCCCTGGAGCTTCTCCTCGAAGAAGGCGAGCACCTGGTCGACCGAGTCCGAGGTGTGGAGAGTGAAGGTGCCACTGCGCTCGCCGTTGGCCTCGACGTTCGAGAAGCTGTCCTGGCGCGCCCCCGGGTAGGCCGGGATCCAGTCCGGCACCGCGGATCCGTCGCCGCCGCCGAAGACCATCTTCCCGCCCTCGGACTCGACCGTCAGCGTGCCGCCCTCGCCCCCCTCGCCGCCGGTCAACCCGACGTCGACCGTCTCGCCGCCGGACTCGATCGAGAGCCGCCCGGACTTGATGTCGTCGAGGTTGAACGTGACCTCCTTGCCGTCCTTCTTGTCGCGCACCGTGATCGACTTCGTGGCGTCGTCCTGGGCCACGACTTCGAGATCGGGGTTGAGCTTGAACGCCATCAGGGCGGCGTCGTAGGCGGCCGCGTCCGGATCGCTCTCGTAGCGCTCCGCCATGCCGGTGACCTTGTTCTTGAGCCACATGCCGCCCACGCCGACGAAGGCCACGCAGGCCCCGATGACGAGCAGCACTCCGATCAGGCATCCGATGGCGATCTTGGCGCCCGTCGACATCCCCTTCTTGGGCGCGGGCTGGAGGACGGGTTCACTCATGGTGCGAAACTCCTCGTGAGAAGGCGGTGATCCGGGGTCCGGGTCGTCGGAAACGAGGCGACTCTAGCACCAGCCGAACGAGCCGGACGTCTTCCGGGCAGCGGCGGGGGGTCCCCACGCAAACAGCATGAGATCGACCGTGGGGTTCCCCGGGCACGGGAGAGACCCCCGGAGCCCCGGACCGGCGCTGTAACAGATGCCGAAGATGCCGATGGCGCCGCGGCGAATCGCGGATCCGGGATCGAGTTCAGCCCTCGGGCGACGACGGCGCGTCCGGGAGCTCGTTGGCGTCGTCGGCTCGCCGGCGCGGCCCCAGGGCGGCGACCTGGCCGCCCGCGCGCTGGACCGCCGCGAGCAGCGCCTGCCCCGGGGTCTTCGTCCTCATCTCGCGCGCGATCGCCGCCGCCAGCGCGCGCCACTCGGAGTCGGGCACGAACGGGTGGACGCCGGAGTCGGCCAGCACGACCACCGAGCGCTCGAGCAGGGCGACGAAGATCAGGATCCCGGTGCGCTCGCGGGTGGCGAACACCTCGTGGGCGAGGAACGACTCGCGCGCCGCGCGCTCGGCCTCGGCTTCGAGGCGCGCGCGACCGACCAGCAGGCGCAGCAGCGGCGGGAGGCGTGCCAGCAGCGCGAGCGCGACGGCGCCCGCGGCGACCGGCAGCAGCAGTCGCCCGCTCGCCGGTCCCCAGGCCGGGCCAGCGCGCCGGCCAGGGCGCCGAGGGCGGCGCCCTTCCAGACCGCCTCGGGGTGATCGCCGGCGCGCGCCACCAGCACCGGCACGATCTCGGCGCCGGAGGCGCTCTCGGCGTGCGTCACCGCGGCGCGCACCGCCTCCGCCTCCTTCGCGCCGAGCAGCGAGCTCGTTGGTTCCATGGTGGCCTCAGTCTACCGGTCCTGGGATAGAATTCGTGCCTCCGACCTCCCTCCCCTGCTCGCGCTCCGTGCCCCGATCCGTCTCCGCCCTCCGCCTGCTCCGACTGCTGCCCGCGACGGCTCTGCTGGCGACCGCGAGCCCGCGCACGCTGTGCGCGGCAGCCACGCGGGTCGTCACCTGGGGCGACAGCATCACCTACGGCTACCACGACTTCAGCAACACGCAGCCGCCCAACCACTGCTGGGACGGCCATCCCGCCAACGACCCGCCCGAGAACTGCGGCCTCGCCCTGCGCCTGGGCAATCGGCTCAACGACCTCACGCTGTTCGACCCGATCTGGGACGTCCAGCTCCTCAACCTGGGCAAGGGGGGCGAAACGACCGCCGCCGCGCTCACCCGCATCGGGATCGCCGCCACCGCCTGCCCGACGCCGCCCGACCCCGACCCGCCGTTGAACAGCATCAAGTACTGGGTCTGCAACGGCACCCTCCAGCCCAACGACCTGTTCGTGCTCATGGAGGGCACCAACGACATCTCCCAGCATCTCAGCACGGAGACCGCCGCCTTCAACCTCGAGCAGCTCGCCCTGCGCGCCGGAGAGTTCGGGCTCGACGTCGTGATCGCCAAGGTCATCCCGCGCCACCCCGACGTCTGCGTGGACCCCAGCAGCTCCACCACCAAGATCCTCAACGGGCGGATCGCCACGCTGGCCGCCACGCACGCCTGGCCGAGCGTCGACGCCTATTGCCGCCTGCGCCGGGTCGGAGGCATGGCCAGCAACGTCTTCCAGGACTACACGGGCTGGGACTGCGACGACCTCGGCGGCAGCGATCCGTGCGGTCACCCGAACAGCGCCGGGTTCGACCGGATGTCCTGCGCCAACGCCGGCTGCTCGACCGGGAGCTGGAGCTGGGTGGCCGATCCCGACTGCCCCACCCTGCCGCCGCCGTTCGAGACCGTGGTCGCCGCCGCCCTGCCGCCGCGCGTCGAGCTCTCGGCGCCGGCGCCGCCGCTCGACACCGGGCTCTCCCTGAGCTTCTCGGCCGCCCTCCCCGACCTGGGCCAGACCGCCCTGCTGACCTGGAGCTTCGGGGACGGGACGGTGCCCTACACGACCGCGCCCGCCGGCTCGCCCGCTGCGCGCGCTCATGTCTACTACGTGCCCGGGCCCTACACCGTGACCGCCACCGTCCAGCACCCGAACGGAGGCCAGCGCGTGGCGACCCTGGCGATCGTCGTCACCGGCGCCGACCACACGATCTTCCGCGACGGCTTCCAGTCCGGAGACGCGTCGCTCTGGAGCCTGGTCGCGCCCTAGCCGCTCCGGCCGCCTCGAGACCGCCCGCCGCGCTCCGCACTCCTCCCGCCCTCCCCGTCCCTCGCGCCCTGGCGCGGCTCCCGGGTGTTACCATTCCGCGCTCGAAAGCGCGCCGTCAGCCGAGAGGAGGCCGCATCGGATGAGCATCAACGGGATGCCCCGGAAGTGGACGGTCGAGGACTCGATCGACCTCTACAACATCCGCCAGTGGGGCAACAACTACTTCTCGGCCAACGACAAGGGCAACCTGGTCGCGCAGCCCGGCGGTCCCGGCTCGCCCGCGCTCGACCTCAAGGAGCTGGTCGAGGAGGTGCGGCGCAGGGGCATCGCGCCGCCGCTCCTCATCCGCTTCTCGGAGATCCTCAAGGCGCGCGTCACCGAGCTCAACGAGTCGTTCCTGCGCGCGATCGCCGAGTACGGCTACCGCGGCACCTATCGCGGCGTCTACCCGATCAAGGTCAACCAGGAGCAGTACGTGGTCGAGAAGCTGGTCGAGGCCGGCCGCCCCTACCACTTCGGCCTCGAGGCCGGCTCCAAGCCCGAGCTGCTCGCGGTGATGGCGATGCTCGACGACGAGGAGGCGATCGTCGTCTGCAACGGCTACAAGGACGAGGAGTACGTCGAGACCGCGCTGCTCGCCACCAAGCTCGGGTTGCACGTCATCCTGGTGGTCGAGAAGTTCTCCGAGCTGGCGCTGATCTCGTCGGTGGCCGAGCGCGTCGGCGTGCGGCCCGCGCTGGGCGTGCGCGCGCGCCTCTCGGCGCGCGGCGCCGGGCACTGGGAGGCCTCGGGAGGCGACCGCTCGAAGTTCGGGCTCGGCGCGCGCGGTCTGGCCGAGGCGGTGAAGTTCCTGAACGAGCGCGGACTGCTCGATTGCCTCCAGCTCCTGCACTTCCACCTGGGCAGCCAGATCTCCTCGATCCGCAACGTCAAGGAGGCGCTGCGCGAGGCGGTGCGCACCTACTGCGAGCTCTCCAAGCTGGGGGCGCCGCTCGGCTACCTCGACGTCGGCGGCGGCCTCGGCATCGACTACGACGGCTCGCAGACCAACTTCTCGTCGTCGATGAACTACACGCTCCAGGAGTACGCCAACGACATCGTGTTCGGCACCATGGAGCTGTGCGACGCCGACCGCGTGCCGCACCCGACGCTGGTCTCCGAATCCGGCCGCGCCCTGGTCGCGCACCACGCCGCGCTGGTGGTGGACGTCCTGGGCGTCGGTGAGTTCCGGGTCGGGACGCTCCCCGAAGCCCTGCCCGAGGGCGCGCCCGCGCCGGTGCGCTACCTGTTCGACACCTTCC
Organism: Acidobacteriota bacterium; assembly: GCA_017860005.1. Taxonomy (GTDB): domain Bacteria; phylum Acidobacteriota; class Thermoanaerobaculia; order Multivoradales; family JAGPDF01; genus JACTMI01. Next base: position 1,829 of record JAFNAE010000168.1, on the reverse strand, counting down.
GCGAGGTGTCGCGCAAGAACCTGCTGGAGGCCTACCACGACGCCACCGGGTACCGCGAGGAGGCGCTCTCGCTCTACAACCTGAGCCACCTCTCCCTCACCGAGCGCGTGCTCACCGAGGACATCTACTTCGCGCTCTGCCAGAAGATCCTGCGCATGGTGCGCGAGCTGCCCGAAGTCCCGGAAGAGCTCGAGGGACTGGAACGCCAGCTCTCCGACACCTACTTCTGCAACTTCTCGGTCTTCCAGTCCCTGCCCGACGCCTGGGCGATCGACCAGCTCTTCCCGATCCTGCCCATCCACCGCCTGCACGAGGAGCCGACGCGTCGCGCCGTGCTCGCCGACATCTCGTGCGACTCGGACGGCAAGATCGACCACTTCATCGACCGGCGCGACGTCAAGCCGGTGCTCGAGCTGCACCGGTTCGGAGAGGACGACTACTATCTCGGCATCTTCCTGGTCGGCGCCTACCAGGAGATCCTGGGCGACCTCCACAACCTCTTCGGCGACACCAACACCCTGCACGTGGTGCTCGACGAGGGAGGCGGCTACCACATCGAGCACGTGCTCACCGGCGACACGGTCGCCGACGTGCTCAAGTACGTCAGCTACGACCGGGACGACCTCGTCGCGCGCGTGCGGCGCGCCGCCGAGCGCGCGCTGCGCTGCAATCGCATGACGTTCGAGGATTCCAAGACCCTGCTGCGCGTCTACGAGCAGGGCCTGGCCGGCTACACCTACCTCGAGCGCGACTGACGCCGCGCCCGCCCCGGCACGCCGCGGCGCGCGCCGCCCGGATCAGCTCTTCTTCGCCCTCCAGGCCGCCAGCACCTCGGCCTCGCGCGCGGCCGCGATCCCGGCGCGCAGCTGGCCGCGCCGTTCCGCGGGCAGGGCGTGGAACCAGTCGAGGGTGTCGAGCGTGGTGCGTGCTAGCGGGCGATAGGTGAGCCCGGCCGCGAGCGCCCGTGCGTTGCTGCGACGGCCGAAGCCGAGCGTGTCGCCCGCGGCCGGCACCCAGACCGGCATGTCGCTCCAGGGCGCCACCTTCCCCAGACCGGCATGTCGCTCCAGGGCGCCACCTTCTGCTCCTCCAGGAAGGGAGCGGGAACCCAGGTGATGCGCGCTCCGGAGGTGGTCGCTGCGCGCAACCCGCAGAGCAGGTCGCCCATGGTGAGCTCGTGCTCCGGGCCGACCGCGTTGAACATCCCCAGGGTGCGGGACTCGACCATCCGCACCGTCCACTCCGCGAGGTCGCGGGCGTCGATCACCTGCACCGGGTGCGAGGTCGCGGGCGTCGATCACCTGCACCGGGTCGCTGCCGTCCCCCGGCGCCAGCACCTCTCCACCTCGCTCGAGCCGCACCGGCCAGTAGGTGAAGCGGTCGGTCTCGTCGCCGGGCCCGACGATGAGGCCGGGCCGGATGACCGTGGTCGCGCCCGGGAACCACTTCTCGGCTTCGCGCTCCGAGGTCGCCTTGAGGGGTCCGTAGAGCTCGAAGTTCGAGGCGCGCACGGCGTCCATGGACTCCTTCATCGCGTCCGCCCCCTTGTACTCGGCGGTCGCCGCGCTCTCGTCGGCCCCGGGCTCGTTCTCCTTGGCGTAGACGGAGACGGTGGAGATGAAGACGTACTGGCCGACCTTGCCGGCCAGGACCTGCCCGGCGTCGCGCACCCAGTAGGGCAGCGTCGTCGGATTGTCGATACAGACGTCCCACTCGCGCCCCTTGAGCGCCTCGAGGTCGCCGGTGTTGCGGTCGCCGGAGAGCTCCTCGACCTCGCCCGGCCACTCCTTGGGACGCCGTCCGCGGTTGAAGAGGGTCAGGCGGTGCCC
>JAFNAE010000167.1 GCA_017860005.1 Acidobacteriota bacterium | reverse complement strand
GTAGAGGTGGGAGTAGTTGAAGCAGAGCAGCTCGCCGGCCCGCTTGGTGGTGGCGTAGGGCGAGATCGGCAGCTCCACGGGGTCGCTCTCGGCGAAGGGCACCTTCTCGTTGATGCCGTAGACCGACGACGACGAGGCGAAGACGAAGTCGGCCGGGCCGTGGTGGCGCGCCGCCTCGAGCAGGCGCAACGTCCCGATGCAGTTGACGTCCTCGTAGAGGATCGGCTCGCGCAGGCTCGGCCGCACCCCGGCGCGCGCCGCGAGGTGGATCACCGCGTCGAAGCGCGACGCCGCGAACAGCCGGTCGACCAGCGCCGCGTCGCGGATGTCGCCCTCGACCAGACGCCAGTCGTCGCGGCCGGCGAAGCGCGCCGCGTTGGCGCGCTTGAGCGCCGGATCGTAGAAGTCGTTGAAGTCGTCGAGGACGGTGACGCGGTCGCCGCGGCCGAGCAGGCGGCCGGTGACGTGCGATCCGATGAAGCCGGCTCCGCCGGTGACGAGGACGTGCTTGCCCATGGAGCTCCCCACGCGCTCGAGCGCGCAGCCAGCCTATCTCAGCCCCGCTCAGGGCCTCTCGGGCTTGCCGCCCGAGCGCTCGATCTCCTCGCGCGTCTCGTCGTAGCGCTTCTCGATGCCCTGTTCCTGCTTGTTGCGGATCAGCCAGCGCAGGAGCTTCGACTCGTCGACGCCGACCACGATGTCCTCGATCGCCTGGACGAGGGTCGGATCGTTGATCAGGCGCGCCGCGCTGCCGTCGCCCCGGTTCAGCTTCTCGGCGACTTCGCTCAGGTTGGAGAGGAGCTTGCGCAGGTCGGCGGCGACCTCGCGGCCGTACGCCTCGTCGTTGATCAGCTTGCCCAGCAGGGCGTCGCTCGACTCGAGGCGGCCGGCCGCGGCGGCGAGGCGCCCGGCGGCGCGCTCGAGGCTCTCGAGCGCGTTGGTGAAGCGCTCCTTCTGCTCCGCGTCGTCGAGCAGGGAGGGCAGCAGCCCCTGACCTTGCTCGGCGCGCGCGAGGATGTTGTCGAGGCGCTCGACCGAGCTCGCCAGGCGGTCGCCGAGCGCGGGGTCGCCGATCAGCCGCGGCAGCACGCCCGGGCCCTTCTCGATCCCCTCGGCGACGCGGCGCAGGGCGGACAGGGTGTCGAGCAGCTCGGTCGAGACCTTGCGGCCGGGCTCGACATCGGTGGTGAGCTCGCCCAGGATGCCCTCGCCGCGCTCCATGCGTCCGAGGATCTGGGCGAGCTGGTGCGAGATGGTGACGACGTTGTTCATGACGTCCTCGCCGGCCTGGGTGAGCTGCTCGACGTTGGTCTGCGGCGAGGCCGGAATCTCGCCCTCCTCGGGGATCAGCTCGCCGGCGGGGGAGCCCGAGGTGAGCTCGACGTACTTGTCGCCCAGGAGCCCGAGGGTCTTGATGCGCGCGACCGAGTCGCGGCGGATGCGCTGCTCGTAGCGCGAGTCGACCGAGATCCAGACCTCGAGCAGGTTCTCGCCCATGTCCACGGGAAGCACGATCCTCTCGACCGAGCCTACGTTGACGCCGTTGAGCTGGACCTGGCTGCCGACCTGGAGGCCGCTGACGCTGACCAGGCGGACGAGGTAGCGGGTCTTGGCCGTGAACAGGTTCTGCCGGTCGCCGATGAGCAGCACGGCGAGCGCGACCACGGCGACGGCGGCGAGCACGACCAGGCCCACGCGCCGCGCGGAGGCGGCTTCAGGCGACATCGGAGTCCTCCTCCCGCCCGGCCAGGAAGGCGGCCAGCAGCGGGTCGTCGGAGCGCTCGGCCTCCTCGGCGGTGCCGACGAAGCGGAAGCGCCCCTGGTCGAGAAAAGCGAGGCGGTCGGCGACCCGGCGCACGAGCGCGACGTCGTGGGTGACCACGATCGCCGCGCAGCCGGTGGCGCGCCGCGTGTCGAGGACGAGATGAGCGATCGACGCCGCGCTGAGCGGGTCGAGGCCCGTGGTCGGCTCGTCGAAGAGCAGCACCTCGGGCTCGAGCGCCAGGGCACGCGCGAGCGCGACGCGCTTGCGCATGCCGCCCGAGAGATCGGCCGGCATCTGCTCCTCGATCCCGGACAGGCCGACCTTGGCGAGCAGCGCGCGCACGCGCTCGGGCAGGTCGCTCTCGGTCCCGACCCGGTGCTCGCGGAACGGGAACGCGAGGTTGTCGAAGACGGTCATCGAGTCGAACAGCGCGCCGCCCTGGAAGAGCATCGCCACGCGCCGGCGCACGGGCGCCAGGCTGCGCTCGTCGAGCCCGGTCAGTTCGAGTCCCTCGAAGCGGATCGAGCCGGCGTCGGGGCGCTCGAGCCCGATCAGCTGGCGCAGGAGCACGCTCTTGCCGGTGCCCGAACGGCCGAGCACGGCGAAACACTCGGCGCGCCCGAGGTCGAAGCCGACGCCTTCGAGGACGCGCAGGGGGCCATAGGCCTTGGCCAGGTCGCGCACGCGGAAGAGGGGCTCGCCGTCGCTCATCCGAGCAGGTAGAAGAGCTTGGTCAGGAAGAAGTCGGAGACCAGCACGAGGATCGAAGCGACGACCACGGTGCGGGTAGTCGCGCGCCCGACGCCGTCGGCGCCGCCGGTGGCGGCGAGACCCTGCCGGCAGGCGACCACGGTGATGAAGAAGGCGAAGAAGACCGACTTGCCGAGGCCGCTCGCCACGTCCTGGAGGGTGAGCTCGGAGAGCACGTCGTTGAGGTAGAAGGCGGGCGTCAGGCCGAGCTGCAGCACGGCGACCACCAGGCCGCCCAGGATGCCGAGCAGGTCGCCGAGGGCGGTGAGCACCGGCAGCATGACCAGGGTCGCGGCGAGCTTGGGCACCACCAGCTTGCGCACCGGGTCGGCGCCCAGCGCGCGCAGCGCGTCGACCTGCTCGGAGACCGCCATGCTGCCGATCTCGGCGGTGATGCCCGCGCCGACGCGGCCGCCGACGATGAGCGCCACCAGGACGGGCGAGAGCTCGCGCACCAGCGACTTGGCGACCACCGTGCCGATGTAGTACTTGACCCCGAGCGCGGGCAGACTGAAGGCGGTCTGGAGCGCCAGGACCATCCCCGTGAACACGGTGGTGATGGCGGCGACGCCGAGCGACTGGACGCCGATCGCGTCCATCTGGCGCAGCCAGGAGCGCAGCTCGTGCGGGCGTCGTGCGAGTCCCGCCAGCGCGCGCCCGCCGAGCACGGCCAGCTCGCCGGCCTCGTCCACGAAGCGCCCGGCCGCGCCGGCGCCGCTCACCCGCCACGCTCCCGCGAGGCCGCGCTGCGCGCAGAGCCGGCGCGGTAGGATCGCGCTTCCGGCCGCGCCCGCTCGAGCTCCGGTTCGGCGGCTGGCATCGCCGCGATACTAACAACCGCCTCCCGCGCCGCCTCGATGCCCTCCGCGCCGCCGCGCTCCGCCGGTCTCGCGCTCACGCTCGCCGCCACCGTCTGCGGCAACCTCTTCCTGGTCGCCGGGACGCTGCTGTTCGCCCTGCTCGCCATCCTGGCCGCGCTCGTGCCGCCGTTCGGCCAGCACGTGCACGGGGTGGCCCGGGCCTGGGCCCGGTGCGTGCTGGCGGCGAGCTTCGTCCGCCTCGCGGTCGAGCACGAGAACGGGCGCCCGCCCGCGCCCGATGCCGGCTGCGTGTACGTGGCCAACCACGAGAGCCTGTTCGACATCCCGGCCCTGCTCGCGGCCCTGCCCGGGCCGACCCGCTTCCTCGCCAAGGCGAGCCTGTTCCGGATCCCGGTCTTCGGCTGGGCGCTGCGGCTCGGGGGCTTCGTGCCGGTCGATCGCGGCCACACCGAGCGCGGGCGGCGGAGCTTCCGCTCGGCGCTCGCGCACCTGGGGCGCGGCACCTCGGTGCTGATCTTCCCGGAGGAGGAGCGCTCGCTCGACGGCAGGGTGCTGCCCTTCCGCCGCGGCGGCCTGCTGCTCGCGCTGCGCACCGGCCTGCCGATCGTGCCGGCCGGGCTCGACGGAGCGTTCGAGGTGCAGCCGCGCAGGAGCTTCCTGATCCGCCCGCGCACCGTGCACGTCCGCTTCGGCGCGCCGATCGACCTCGCCGGCCAGAGCGTGCGCCGCATCCATGCCCTCTCCGACGCGCTGCGCGCGAGGGTCGCCGAGCTCGCCCGCGCCGACCTCGCGCCCGAGCCCCGAGCCGACGCCGACCCCGCCTGAGCCCGGCGTCACTTCCGGATGCCACGAAAAGCAAAGCCCTTCTGCTAAAGGCAAAGGCAAAGACTCCATGGAGGGGTCGGCGGGCGAGGCGCCGGTGACGAGCGCGAGTCGCCCGTGGCCTGGGGGGTGCCGTGGAGCGCCTCGGTCGAGGCGCGCGCCGCGGGCTCGCGGCGCGGCCGCGCTTGCCACTCCCTTCAACAACAAGCTTCGCGCCGCCGGGGCTGCCGGCCCTGCACGGACCCGCCCCCGGATCTCGAGTCAACAGCAGGCTTTTCGCCGCCGGGGCCACATGCGCCGCACGGACCCGCCCCCGGATCGCGCGTCAACGGCAGGTCTTTCGCCGCCGGGGCCGCCGGCGCCGCCGCGCCGCACGAACCTGCCCCGCGCGTCGACGGAACCTCCCTTCAACAGCAGGTCTTGGCCCGCGGGTACACCGAGCGACACCCGGAGTCAGCGGCGTCAGGGTCGCCGGGCTTTGAACAGAAAAACCTTTGTCTGTGGCGTCCGGGGCCTTCAGGGCACGGACACGGACCACTGGCTGGTGTCGCCGGTCTCGAAGTCGCCGCGGAAGAGGAGCAGGTAGACGGTGCCGACGGCGGCGTCCATTTCGAACGGCGCGGAGCGGCCGTACTGGGTCCAGAGGTCGTAGAGGTACTGGCCGCGGCTCGAGACCATCGGCGGCTGGCCGTCGCGCTCGATGCAGTCGGGCGGGAAGCCGTTCGCCACCGCCTGGTCGCGCAGGAACTCGACGTACTCCTTCGAGCTGGTCTGGTAGAGCAGCCGCGCGCGCACGGTGACGGGCGAGCGCGCGGTCGGCGGCAGGTCCAGCGCGTAGCTGGTGTCGTCCCAGTGGACGAGGATGCCGGAGCCGGGGAAGGTCTCCGGATAGACGTAGCCGACGGGCCGGAGCTCGAGGTCGGCGCCGCCGGTGAAGCCGGCGGGCGGAATCCGGTTGTCGAGCCGGATGCAGTCGTTGAGCACGAAGTGGAAGATCGGGTCGCCGCCGGCGTCCTCGACGTCGCACCCGGCGGTGCCGTTCCGGTTCCAGATGCCGGGCTCGGAGCGGTAGATCTTGGCCGGCGCGTCGCCGTCGGAGAGCACGCCGGTGGCCGGGTCCCAGGCGCCGCTCTCCCAGACCACGGTGCCGCCGGCGTCGGTGGCGCGCAGCTGGATCCAGAGGCGGCGCCCCTCGGGATAGCCGGTCGGCAGCTTGTGGCCCGAGAGGTTGGTGACGCGCACGCCGGCCGCGACGGGCTGGCCGGCCGCCGCCTCGGCGGGCACCGCGAGCGCCACCTCGGCGGCCTGGTGCAGCAGCTCCTGCGTCCAGGCGATGGTGTCGTCGAAGCGCTGCTCGCGGTCGAGCTGGAGCGGGCCGCCGTACTCGCCCTTGAGCACCTCCGGGATCCAGGCGTTGCCGCCCACGAACTCGTGGCGCGCGAGCTCGCCGGTGCGGTCGGTGTCGCCGAAGATGCAGGCGTAGTTCGGGCCCGGGCCGGGGGCCTGGGGCATGTGGCACTGCTGGCAGGTGGCGGGCGTCGCGCCGGTCGGGGCGAAGTCGCTCGCCGCCCACTCCTGGTGGGTGCGCTCGATCGGGTACTTGATGCCGGTGTCGGTGCCGTCTTCGAGGAGGAGGTTCTTCACCGGGTTGGTGACGTTGTGGCAGGCGGCGCAGAGGTCCGCCGAGCGGTGGTAGGGCGAATAGGCCCAGGGATGCGGAGGTGGCGGATCGCCGCCCGGCGGGAAGTCGTAGGGGCCGCGCCGGCAGGGCTCGCCCTGCCCGCCGCAGTCGGTGTCGTCGAGCCAGACCTTGCCGTTCTCGCGATAGAACGGCAGTTCGCCGGGCGGCGGCGCCGGGTTGACCATCGCGCGGTGGCAGAAGTGGCAGCTCAGGCCCTCGAAGTCGTTGCGCACGCTCGGCGTGTCGGGCAGGTCGATCGGCCCGAGCAGGCCGCAGCCGTC
>JAFNAE010000166.1 GCA_017860005.1 Acidobacteriota bacterium | reverse complement strand
CCAGGCCATGGTCCAGAAGATCTCGATCGTGATCCCCGCGTTCAACGAGCGCGCCACGCTGGAGGAGCTGTTGCGGCGCGTCGCGCACGCGCCGCTCCCGGACGGCCTCGAGCGCGAGATCCTGGTGGTGGACGACGGCTCGTCGGACGGCACCCGCGATCTGCTGCGCGAGATCGCAGCGCGCGGGGAATGGCCCCTGCGCGTCTTCGAGCAGGAGGTCAACCAGGGCAAGGGCGCGGCCCTGCGGCGCGGCTTCGCGGAGGCGACCGGGGACGTGATCGTGGTCCAGGACGCCGACCTCGAGTACGACCCGCGCGAGTACCCGCTCCTGCTCGCGCCCATCCTCCAGGGCGAGGCCGACGCCGTCTTCGGCTCACGCTTCCTGGGCGGCCGACCGCACCGGGTGCTGCTCTATTGGCATGCGCTCGGCAATCGCTTCCTGACCACCGTCTCCAACATGATGTCCAACCTCAACCTCACCGACATGGAGACCTGCTACAAGGTCTTCCGGCGCAGCCTGCTCGAGGGCATGGTCCTGCGCTCGAACCGCTTCGGCATCGAGCCCGAGCTCACCGCCAAGCTGGCGCGGCGCCGGGCGCGCATCTACGAGGTGCCGATCTCCTACCACGGCCGCACCTACGCCGAGGGCAAGAAGATCGGCTGGAAGGACGGGATCGCGGCCCTGTGGGCGATCGTCCGCTACAATCTCGGCGGCTGATGACCCGCCCGCGCTCGCTCCTCCTCGCCGGACTCGCGCTCGCCGTCGCGCTCGAGGCGGCGTGCGCCCAGGATCCCGCGCGGGGCGTCGAGGCGGCGCGGGCGCGCTACAGCGCCACGCTGCAGAGCTTCGTGGTGCGCGACGACCCGGCCGCGGCCAGCCAGCAGATCGTGCTCGACGTCCTGGTCGAGTGGGCCGGAGGCGAAGCGCTCCCCGGGATCACGCTCGACGTCTCGATGGCCGACGCCACCGGCAAGGAGAAGGCGCACCGGCGCGTGTTCGCCGACGTCTCGAAGGTGGACCGCGGCGGAGCGCAGATCTCGCTCGTCCTCGACGAACTGCCCTACCGGGCCGGCGACGGCTTCTTCGTCGAGGTGCGCGTCCCGGTACCCGCCGCGGAGCGGAGCGAGTACCGCGAGTTCGGCGCCGGCGGCTGAGCCCGGGCCGCTCGGCCGGGATGGGCCCTCTCCCGTAGGATGCTGCCGATGACCGAGACCCTCCGTCCGGCGGCGCCGCCCGCTCCCGCGACCGGACCCCTGTCGCGTCTCGAGGCCAACGTCGCGCGCGTCTTCCGCGGCTCGCCGGAGGCGATCCGGCTGGCGGTGGTGGCGCTGCTGGCGCGCGGCCACGTGCTGATCGAGGACGTGCCCGGCGTGGGCAAGACCACGCTCGCCCAGGCCCTCGCGCGCTCCCTCGGGCTCGACTTCCAGCGCATCCAGTTCACCAGCGACCTGCTGCCCTCGGACATCCTCGGCGTCTCGGTCTGGAACCAGCGCCGAGAGGCGTTCGAGTTCGTGCCCGGACCGATCTTCGCCAACGTCGTGCTCGCCGACGAGATCAACCGGGCGACGCCCAAGACCCAGTCCGCCCTGCTCGAGGCGATGAGCGAGCGCAAGGTGACGGTCGAGCGCCAGCGCCTCGACCTGCCCGACCCGTTCCTGGTGCTCGCCACCCAGAACCCGCACGAGTACCTGGGCACCTTCCCGCTCCCGGAGTCCCAGCTCGACCGTTTCGAGATGCACCTGCGGCTCGGTTACCCGTCACGCGACCTGGAGCGGGAGTTGCTCCTGGCCGGCGGGGTGGAGGGCGAGCTCGAGCGACTGGCGACGGTGATCGCTGGCGACGAGATCCGCGCGCTGCAGCGGAGTGTCCTCTCCGTGCGCGTCGCCGGCCGGATCGCCGACTACGTGCTGGCGCTCGCCGAGCGCACGCGCGCCGGCGACGAGTTCCAGCTCGGAGTCTCGACGCGCGGGGCGCTCGGCCTCCAGCGCGCGGCTCAGGCGCTGGCGCTGGTCGAGGGGCGCGACTTCGTGGTGCCCGACGACATCCAGCGCCTGGCGGTGCCGGTGCTCGCCCATCGCGTCGTGCTGCGCCGCGGCGCCTCGGGGCTCGAGGCCTCGCGCCGCGCGGTCGAGCGACTGGTGGCCTCGGTGCCGGTCCCGATCTGAGCCGGGGAGGCGCGGGCGCGATGACGACCCTCCGGCGCGCCCCGCACGAGCGGGCCGGGCCGGTCTCCCGCCTCGCCCGCTGGTGGCGCGCCCGTCCCGCGCCCGAGGGCATCCGCATCACCAAGGTGGGGCTCTGGTTCGTGCTCTTCACGCTGATCGTCGCGGTGGCGGCGACCAACACCGGCAACAACGCTCTCTACCTCGTGCTCGCCGCCATGCTCGCCCTGCTCGTGGTCTCGGGGCTGGTGTCGCGCCGCAACGTGCGCGGGCTCGAGATCGAGGTCGCTCCGCCGCGCGACGTCTACGCGCGGCGCCCCGCCGTGCTCGCCTTCGACCTGCGCAACCGCGCGCGCTGGGTGCCGCGCTGGCTGCTCCTGGTGGCCGCCGACGCGCGCGGGCCCTGGCGGCTGGTCGAGCGGCTGGACGCGGGCCAGGGCGCGAGCGGCGCGCTCGACCTGCTGTTCGCGCGGCGCGGGCTCGTCCGCCTCGAGGCGCTGCACGTCGCCTCGCTGTTCCCGCTCGGGCTCTTCCGCAAGGGCATGCGCTATCCGCTCGGCGTGCAGGTGCTCGTCTATCCCGAGCTCTTCCCGCCCGGGGAGGTGGAGATCGCCGCCGCCGGACTGGCCGGCGACCGCTCCACGGCGCGCCCGGGCTGGGGTCACGACCTGCACGCCCTGCGCGCCTTCCGCCAGGGCGACGATCCGCGCGGCATCCACTGGAAGAAGAGCGCGCAGACCCGCGCCCTGGTCTACCAGGAGCGCGAGGCGGAGGAGACGCTGCGCCTCTCGATCCTGCTCGACAACGGGTTGCGCCGGCCCCTGACGCCCACGCACGAGGCGCGCTTCGAGCAGCTCGTGTCCGAAGCGGCGACCGCGGCGGTCGACCACCTCGATCGCGGCTTCGAGGTCGAGCTCGTCACGCGCGAGCGGATGGTGCCGTTCGGGGGCGGCCCCCGGCAACGCCGGGCCGTGCTCGAGGCCCTCGCGCTGCTCGAGGTCGTGCCGCCCGGGCGCGTCCCGCTCCAGGCCTCGGACGCCGGCGCCCGCCAGCTGCGGCTGGCTCTGGCGGGCGCGACGCCCGCGGAGGGTGCGGCGTGACCTTCACGCGCGAGAAGCGCCTCCTGCTCGGCTTCGTCGCGCTCGGCGTCGCCTGGCCGCTGCCGCTCAACGACGCGCTCGAATGGCCGGCGCTCGCCGCCTTCCTGGGCGCGGTCGGCCTCTTCCTGCATCGCGCCTGGCGCGGCTCGGAGCGCTGGCTCTCCAATCGCGCGCTCAACCTGCTGGGCCTGGCGTACCTGCCGGTCCTCGTCCTCGACGTGCTCGCCACCGGCCGCATCCAGCCGGTCCGGCCGGTGCTCCACCTGACCCTGTTCGGCGTCGCCGCCAAGCTCTGGTCGCTGACGCGCGAGAAGGACAAGTGGCAGACCTGGATCGGGCTCTTCTTCCTCTTCCTCGCCGCGATGGCGACCTCGACCCACCCGTCGGTGGTGGCCTATCTGGTCGCCTTCCTCGTCGTCACCCTGGTGCTGCTCGCGCGCTTCGTGCACTTCCACGTCGTCTCGGCGTTCGGCGGCGTGCGCGACGCGGCGCCGCGCCTGGGCGCCGGCTGGATGGTGGCCGCGATGGCGGCGGCGACGGTGATCCTCGCGGTGCCGCTGTTCGCGCTGCTGCCGCGCGTGCGCTCGCCGTTCGTGGTCGGCCCGGGCGCGCTGGGCGGCGAGGCCGCTCGCCGCATGGGCTTCACCGACGACATCAACCTCGACCTGATCGGCCGGCTGCGCGAGAGCCGGGAGGTGGCGCTGCGCGTGCGCTTCGACGGGCGGCATCCCGATCCGACCTCGATCCGCTTCAAGGCGGGCGCCTACGAGGCCTGGGCCGGGCGCACCTGGCGCCTGGCGCCGGGGGCGCGCCGCCTGCTCAAGGAGTCGCGCGAGGGGCTCTTCCGGCTCGCCCCCGGCACGCCGGTCGGGCGCGCCTGGATCGCGCTCGAGCCGTTGCGCTCGCCCTCGCTCCCGCTGCCGCTCGAGACGCTCGCCGTGGACGCCGCGGCGCTGCGGCTCGAGCTCTCGGACGGCGGCGCCCTGGCGCTCGGCGGTCTGCCGGGCGAGCTCTTCGAGTACGAGGCGCTGCTCGGCGCCGCGCCGGCGCCGCTGGCGCGGCCGCCCGAGGGCGGCGCGGGTCCGCTCTCGACCGAGGGCGTGAGCGAGCGGATGGCGGAGCTCGCCGCGGCCTGGGCCGGCACCGGCGCGGCCGCGGAGCGCGCGGCGCGCATCGAACAGCGCCTGCTGGTCGACTACGCCTACACGACGGAGTTCGTCGGCCGCGGCGGCGCCTCGCCGATCGAGGACTTCCTGTTCCGCGACCGGCGCGGCCACTGCGAGTACTTCGCCTCGGCGATGGTCCTGCTGCTGCGCGCGCAGGGGATTCCCGCGCGCCTGGTGACCGGCTTCTACGGCGCCGAGTGGAGCGCCTGGGAGTCGAGCTGGGTGGTGCGCCAGTCGAACGCGCACGCCTGGGTCGAGGCCTGGCTGCCGGGTCCGGGCTGGACCACCTTCGACCCGACGCCGCCCGACGGGCTGCCGGGACCTGGCGCGGGGGGAGTCCTGGCGACCGCGCGCGAGGCCTGGGACGCGCTCGTCTTCCGCTGGGACCGCTGGGTCATCTCCTACGACTTCGAGGACCAGGTCGGCGTCCTGGGGTCGGTGCGCTCCTGGTGGTCGGACCTGATGCGGAGGTGGAGCGAGCGGCGGCGGCCGGAGGCGGCGCCCGGGGCGCCCGGGTCACCGGCCGGAGCGCCGTCGGCGGATACGGATCCCGGCAGCGGGGGGCGGCCCCGGACCTGGCCCTGGCTCGCCGCCGCGCTGGCGCTGACCGCGGCGGGCGCCTGGCTGCAGCTGCGCCGGCGCGCCGCCTGGAGCGCCGCGCACGCCTACGCGCTGCTGCGCGCCACGCTCGCCGCGGCCGGCCTGCCGGTCCCGGATGCGCTCGCGCCGCTGGCGCTCGAGCGCCTGGTCGCGCGCCGGCTGCCCGCCGCCTCGCCGGCCACCCGGCGGCTGGTCGGTGGCTACGTGGATGAGGTCTTCGCCGGGCGGCCGCCGTCGACCGCCGAGCTGGCGCGGCTGCGCGGCGACCTGGCGACGGTCGAGCGCGCCGCCCGCGCGGCGCGGCGCGCGCTGCGACGCGAGGCCTGATCCGGCCCCCGAGAGCCCGCCGCTTCGCCTGCTGCCGCGCGGCCGCCCGGGCCGCGTCGCGCTACCGCCCTCAACCGCCTCCGCCGGCGCGCCGCGGCGGCCCCACGGCGTGGAACGCCAGCGCGTTGGCGACCACCGCCACCGCGACCTGGTTGGCGGTCGGCCCCCAGTGGCCGACCTCGGCCGCCACCGCCTGGCGCTCGAGCTCCCGGTAGCGGGCGCGCTGGGCGCAGGCGCCGTCGCGGGCGACGCCGTAGCCGCGGCGCACCAGCTCGGCGCCGACGTCGCGCCGGTCCGGGAGGCGCAGGTAGGCGATGCGGTGCCCGGCGGGGTCGAGCAGCGGCCGGTCGCCCTCGTCGACGACGCAGACCGCCGCGCCGGGCGCGAGCAGCGCGGCCAGCACGCTCTCGGTCTCGCGCCCGAAGTAGGCGAGCTCGGGGAAGCGGTTGCGCTCCTCGGGCCCGTCGAGGCAGGCGAGGTGGACGAGCTGTGCGCCGCGCTCGAGCTGGACCTCGACCGTCTCGGAGTCGACCACGCGCCGCACCGTGCCCGGCGCGCACGGACCGCCGTCCGCGAGCGGCGGGGTGGCCTGGGTCGCGGCGGCCGGCGGCGCCGGCTTGCGCTCCCAGGGCACCGGGTCGGGGATCTTCGTCGGACGGGTGGTGGAGACCTGCCAGGAGACGAACTCGCTCGCCGCGACGTCGACGTCCTCGAGCGGCACCGACATCAGGGTGCCGCCGACGTCGTGGAAGCGGACCTGGCGGCCGCGCAC
>JAFNAE010000165.1 GCA_017860005.1 Acidobacteriota bacterium | reverse complement strand
AGAAACGTCGTCCTGCAGATCGGCGTCGATGCTGATCACCGCCTCGCCCTCGACCGTGAGCAGTCCGGCGAGGAGAGCGTTCTGGTGCCCGAGGTTCCTCGACAGCTTGATGCCGTGACACCGGCGCCCTCCTGAAGCGAACGCCTCGATCTGACTCCAGGTCGCGTCCGTGGAGCCGTCATCCACGAAATAGACGGCGCTGTCGTGAGCGAGCCTGCCCGATCCGATCGCGGTCTCCAGGTAGGTGATCAACCGCTCCGCGCTCGCCGGCAGCGCCGCCTCCTCGTTGAAGCAGGGGACCACGATGGCGAGACGGGGAACCTGTCGCGACATCGCGTCAGCCCTGCCTCACTGCCCGCCGGGTCTTGAACCGGTGCTTCCAGACCGCCAGCCGCGTCACCATCGCTGTCGGCAGACGCCGCAGGAGCTGCCTTCTCAGCCGCAGGCCAACGGATGAGACGTCAGGGATCCGGGACCCACTCGGAACGCGAGCAGCTCGGACCTCGCTCCGCAGTTCGCCGGCAAGAGTCTCCCGCGCGTACAGCAGAACATTGTGCGCGTACCAGGGTTCGACCCTCGAGCCGGTGATTCGCGGGCGAAGGAAATCGAACGCCACGTAGCCGCGAGCTGCGAACAGGCCGCGCCAGTATTCGTGGGGCTGCTCGTTGATGTGGTGCTCTCCTCCCTGCCCTGGTACGGCGGCCGAGAAGAGCACCCGATCCGAATGCCTGGTGAGATTCTCGACGAGGGTCGCGCTCGCGCTCGTCGGGATGTGCTCGGCCACCTCGAGGCACTGGACGAGATCGAACCTCCGCTCCAGATCGAACGGCCGGGTGACATCGAGGGGTACGAAACTCTCCGCGGGGATGAGCAGCTGGTCGGGTTGCACGTAGTCGCCGTCGATCCCGAGCCCCGCCACACCCAGGCGCTCGTACTCCAGCAACCAGGCGCCCGCGCCGCAACCCACGTCGAGAATCGTGCGGGTGCCGAGCGCCTGGACTACGATCGGAACGATCGTGCGTGCCGATCGAAGCGCACCCTCCTCGATGTAGTTGAAGAAGAGCGTGCCGTACTCGTACCGATCGGAGGGGCTCGCGGACATCTGCTCGACCCGTTGACTCGTCGCGCTCTGTTGGCGCGATGCTAGCACGCGACCGAAGCGTCCCGTACCTGCCGAGAGGCCGGCGGAGGGCTCCGAAACCGCACTCCCGCGCGCTCACCGCGATCCGCGCCGAGGGTTCGCGGAGCGCCCGAGGAGGTTCCGGGGATCTTTCAGTCCGCAGGTTCTTCGACGGCCGAATCCGGGACGCGGCGGGCTTCGTGGGGCGCGGTCGTCGTGGCGCTCGTCGACCGCATCGGAGCCGCCGACCCGGCCGGAGACATGCGGACCACGTCGGCGAGCTCGCTGGTCGCGAGCCGCTCCAGGCGCCACCCATCGAGAACGCCGTTCGCGACCATCCACTCCAGCCGACCGCGCTCGGCCACGAGCAGCGGGCGGCGTCCGCGCTCGGTGTGGAATCGCGCCAGAGCATCGAAGGTCCGGTGCGCGTCCGTGCCCGGATTGGCGAGCCGGATCCGGCGCCCGAGGTCGAGCGCGCTCGCCGCGAGCTCGGGAGGGCGGGAGAAGACGATGGCGTCGGCGCCCGCGAAGCGCGCCACCGCCGCGCCGAGGTCGGCGTGGAGCCTGCGACGGGCGAGCGTGCGCGGAAGATCGTAGGCCCACGCGGTCAGGACGCCGCAGGCGATCGCGGCCGCCGCCGCCCAGGCCGCGACACGCGTCCAGGAGCGTCGCCCGCCGGGCCGCGCGGCGAGCTCCACCGCCGCGAGCGCCGCCAACAGCAGGCCGCCGACGAGCAGCGGGAGGTTCAGCACGAGCCCGCTCTGGCGGGCGTAGTCGAAACGCCCGGACCCGGCGATCCCGATCCAGATCGCCACCGGCAGCGCGCCCGCGGCGAGCAGCCCGCGCAGTCGCGCGCCGGTGCGCGCGAGGAGGCCCCGGAGCCCCTGCGCCGCCAGGATCGCCAGCATCGGGAGCGCAGGTACGAAGTAGCGCTGATTGAGCGAGAGGCCGCCGTCCCACGCGAAGTACGAGTACAGGCCGACGAGGGCGACGGGTACCGCGGCGAGGAGGAGCGCCTGCCGCCGGCGCTCACCCCGGCGCAACGCCTCGACGACCGGCAGCGCGGCAAGCAGCAACCAAGGACAGCTCTGCAGCAGCGCCTTCTTCAGCGAGCCCATGTAGATGACGCCGCCGTCCGGGCCGCGCCAGTACTCGGGGGAGCTCGGGTCGAGCGGCCGCACCCGGAGGTCCACCAGCAACTCGAAGGCGCCCCGGGCGAGCTGGCCGAGCGCCGCTCTCAGGGCGGGCGTCACCGAGATCACGATCACGCCCGCGAGCGCCGCGCCGATCACGAGCCGGCGCCGAGCCGGGCCGCCGTCCCGGGGACGGCGCGTGAGCGAGAACAGGGCCACGAACGCGGCCAGCGCGGCCGCGGCGACCGGCAGGTAGGGACCGATCCCGGTCGCGATCCCGTACGAGGGCCCGTAGGTGAACGGCGAAACGACACCGAACTTGCGACCGTTGAGCAGCGCGAGGAGGAGCAGTGGCGGCAGCGCCCCGAGGGCGAACGCGGCAGCCTCCCGGAATCGGGCCGGTCGGAGGAGGAGCAGCGCCGCGCCGAGAGCTGCCCCCGCGACGACGACGTCGAGGCGCACGCCGGCCCCGAACCCGATCAGGAGCCCGGCGCCGGCCGCGGCGAGCATGGAGCGGCCCGGGCCGGCGTCGAACGAAGCCCGTTCGACGAGCGCGAGCGCGGCGAGCACGAACAGGGCCGATGTCATGTGCGGCCACGCCGCCACCGCATACTCGAATGCGAAGGTCGACAGGCCGAGGAGTCCGATCGCGACCAGCGCGACGCGCCCGCCGAAGAGACGCCGCGCGAGGTCCCAGGTCAGCGCCAGCAGGCCCGCGAAGGCGAGCACATTGACGACGAACAGCCCTCGGAATCCGAGCGCGCGGTACGCGGGCAGCGCCAGGAAGAGGTGGAAGTCGGGGTACTGGGAGACCAGCCGACCGTCCACCACCTTGAGCCAACCGGGAGCGAGCTCGGGGCTGGGGAACTCCTCGAATCCGTTCCACACCTCGACCCCGGTGCCGCCGGCGAGGCTGCGCGCCGAGAGCAGATAGGTGACTTCGTCGAGGCTGAGGCAACCGGGGAACGAGAGACTCCATCCGCACCAGACGAGCGCGACAGCCGCCGCCGACACGGCGAGCCCTCGCGCGATCCCGCGCGGCGAATCGACTGCGGACATTGGGATTCAGCCTAGCGCAGGGCGGAAGGTGCCCGCCCGGCGATGGACTCGCGGGACACCTCGACCACGCGGTAGCTTCCGCTCCAGGTGTCGCCCGCCCGGCGCGGCGCCGGCAGGAGTGGCAATCTCGTCGGCAGGGGAAGGTCTCTCAGCTGCGGCTCGAATCGGTCGCTGGCTTCGAGCGCCCGGATCCGATCCTCCTTCGCGTCAGCCGCCATCTCGTAGATCCGGATTCCGCGCCCAGGGTGGCGCAGCGCAACCGCGTCGATCAGCTGCGGATGGAACTCGGCAAAGGCGATCTCTCCCGAGCTCGGGAACCACGCGGCCCGCCAGCGGTGCGGCGCCGTGAGGAGGTCCTCGCCGGTCGTCTCACGTGGCCGCGTCAGCCGCAGCTCGCTACGGTACGCGACCAGCATCAGGACCGGTCCCGCCTTCCATTCGCGTTCCAGGCGCGCGAAGCGGTCGTCGATCCCCCAGTATGCCTCGAGCTCGGGCAGCGCACGGGCGAGCCGCAGAGCCATCGGCACGAGCAGGACCAGCGCCAGCCAGGGAATGAGGCGGAAACGGCGCAGCAGCGCCGCGGCGCAGGTCGCCGCAGCGATCACCATCGGCGCCAGCGCCACGTGCCAGAAGCGCGCGCCGTAACACGACCCGCCGTACCAGTAGAGGGCGTAGGCGGTCGCGAGCCCGGCGCCGAGCGCGAGCGCGAGCGTCGCTGCCTTGCGCGCGACCGGCAGCGCCAGCGCCGCGAGGAGCAGGACCCAGGCCCACGGCGAGCCCAGCCAGAGCCGCGCCGCCAGCCGCGCGTTGCGCGCGAAGTCGAGCCACGCCTTCTCCGGGGTGTGGCCGTAGGAGCCCCAGGTCGGGAAGCAGCCCCGGTCGGCTCCGAAGCCGAGGTCGTTGCAGCCGGGCGCGAAGCGGAAGCCGTCGCCGGGAGCGGGCGGCGCCGACTTCTCGAAGTACGCGCCCTGGGCGAACTCGAACGCAGAGCCGGTCATCGCGTGGTTCTGGAGCCCCACCGCGAGCGCACCGAGCGCGAGCCCGGCCGCGATGCCCGCCGCGTAGCGCGTGCCGCACCGCCGGTAGAGCGCGAGCGGAACCGAGAGCGCGGCAACCACCAGCGCGTCGAGCGGCCGCGCGAGCGCGAGGCCGCCGAGCGCGCCGCCGAGGGCGAGACCGTGCGGCGTGCGCGCCACCCCCCGGCCCAGCGCGAGCAGGAGTGCGGCGAGGGCGAGCACGGCGGCGAGCGGGTGCGACATGCGCGACGCCCCGAGCAGGAGCGCCTGGGGCGAGAGCGCGAGCCAGGGCGCCGCGGCGAGCGCCGCCTCGCGGCCGCCCAGGCGCGCCGCCAGCGCGGTGCCGAGCAGCACGGCGAGGCCCGTGAGCAGCGGGTTGACCAGCGCCGGTGCGCCCGCGAGCGCGCCCAGCGCGAGCACCAGCGGCCAGCCGAGCGGGAAGATCCCGACACGTCCGCGCGGCGTATCGAGCAGGAAGTCGTAGACGTGCGCCGCGCGCGGCTCGGGCACCGGCGCGAACAGCCGGCCCTCCGCCAGGCGCTCCGCCTGCCAGGTGTAGACGACCTCGTCCTGGACGTGAGGAATCCCGGCGAGCGGGCCGAGCGCGATCGCCGCCGCGAGCGCGGCGGCGACGAGCGCCCAGGCGCCCGCCCACGGCGCGGGCAGCTCGCGGCGGCCGGCGGGCGTCCCGGGCGCGGCGCTCACTTGGCCTCCGCCGCCCGCCCCGGGCGCGCCAGCAGCCACCAGCGGCCGTCGCCGGCCACCGGGATCAGCCCCGGTAGCCGCTCCGCGAGCCAGGCCGACGCGCGAGCGTCGCCGTGGAAGAGGACGACGTCGAAGAACTCGAGATCGCCCGCTCGGACCCAGAACGGGTAGGACTCGAGCGACGGCGTGAAGCTCCGCGTGCGCGGCAGCTCCCGGTAGGTGACCAGCGAGCTCGCCACCTCGGCGAAGCTGAAGCTCGTCTCCGCGCGCCGCTCGACTGCCGCGTAGGCGGACATCTGGAAGAACGGCTGCACCTTGAAGCGCGGGCTCCGGCGCACGAAGTCGAGGCCGACCACCCGGCCGCCCTCGGGCACCGCCGCCAGCGCCGCCTCGAAGCCGCGCAGCTCGTCGCGCTCGAAGGCGTGCCAGGCGCGCGCGGTGGCGAGCGCGAAGAGCACCACCACGGCAGCGGCGCAGGCCGTCGCTGCGCGGGCCGGCAGCGGCGGCGGCGGTACCCCGAGCAGCAGGGCGAGCGCCGCGAACGGCCCCCAGCGCCAGGCGAACAGCACGGTGTGGTCCATCTTGCCGGGCGCGAGGAAGACGAGCAGGAGCGCGAGCGCGCCGAACAGGAGCAGGAACGAGTCGGCGCCGCGCCCGCGCGCCCGCCAGGCCGCGACGCCCGACCCGGCCAGCCAGAGAACGAGCGCGCCGAACAGCGCGACCTCGACCCACCCCTCGAGCCCGCCCCAGAAGACGGTGGTCAGGAAGCGCGGCGAGGTCAGCCGGTCGAGCGGCGCCACCAGCATGCGCACGTTCGACTGCCATCCTGCCGCCGCGAGCTCGCCGCTCCAGACCAGCGCCAGGGCGACGACCGGGGCCACGCCCGCGGCGCGTGCCAGCGCCTCGCGGCGCGAGAAGCGGAAGAGCAGCACCCAGGTCGCGACCGCGAAGCCGCCCACGACGAGCCAGAGCGCGTGCGCCAGATAGAGCAGCAGGGCTCCGGCGAGCGAGCGCAGCGCGATCGCCCAGGCCGGCGAGCGCGCCGGGTCGCGGCGCAGCTCGACCGCCCAGAACGCGAGCGGCACCACGCCGGCC
>JAFNAE010000164.1 GCA_017860005.1 Acidobacteriota bacterium | reverse complement strand
GTGGCGACGCCGCCCGCGTTGGCGGCCTTGCCGGGACCGTAGAGGATGCGCGCGTCGACGAACTGATTGACCGCCTCGATGGTCGACGGCATGTTGGCCCCCTCCCCGATCACGTAGATGCCGTTGCGCAGGAGGTTGGCGGCGTCCTTGCCGTTGATCTCGTTCTGGGTGGCGGAGGGAAACGCGCAGTCCGCCTTGTGGTCCCAGAGCGGATTGTGGTCGTCCTTGGGGTCGATCGGCGTGTAGACCGCGCCCTTGAAGCGTTCCACATACTCCTGGATGCGGCCGCGGCGCACGTTCTTGAGCTCCATCAGCCAGGCGAGCTTCTCGCGATCGATGCCGGCGTCGTCGTAGACGTAGCCGTTCGAGTCGGACGCGGTCACCGGCTTGGCGCCCAGGTCGAGGAGCTTCTCGATCGTGTACTGGGCGACGTTACCGCTGCCCGACACCAGGCAGGTCTTGCCGGCGAGCGTCTGCTTGCGGCTGCCCAGCATCTCGGCCGCGAAGTAGACGCAGCCGTAGCCGGTCGCCTCCGGGCGGATCAGCGAACCGCCCCAGTTCAGGCCCTTGCCGGTGAGCACGCCGGTGAATTCGTTGCGCAGCTTCTTGTAGAAGCCGAACAGGTAGCCGATCTCACGGCCGCCCACCCCGATGTCCCCGGCCGGCACGTCCGTGTTCGATCCGATGTGGCGGAACAGCTCGGCCATGAATGCCTGGCAGAAACGCATCACCTCGCCGTCGCTCTTGCCCTTGGGGTCGAAGTCCGAACCGCCCTTGCCGCCGCCCATGGGGAGCGTGGTGAGCGAGTTCTTGAAGACCTGCTCGAAGGCGAGGAACTTGAGGATGCCGAGGTTCACCGAGGGATGGAAGCGCAGGCCGCCCTTGTAGGGACCGATGGCGCTGTTCATCTCGATGCGGTAGCCCCGGTTCACCTGCACCCGCCCCTGGTCGTCGACCCACGGCACCCGGAACAGGATCACGCGCTCGGGCTCGATGATGCGCTCGAGGATCCGCGAGTGACGGTACTCGGCGTGGCGCTCGAGCACGAGCGCAAGACTCTCGGCGACCTCCTGGACCGCCTGGTGGAACTCGGGCTCGGAAGGATTCTTGGCCTTGACGCCGGCCATCAGAGAGGCGACGTACTCGTTCATGAATCTCCTCCTGGGAGGGTACGTGAAGGTGGTTGGAAACCTGCGACCGGGCTTCTATGTTGACCCCCGGGGCGCCCCGGACGAACACCCCCGCGGGGTGGGCGGGCCGCCCCGGGGTGGCGTCCTCCGCTTCCGGGCCTCAGCGCGTCCCGGCGCCGCCGGTCGGCAGCGGCCGCGCGGCGTCGGTGATCGCGCCGATCTTGGCCGCCACCCCGCGCCCGCGCGCGACGTCCTCGTCGGTCACGAAATGGACGTCGAGCAGGCCCTCCCGCCGTACCCCGGTGCGCAGGTAGTTGGCCTCGGCGAGGGCCCGGCTCCAACCCTCCAGCCAGGCCTCGAGCTCGCCCCGGCCGTCCTCGGTGGGCACCAGGTGGACGAGCAGGTCGATGTCGCTGTCGGGGCCGGCGTTGGCGTTCTTGGCGCTGCCCACCAGGTAGAGAGCGCGCACCCCGAAGCGTATCGGGTCGAGCTGCTCGGCGAGGCGCTGCGCCATGCGCAGCCGCCAGCGCCAGTGGTCGTCGGGCGCTTCGCGCTGCGGCGCGAGCAGCGCACCGGTCTCCTCCTCGGCCACCGTGGCGGGCGAGCCGAGCACCCCCACCGCCTGGTCCAGGTCGCCGTTCATCAGCACCTTGAGCACGAATCCCTCCGCCACCGAGCGCACGTCGATCACGTGTACGACGTCGGCCAGGTCCGCGAACTCCGGCAGCAGGTCGGCGAGCGCGTTGGGCGAGTGGGAGAAGAACGGCTCGGCGAAGATCACGTCCGGGTCGTCCGGGTAGAGCGGCAGGTAGCGGATCGAGGACTCGACCAGGTCCTGGAAGAAGTGGGTGCCGAAGGACAGGTCGGGGACGTAGCCCCCGCTCAGGCGCGCGATCTCGATCAGCACGGCGGCGTTGCTGATGTCGGCGTAGGTCACGGGCACGCCCAGCCGCACGTCGCCGCGGCTGCCCCAGCGCCCGGGACCCATGAGCAGGAAACGGCGCTTGGGCAGGGTGCGGTTGAGCCGGCCCACCGCGCGCCCGACGTCGCGCAGCCGGGCGAGCTCGAGCCTGCCATAGGCCTCGGGGTCGACGTAGACCACGTGCGTGATGTCGCCGACGCGGCCGTTCGAGACATAGCGGTTGGCGGTGAACAGGACGCGCTCGCGCGGCAGGTCGCGCGGGATCGGCACCGGCGCGTCGCCGTGCGTCGCGCCCTGCGGCCGGCACTGGAGCAGGTAGATGTCCTCGCCGTCGCAGGCGAACTCGATGTCCACCGGCGTCTCGAGCTGCTCGCGCAGCACGCGCAGCAGCGCGCGCATGCGCGGCATGAAGGGCGTCTCGGAGATCAGGCCCTCGAAAGTCACCACCAGCTCGTCGCGCCGGAAGTCGAGCAGGCCGGTGGGACGGCGCAGCTGGTCGTGGTCGACGATCGACACCAGCTGGCGGGCGAGCGGAATCACTTCGCCGTGCTCGGCCAGGAAGGTGCGCAGGTCGATGCTCTCGAACGAGCCCGTTTCGAGATTGATGACGTCCATGTACTTGGGCGAGTAGCGGGTGGCCTCGTCCGCGGTCTGGTTGACGCGCAGCCCGGGCTGGCCGGGCGCGACCAGGATCGGGTAGTCGTCGGCGAGCCGGTCGACGGCGCGGGTGCCGAGGCCCACCACCATGCGCAGCAGCCCGTCCTCGCGCTGGATGCGCGCGGACCAGCGGAACTCGTTGTTGGAGAAACCGACGCCTGCGAACACGGGCAGGAAGTAGGAGCCGATCCGGCGCCCGACCACCTCCTGGATGAGGATGCCCATCTCCTCGTGCATGTCCAGGAAGCCGTGCCGGGCGCGGTACTCGATCGGGTCGGGCGAGAACACCGACGCGTAGACCTCGGCGATGGCGTCGGTCAGCGCGCTCATCCGCTCGCTCTTCGAGCCGGTGTTCGACAGGAAGAGGCTCTTGTACTTGCCCGAGAAGGCGGATCCCAGGCGATCCTCGAGCAGCGAGGAGCTGCGCACGATGATCGGGCGTCCGTCGAGGTCGTCGAGCACCACCGCGAGGCCGCGCAGGATCTCCGACGAGAAGTACGAGTTCTTGAACAGCTGCACCAGGTGCGGGTACTCGAGCCGGATGCGGTCCGGGTCGAGGTACTTGCGGTTGTGGACCTCGGTCAGGTCGTTGTGGGCGATGAAGTCGAGGATGCCGTCGGCCGGGATGTACCAGCTGCGCGGGATCCTGATGCGCCCGAGCAGATCCTCGTAGCCGGTCGCCCGCTCGAGGATCTTGCCGGCCAGGAAGAGGCCCGCCGACTTGCCGCCGATGCGGCCGTGGCTCCTCGCCGGCGCCACGATGCGCAGGGCGAGCTCCCGGAAATCGTTGACCTCGAGCACCTGCTTGGAGATGTTGACGAAGCCGAGCTGGTCGGTGAGGAAGCGCCGCACCAGCGATGCGCGCAAGCCGAGCTGCGTCGCCACCGAGAGATCCCGCTCCTCGATGCCGCCCTGTCGGAAGCGTTCGAGCGCCTCGACCAGCTCGGGCAGCGGCGTGTCCAGCCGCTCCACGGCGTGCTTGAGGAACGTGGTCTTGTCCTCCCGGATCCAGCCCTGGATGAGCGCGAGGATCTCCTCGTCCGGCAGGTGCTCGGGGGCGATGCGGAAAGCGGCTTCGGTGGTCTCGGCGTCGGCGACCAGGCTCGCGCGCGGCAGCGGCCGGTTCTCGTCGATCGGCTCCAGCGCGCCGCCGCCGGGCGAGATCTGGCGCAGCAGCTCCTCGGCTTCGTCGATGCCGCTCCAGCACAGGTGATTGATCATCTTGCGCCCGAGCCGTCCGAGCAGCACGCGATCGGTCTGGCGCAGGAACTCGAGCACGACGCGCCAGCCCGGGCTCTGCTCGGCCTCCTGGGCCGGAGAGGTGGCCGCGGTCTCGCGCCCGGCGAGCACGCGCCCCAGGCGCTCCGCGATGGTCTCGAGCAGGCGGCGCTCCTCGGCGAGGAAGGGCCCCTCGTCGCCGTGCGGCCGCGGCTCGGTGTAGTAGACCTCGACGCGGCCCATCGGCTGGCCGCGCACCGTGATCGGCGCCGCCTGGACCCAGTCGGTGGCCCGGAAGCCCTCGGGCTCGTAGAGGTGCGGACCGACCTGGGCACGCGCCAGGCAGATGTCCGGGAACTGCCACCCGGAGGGGACCACCGCCAGCACGGCGCGCACGAGGTCTTCGACCGAGAGGCCCGGCCGCGCCAGGATCGCGTCCACGCGGTAGAGACAGGCGAGCTCCTTGGCGCGCTCCTGGAGGTCGTGCAGGACCCGGTCCATCGAAGGCTCCGTCGGGCGGCTCATGGCTCCTCCGCGCTCCACACCCCACCGCGCCGGCTGCGTCCGTCCACCTCGACCCGCAGCGGCCTCGCGCAGCGCACGTGGCGCACGTGCTCGGTCTCGTCGATGCGCGGCTGCGCGGCGAGATACCGCCAGTCGATCCCGCGCTCGCCGCCCGGCGGGACGGTCAGGTAGAGCGCGTCGAAGCTCGACAGATTGTGGAAGAAGTGCGACCCCTGGGAGGGCTCGGGGCTCATCCCCGGCAACGTCGCCTCGACGATCGCGCGCGCCCCGGAGATCTGGTCCCAACGCACCGGGATGCCGAGCCACGGGTCGGAGCTGCCCCAGCGCCCGAACCCGATCAGCAGGTAGGGCCGGCGGGCCCCGAGCAGGCCGCGATTGATGCGTTCGAGCTCGAGCGCGATCTCGGGCGTGGCGCGCGCCTCGAAGCGCTCGGGATCGACATAGACGACGTCCTCGATCCGGCGCCGGCCATTGCCCATCGCGGCGCGCGAGACGACCAGGGCGCGCGCATCCGCGAGCGCGCCGTCCGCGACCTCGATCACGTCCGACGAGACGAACAGCGGCCTGACCTGGAGCAGGCCGAAGCGCGCCGGGGCGCGGGGCGGCAGCGAGAGCGCGAACTCGATCTCGACCGGCGCCCCCGATTCCTCGGCACAGGCCGCGAGCAGGCTGCGCACCGTCGCCACCAGGGGCAGCTCCTCGTGCACGAGGATGGGAGCGAAGTCGAGCACGCGCGGACCCTGGCGCCCGGTGCCCGGCCAGAGTCGCTCGGAGGCGGGATCGAAGGTCGACGCGGTGAGCCGCAGGGACCCGTCGCGCTCGGCCTCGGCGAGTCCGGCTCGCACCAGGAACTCGACCTCGGACATCGGATCGTAGGGTGGCGGCGTCCCGACCCGGATCGCCCAGAACCCGGTCTGGGTGCCCTCCACCAGCTCGCGCACCGAGCCGTAGGGCGGAGCGACCCGCGGCTGCGCCGGCGACACGGTCCAGCACAGGCCCCCGTCGACGATCGTCTTGCCCAGGCCGAGCGCGAGATCGAGCACGCCCTCTTCCGGGCGCGCCGTGCCCACGGGATAGAAGTTGAAGGAGCGCGCCACGCCCGAGATCTCCGGATAGAAGCGCTCGTCGAGGCGGCGCCCGACCACCTCCTGGACGAGCACGGCCATGCTCTCGCGCTCGCCGCCCGCGCTCGCCTCCAGGTAGGCGCGCGCGCGCGCGAAATAGGTCGACGCCCACACGAACTTGACCGCGTCGAGGAGGCTGCGGAAGCGCGCCTCCCCGTCCGGCTGATCGCCGGGCACCATCTTCGTGCCGTAGACGCCCGCGAACGGCTGCCCGAGGGCGTCCTCGAGCACGGACGACGAGCGCACCGCGAGCGGCCCGCGCACCTCCTCGGCCAGCGCGCGCAGGTCGCCGACCATCTCCGCCGGCACCGGCGCCCGGTGGAAGGCGGCCGCGATCGCCTGGTCGCTCTCGCCGGCGGTGGCGAGCGCGGCCAGGCCGTTGCGCGCGACGAAGGTCTCGAAGAAGCCGGAGGCGAGCACGACCAGCGAGGGCACGTCGACCGGGAGCGTCTCGCCGCCCGGCGTCCGGGGCGCGGGCGGCGAGCACCCGTTGGGCGCGAAGGAGGCCCTGAGCCTTGCCGCCCAGGGCCCCTTCGCCGATCCGGAACAAGCGCTGGGCGGGGTCGAAGAAGCGCCGCGCGTAGCGCGGGACCTCGCTCATGCCTGGAGACTACACCCAGCCGCGCTCGTGGCAGGCCTGGGCGACGCGGCTGATCGAGATCACGTAGGCGGCGTCGCGCATCGGCAGGCGGCGGCGCTTGGCCACGTCGGCCACCGCGTGGAAGGCCGCGGTCATCGTCGCGTCGAGCCGGCCGAGCACCTCGTCCTTGACCCAGTACATGTTCATGTTGCTCTGCACCTGCTCGAAGTAGCTGCAGGTGACGCCGCCGGCGTTGGCCAGGAAGTCGGGAACCAGGAAGATCCCGCGCTTGTCGATCTCGGCGTCGGCGGCCGGCGTGGTCGGGCCGTTGGCGCCCTCGGCGATCAGCCGCACCGCGGAGTGGATCTTGCCGACGTTGTCCTCGCGCACCTGGTTCTCGATCGCCGAGGGCATCAGGATCTCGACCGGCTGCTCGAGCCAGGCGTCGCCGGGCAGGACTTCGTAGCCCAGGTCGCGCGCCTTGGCCTTGTCGATGCCGCCGAAGCGATCGGTGATCGCCACCAGCTCGTCCGGATCGACGCCGGTCGACTTGCGGAACGAATACGAGGTCTGGTCGCCCTGATCCCACGACGAGACGCAGACCACCGTGCCGCCGATCTGGCGGTAGAGGCGGATCGCGTACTGAGCCACGTTGCCGAAACCCTGCACCGAGGCGCGCGTGTTCTCCGGCCGCAGGTCGAGGAGCTTCAAGGCCTCCCGGATGGTGAACACGACGCCGTAACCGGTCGCCTCCGTCCGCCCCTGGGAACCGCCGAGCCCGACCGGCTTGCCGGTGATGAAGCCCGGGTAGTGGCCGCCGTGGATCGCCTCGTACTCGTCGAGCATCCAGAGCATGTGCTGGCCCGAGGTCATCACGTCGGGCGCGGGCACGTCCTGGACGGGCCCGACGTTGCGCGCCAGCTGTCGCACCCAGCCGCGGCAGATCGCCTCCTGCTCGCGCTGCGAGAGGTGGTGCGGATCGCAGATCACGCCGCCCTTGCCGCCGCCGAGCGGAATGTCGACCACCGCGGTCTTCCAGGTCATCCACATCGCCAGCGCACGGACCGTGTCGAGGGTCTCGTGGGGGTGGAAGCGGATGCCGCCCTTCGCGGGTCCGCGCGCGTCGTTGTGCTGGACGCGGAAGCCGCGGAAGATGCGGACCTTGCCGTCGTCCATGCGGACCGGAATGGCGAAGCTGTACTCCCGCTGCGGGGTGCGCAGGAGCTCGCGGGTCGGGGTATCGAGCTCGAGGATCGCCGCGACCTTGTCGAACTGTGCCTGCGCGACCTCGAAGGGGTTCACGTTTCGGCTCACGCTCGTCTCTCCTCTGATTCCGCCGCCGGATGAGGGCCCCGGAGGCCCCGGCGTGCGGCTCGGTGCGGGCGGCGCGCGGGCCGCGCGCCGATCCCCGGCGGGTCGTCCCCGCCGGACGATCACTCTACGTGCGCGCCGCGCGAGGCGACCACACGCCGCCGGGTGGGGCCCCGCCCCGCGGCGCCCCGGCGGCGCCGCCCCCTTGCCCGGTGCCGGGCAGAGGTGGAAAGCTCGGCGCCCCCGATCGGCGGCCGCGCGCGCCGCCCGCCCCCTCCCACCGGACCCACGCCCCGGACCCCGACAGCCATGAGCGCAGAGATCAAGTTCTTCGATCAGGTCAACGCGCACTTCGACCGCGCGGCCGCGTTTCTCGACCATCCGAAGGGCCTGCTCGAGCAGATCAAGACCTGCAACAGCGTCTACCACATGGCCTTCCCGATCGAGAAAGACGACGGCACGATCGAGGTCATCCACGCCTGGCGCGCGGAGCACTCCCAGCACAAGCTGCCGACCAAGGGCGGCATCCGCTACGACCACCGGGTCAACGAGGACGAGGTCATGGCGCTCTCCGCCCTCATGACCTACAAGTGCGCGATGGTCGAGGTGCCGTTCGGAGGCGCCAAGGGCGGCATCCGGATCGACCGCCGCAACTTCTCCGAGGCCGAGCTCGAGCGCATCACCCGCCGCTACACCTACGAGCTGTTCCGCAAGGGCTTCATCGGACCGGCGGTGGACGTGCCGGCGCCCGACTACGGCACCGGGCCGAAGGAGATGTCGTGGATCGCCGACACCTACCTCGCGCTGGCGCAGACCGACGTCAACGCGCTCGGCTGCGTGACCGGCAAGCCGGTGGCGCAGGGCGGCGTGCGCGGGCGCAAGGAGGCGACCGGCCGCGGCGTCTACTTCGGCATCCGCGAGGCGTGCGCGAGCGCCGCGGACATGAAGAAGCTCGGCCTCGCGGCCGGGCTCGCCGGCAAGACCGCGGTGGTCCAGGGCCTCGGCAACGTCGGTTACTACGCCGCCCGCTTCCTCGCCGACGCTGGGGTCAAGCTGGTCGGCCTGGCCGAGCGCGAGGGCTCGATCGCCAACCCCGCGATCATCGGCGAGGGCGCCAACGGCCCGGTGACCGCCGAGGCGAGCGACCGCCTCTACCGGCGCGGCGTGATGGTGATCCCCGACATGTACCTGAACGCCGGCGGCGTGACGGTGTCCTACTTCGAGTGGCTCAAGAACCTCTCCCACGTGCGCTTCGGGCGCATGGAGAAGCGGCTCGAGGAGCGCACCAACCGGAGCCTGCTCGAGGTGGTCCAGAAGCTGACCGGCAAGGGCCTCAGCGAGGCCGAGATCCGCGCCTACTCGACCGGACCCGAGGAGGAGGACCTGGTCAACTCCGGCCTCGAGGAGACCATGGTCACCTCCTACGAGAAGATCCGTGCCGCGCGCAGCCGCTTCCGCGAGGAGCCCGACCTGCGCACCGCCGCCTTCATCGTCGCCATCGAGATGATCTGCGGCACCTACGGCGACATGGGGATCTTCCCCTGAGGTCCCGCCCCGGGCCGGTTGACATCGGCCCGGAGGCCAGCACAAACTCCTGTGCATTCCCGCGCGGCCGTCCGGGTGCGCGCGGCGGCGGCGCGAGCGGGGGCGGCTCGATCCGCCGGGCGGGGTTGGGTCCCGCCGGGGTTCGCCCAGAGAGGAGGTGGTCCAGTGATGTCGAGTAGCAAACCTGGCTTCGTGGAGGTGGCGTCCTCCTAGCTGGACCACCCAGGGGCGACGTAAGGCCGCGGGTGGCCCCTCGTTGAGGAGGGACAGCCCAACGCCACCGACACGAAACCCCGAGGCCCCGGAGCGCGCGAGCGTTCCGGGGCCTCTTGTTTTCGGGACCGGCTGCGCGAACGAGGGTTAGGCCGCGCCCGGCAGGCGGTCGATCCTGGCCGCGAGGACGAAGTCGCTCTCGGTCAGGCCGTCGATCTTGTGGGTCCAGATCGTGATCCGGACCTTGCCCCAGGCGAGGTAGACGTCGGGGTGGTGGCCCTGGGCTTCCGCTTCGGCGCCCACCTTGTTGACGAAGGCGAGCGCGCTGACGAAGTCCTTGAACGGGTACTCCTTCTCCAGGTGGTGGCCGTCGACCGCCCGCCAGCCGTTGGGGCCGAGCTCGACGAGCAGCCGTTCGAGCTCGGCGCCGGCCAGCGGCGGCACGCCGCCGCGGCAGGGCACGCACGACTTCGAGGCGAGATCTCCGCTCGGCATTGCGGACCTCCTCGGGTCAGACCTTCTTCTTCAGCCGCTCGACCAGCGCGCGCATCGCGCCCTGGGTCTCGGGCGAGAACCAGTCGTCGGAGAAGCGCGCGAAGGTCGCCTCCTGGCGCGCGTCGAAGATCTCGACCAGGTCGCGCCGGGCGAGCGCGCGCGTGGTCGCCATCGCGCGCGGCGGCAGCGCGAGCAGCTCGCGCGCGATGCCGAGCGCGCGCTCCACCACGCTCTCGGCCGGCACCAGCTCGTCGACCAGGCCGAGCGAGAGCGCCTCGGCCGTGCCCACCATCAGGCCGCCCACGCCCAGCCGCTCCGCTTCGCGCGCGCCCACCACGCGCTCCAGCGCGGCGTGGATGACGCCCGGCAGCGAGAGGCCGACCTGGACCTCGTTGAGGCCGATCCTGAAGTCGCCCTCGGCCATCACCCGGCGGTCGCAGAAGAGGGCGAGCACGGCGCCGCCGGCGGGGGAGTGGCCGGTGATCGCGGCCACGACCGGGACCGACGAGGCCGCGAGCGCGCGCAGGAGACCGAAGAAGTCGAGCAGGAAGGCCGACATCGCCTCGCGCTCGAGCCCGAGCAGCACGGGCACGTCGAGCCCGGCGCTGAACATCCCGGGCCGGCCCGACAGGACGAGGGCGCGCGCGCCGTCGCGCGGCGCGGCCTCGATCTGGTTGCGCAGCGCGAAGACGAGATCCGGCGAGAGCGCGTTGGCGGGGGGCCTGGCGAGCCGCAGCTCGCGCACCTCCCCG
Organism: Acidobacteriota bacterium; assembly: GCA_017860005.1. GTDB lineage: Bacteria > Acidobacteriota > Thermoanaerobaculia > Multivoradales > JAGPDF01 > JACTMI01. Next base: position 924 of record JAFNAE010000164.1, on the reverse strand, counting down.
GCGTGGTCGATCCGTTCGAGCATCGCCGCCATGCTAGCAGCGCGCCCCGGTCCCGCCGCGCTTGCCGTAGCATGCCCGCGGATGCCCTACCTGATCGACGCCTCGAACCTGGGCGGCGTGCTGGGCGGCCGCGCCGGCGCGCGCGACCCCGCCGCGGTGATCGCCTTCCTGCTGCCCTGGGCCCGACACCGCGGCGCACCGGTGGTGGTGGTCTTCGACGGCCCGCCACGCTCCCAGCTCGCCCGCCGGTACGGCCCGCTCGAGGTCGCGTGGAGCGGCACCCGGAGCGCCGACGAGGCCCTCCTCGCCCGTCTCGCGGCCGGCGGATCGGGTTGGATCGTGGTCACCGAGGACCGCGAGCTCGCGCGCCGCTGCCGCGACGCCGGCGCCCGGGTCGAGCCCGCTTCGGCGCTCGCCGGCCGCCTCGCGCGCCCGCATCCGGGGGCCCTCCGAGGCGGGGCGGAAGGCGAGAAACCGGCGCCGGGCGCCGCGGAGCTCTCCCACTGGCGCCGCGCGTTCGGGCTCGAGGGCGGCGGAGACGAAACGGCCCCGGCGCGGAGCGCCGGGGCCGTGGACGACGTCGAAGTGGCTCCTGGGGAGGGACTCGAACCCCCGACCAACCGGGAGCGCCGCTTTCCGAGTCAAACTCGCGGCTCAGAATGCGGTGTCGAGGAACGGCTTGAGCTTCGCCGCGCGCGTCGGGTGGCGCAGCTTGCGCAGCGCCTTCGACTCGATCTGGCGGATGCGCTCGCGGGTGACGCTGTGCAGCCGTCCGACCTCCTCGAGCGTGTGCTCGGTGCCGTCGGAGAGGCCGAAGCGCTTCGACAGCACCTCCTCCTCGCGCGGGGTGAGCGTCTTCATCACCCGCCGCACCTCCTCGCGCCGCGAGGCCGAGACCACCGACTCGAGCGGCGAGACCGCGCT
>JAFNAE010000059.1 GCA_017860005.1 Acidobacteriota bacterium | reverse complement strand
CGCGCGCCGGCTCCGCGGCGCGCGCGGGCGAACCCGGGCGGGGCGACCGGCGTAGACTCTGGATCGAGGCCGCGAGAGCGCAGGGAGAGACCGCGATGACGACCGCCAACCGGGTAGTGGCCCGCTTCAAGGACGGGCGAACCGTCAAAGGCTCGACCGCGGACTTCCTGCCCGCCCGCGAGCTCTTCCACGTCCAAACCACGGCCGGCGAGACCGTCCCCGTGCGGCACGCCGATCTCAAGGCGGTCTTCTTCGTGCGCGACCTCGCGGGCAACCCCGCGCACCGCGACAGGAAGGAGTTCGAGGCCGGGCAGGCAGCGCCGGGGCGCAAGATCCGGGTCGTGTTCCAGGACAACGAGGTGCTGGTGGGGACCACCCAGGGCTACCAGCCCGGGCGCCCCGGCTTCTTCATCGTGCCCGCGGATCCGGCCTCGAACATCGAGCGCTGCTTCGTGATCAGCGCGGCGACGCGCGACGTCCAGCTGCTCTGACCCCGGGCGCGCCGCCCGATTGCTAGAATCGCGCCCCGATGCGCGCCACGATCGATCCCGCCAGCTTTCCCGCCGAGCTCGCCGAGGTCGCGGCACGTGTGCGCGCGGGCGAGCGTCTCGGCGAGGCCGAGACCCTGACCTGCCTGACCACCCCGCACGTGCTCCACCTCGGGCGCCTGGCCGACGCGGTGCGCCGGGAGCTCCACGGCGACCGCGTCTTCTTCAACGTCAACCGGCACATCAATCCGACCAACATCTGCGTCTACACCTACAACTGCAAGTTCTGCTCGTTCGCCGCCCTCAAGGACGAGCCGCACGCCTGGCAGATGACGCTCGACGAGGTCTGGCAGAACGCCGCCGACCAGGGCGGCAACGACGTCACCGAGTTCCACATCGTGGGCGGGCTCCATCCCGACCTCGACCTCGCCTGGTACGAGCGGATGCTGGCGGGCCTCAGGGAGCGGTTCCCGAGCGCGCACCTCAAGGCGTTCACGGCGATCGAGATCGGCTGGTTCGCGCGGCGCGAGAAGATCCCGATCCGCGAGGTGCTCGAGCGCCTGACGGCGGCCGGGCTGGGGAGCCTGCCCGGGGGCGGCGCCGAGATCTTCCATCCCGAGGTGCGCGAGGTGATCTGCGACGGCAAGCTCGACGCCGACGAGTGGATCGAGGTCCATCGCGTCGCCCACGGCATGGGCCTGAAGAGCAACTGCACGATGCTCTACGGCCACGTCGAGAGCCCGGCCCACAAGGTGGACCACCTGTTGCGGCTGCGCGCGCTCCAGGACGAGACCGGCGGGTTCAACGCCTTCATCCCGCTCGCCTACCACCCCGAGAACAACTATCTCGGCCTGCGCTGGCACACGACCGGGCTGGACGACCTGCGCCACATCGCGACCGCGCGCCTGGTGCTCGACAACATCCCGCACGTCAAGGCCTACTGGGTGATGATCGGCCCCAAGCTCGCCCAGCTCGCGCTGTCGTTCGGCGCCGACGACCTCGACGGCACGGTGGTGCGCGAGACGATCTACCACATGGCGGGCGCCGAGACGGCGCAGGCCATGGCCATCCCCGAGCTCGAGCGCGTGATCCGCGCCGCCGGCTTCACGCCGGTCGAGCGCGACACCCTCTACAACCCGATCCACCGCGCCGCCTGACGCGGCGTGCTCCGGCGCGACCGCCGGGGTCTGCCGAACGCGTGGCGACGGACTCCCTCCCCTTCCGGTACCTGGCGGTGGACGGCCCGATCGGGGTCGGCAAGACCTCGCTCGTGGACCGGCTGGTGCGCCGCTTCGAGGCCGTCAAGGTGCTCGAGGACGTGGAGAATCCGTTCCTCCCCGACTTCTACCAGGACAAGCCGGGCGCGGCCTTCCAGACCCAGATGTACTTCCTGCTCTCGCGCTTCCGGCAGCAGCAGGGAGTCATCCAGCAGGAGCTCTTCCAGCGCCTGGTAATCGCCGACTACGTCTTCCAGAAGGACCGCATCTTCGCCTACCTGACGCTCGCCGACGACGAGCTCGCCCTCTACGACCGGCTCTACGCCACCCTCGAGCCCGCGATCCCGGTGCCCGACCTGGTCCTCTATCTGACCGCCGACGTCGATACCTGCATGGCGCGCATCCGCAAGCGTGCACGCGGTTTCGAGCGCGAGATCTCGGAGGACTACATGGCCGAGCTGATCGACGCCTACAACCACTACTTCCACTACTACAACCGCTCGCCCCTGCTCGTGGTCGACACCCGCAACCTGAACCTGGTCGGCAAGGGCGGCGATTTCGACCAGCTCATCGAGCAGCTCAAGCGCCCGATCCGCGGCACCGAGTACTTCGCCAGCCGTGGCCGGAGCTGAGGGCGGGCACCGCCGGGAGGGGCGTCCGATGGGCGAGGGTCCGACCGAGTCGCGCGTGCCGCCGCTCGAGGCGCTGATCGAGGTCGACGCCGACGACCGCGTCGTGACCTGGAGCCGGGAGGCGGAGAAGCTGACCGGCTACCGGCGCGCGCTGGCGATCGGCCGCAGCTTCTGCGAGCTGCTCGAGGCGCGCGACCTGTGGGGCAACCGCGCGTGCAACCTCGGCCTCCACGAAGGCGTGCGCCGCAGCGAGGCACTCTCGACCTTCCTGCTCCAGGCGCGCACGGCGGCCGGCGACAGCGTCCGACTGGTGATCGTGCCGGTGGTGCGCACGCGCCGAGATCGCCCCGGACTGGCCCTCGCCTACCGGGTGCGCCTCGACCTCCGCCGGCGGGTCGACCGCCGCACCTCCGCGCTGCCGGCCGAGCTCTTCGCGGCACGCGGCCTGGGCGGCACCCGGGCGGTCTCGCCGCTCTCCCGGCGCGAGGCGGAGGTGTTGCGGCTGCTCGCCGGGGGAGCCTCCACCGCGGGAGTCTCCGAGCGGCTCGGCATCTCGGTGGTCACCGTGCGCAACCACGTGCAGCGCCTGCTCGACCGTCTCGGCGTGCACAGCCGCCTCGAGGCGGTCGCGCTCGCGCGCGGCAACGGCTGGATCGACTGAGGCGCCGACCGGCCGGTGCGGCCTGCTCTTGCCTCAGGGCAGGCTGGCGGCCGCGGCGAGCTCGGCGCGCAACGCCTCGTCGGCAGGTCGGTCGGGCAGCGGCGGCACGTAGAGCGTCGAGCCGAGCGTGATCGGCGCGGTCGCCAGCGCAGCGATGGAGCAGCGATGGAGGAGCGGCTCCGCGATCGGGTAGGGCGACGCCTCGTAGACGACCACCTCGTGGTCCGCGCCGTAGGTCCGGGCGAGGGTCCGCGAGAGGATCTCCACGCCGCGCGCGTTCCAGAAGGCCCCGGGCCGGAAGTCCGCGACGCCGATGCCGCCGATCTGCCAGAGCAGGAGCGCGCTCGCCGGGTCGTGCCGGCGGTGCCGGACGAGGAAATCGGTCGCTTCGAAGCTCTGGCAGCCCCGCTCGCCGGGGTCGAAGCCGAGGTCGGCGATCAGGCAGTCCTCGGCGGAGACGCCGGGGAGCATGACCGCCTCGTAGCCCCCGGCGCGCGCGCGCCGGATCGCCTCGTGCGCGGGTTGCACGAAGACTCCGGGATGGCCGTAGAACGCGGCGCACACGGACCGTCCCGCGCGCACGGGCGCGAGCATGCGCTGGACCATCGCCTCGTAGCTCGCGGCGCGCGGACGGCCCGGCGCGTAGCAGTCGGCGAGCGACTCGGCGCTCGGGTTGAGGCGCTCCAGCCAGCGGTGGGTGACGACGTCCTGGACGAGGTGGAAGAGCTTCTCCGCGTCCTCGATCGCCGACTTCGCCTCGGCCGTGACCTGCCCGGCGATGCGCAGCCCGGTGCCCACCAGCGTCAGCGAACCGCTTTCTCGAGTCATCCGTGTCTCCCCGATGCGAACCGTCCGCGGCCCGGCCGATCGGGCCGCAGTGCTAGATTCCGCGCCAACATCCCGGAGCACCCGCCAAGGAGGGCGCCATGGCCTGGAAGGACCTCGAGAGCTTCCTCGTCGACCTGTCCGCGAACCCCCGGATGAAGAAGCAGCTCCGATCGGATCCGGACGCGGTCATGAAGGGATACAAGCTGACCGCGGCCGAGAAGCAGCTGATCAAGGGCGGCGACCGGGCCGCGATCAAGAAGTACCTCGCCGACAAGTACACGGCCGCGCTGCAGGTGAAGGCCGGCCTCATTCCGGGAGCGGCAGCTCCATGCGCCGGAGCAGCGCCTGGAAGTCCGGCCTGCCGTAGAGGGGCCGGTAGTCCGGGGTCGCCGCGATCCAGCCCATGGTCCAGTCGTGGCTCTGGTAGCCGCGCTCGAGCCAGGCCATCGCCCGGTCGGGCGCGCCCGCGAGGGCGAGCAGTCCCGCCTCGACCCCGACCCGGACCTCGCGCTGGCCCGACTGGCGGTCGAGCTCGTTGGCGATCCACTTGAGCCCCGGGTCGTAGCCGTCCGCCTCGATGCGCTGTCGCAGCCCCGGCGTCAGGTCGCTGTAGCCGGAGACCTCGAGCCAGGCGCACAGCGCCTCGCCGCGCTGCGGATCCTCGCCGGTCAGGTGGTGGATCATCCAGGCGTAGGCGTTGGCGAGGCGGAAGTCGGGCTCGATCTCGAGCGCGCGATCGAGGAAGGCGAGCGCTTCGTCGTACTCCCCGGTCAGGATGCGCTGGAGCCCCTGGTTGGCGACGATGTTCGCCGAGAGCGGGTCGAGCTCGCTGGCGCGGTCGATCGCCTGGCGGCCCTCCTCGAAACGGCGCAGGCGGGAGAGCAGGCGCCAGAAGGTGACGTGGGTCACCGCCGCTCCGGGCGAGAGCTCGACCGCGCGCCGCAGCTCCGCCTCCGCCTCCCGCCACTGCCAGCGCGCCGCGAGCAGGTCGCCGAAGACCGCGTGCGCCTCGCCGGACTCCGGATCGAGCTCGAGCGCGCGCCGCACCGCCGTCTCGGCGCGGCCGAGGCTGGTCTCGAGGTCGGAGAAGAAGAAGCCGAAGCGCTTCTGGATGTCGGCGAGCTCCGTCCAGGCCGGCGAGAACGAGGGATCGAGCGCGACCGCGCGCTCGAAGTAGCCCTGGGCGCGCCGGAACTCCTCCTCGCCGTGCTTGCCCGCCCAGTAGCGGCCCTGCAGGTAGGCCTCGTAGACCGCGGGGTCGATCGACTTCGAGGCAGCCATGATCGTCTCCTCGCTCGGCGAGAGGCGGATGTCGAGCGCCCCGGCCACCGCCTGGGCGACCTGGTTGTGGAGGGAGAGCACGTCCCGCGAGAGGCCCTCGAAGACGCGCGAGAAGACCTGCTGCTCGGGATCGGGCCGGAGCAGCTGGGCCTGGAGGCGCAGGCGGTCGCCGTCGCGGGTGATCGAGGCCTCGACCACGTAGTCGACCCCCAGCTCGCGCGCGATCTCGGGCAGCCGCTTGTCGGAGGCCTTGTAGTGCATCGACGACTGGCGCGAGATGACGCGCAGGCCGCCCAGGCGGGCGAGCGACCCGATCAGGCCGTCGGTCATGCCGTCCACGAAGTACTCCGGGTCGCCCGAGTAGTTGACGAACGGCAGCACCGCCACGGCCGGCGGCGGGCCGCCGGCCGCGGCCCCGCCCGGGGCGCGTGCGCGCAGCGTGCCGATCGCCCACGGGATCGCCAGCACGGTGATCGCCAGCGCGCCCGCCGCGGCGAGGGTCGCCGGGCGTGCGCGCCGCCGCAGGCGCCCGACCAGGCGCCGGAGCCGGATCGAGGCGCCCTGCACCTGGCCGGTCTCGAGCGCGCGCGCGAGCTCCGAGAGGCGATCGCGCACGCCGCTGGCCGAGCCCGGGCGCCGGGCGGGGTCCTTCTCGAGGCAGCGCGCCACGGTGTCGGCGATCTCGGGCGGCAGCCGGCGATCGAGGTCGTCCAGGCGCCGCGGCTCGTCGCGCAGCACCGACGAGATCACCTGCGCCGCGCTCTCGCCCCGGAACGGCAGGTCGCCGGTCGCCATCTCGTAGAAGACGATGCCGAGCGAGAACAGGTCGCTGCGGTGATCGACGTGCTTGAGCTGGAGCTGCTCGGGTGACATGTACTGGAGGGTGCCGACCACCGACCCCTCCTGGGTGAGCGTGCTCTGGAGCTCGCGGCCGTAGATGGCGGTCGCGTCGCCCGCCTGGAGCTTGGCGAGGCCGAAGTCGAGCACCTTGACGCGCCCGTCGGGCGTGACCGCGATGTTGGCGGGCTTCAGGTCGCGGTGCAGGATGCCGCGCGCGTGCGCCGCCGCGAGCGCCTCGGCCACCGGCAGCGCGATGCGCAGGAACTCGGGGAGCGCGAAGCCGCCGGGTGGAATGAGCTCGTCGAGCGTCTTGCCCTCGACGTACTCCATGGCGAGGAAGCGCAGGCCCTCGATCTCCTCGATGGCGTGGATGGTGACGATGTTGGGGTGGTTGAGCGCCGCCACCGCCTTGGCCTCGCGCTCGAAGCGGGCCAGCTTCTCGGGCGAGCGCGCCAGGTCCTCGCGCAGCATCTTGAGCGCGACCCGGCGCCGGAGGTGCAGGTCCTCGGCCAGCCAGACGATCCCCATGCCGCCCGTGCCCAGGCGGTCGAGGATGCGGTAGTGACCCAGGGTGCGGCCGATCACAAGTTCGCTCGCGGAGGTTCCCGCTCGGATCATAGCCGGGGGCGGGAGGGGTTTCCGCGACCTGCTAGACTTACGGTCACCGCTGGGATCCCTGCCCTTGCGAGGGCCGGGACCGAGACGGGAAGAGAAGCTCGCCGAGAGGGCGGCCTGCGCCGGGGCCCGATCGTTCCGCCGGATCCGTCCGGCGGCGACGGACACCCGGGGAGAGTACGGCCCGCATTCCTGCCCAGCCCTCCGGCGACGCGAAACCCTTCCCTCCGCATCCGAAACGAGGACCCCGGGCTCCGCGCGAGCTCCACGGGTCGGGAGGCGCTGGAATGGGAACCGCTCCGAAGCGAATCACCGTGCCCTGGGTGCGTGAAGCGCGCGCCCGCGGCGAGCGTCTGGTCATGGTCACCGCCTACGACTTCCCGGGCGGACGCCTCGCCGACCAGGCGGGCGTCGACCTGGTGCTGGTCGGCGACTCGCTCGCCATGGTCGTGCTCGGTCACGACGACACCCTCGCGGTGACCATGGACGAGATGCTGCACCACGTGCGCGCGGCGCGGCGCGGCGTCGCGCGCGCGCTGCTCGTCGCCGACATGCCGTTCGGTTCGTTCCATCTCGGGCCGGAGCAGGCGGTCGCCAACGCGCTGCGCTTCGTCAAGGAGGCCGGCGCGCAGGCGGTCAAGATCGAGGGCGCGCGCATCGACGTGGTGCGCGCCCTGGTCGACGCCGAGATCCCGGTCATGGCCCACCTCGGCCTCACGCCGCAGTCGATCCACCGCTTCGGCGGCTTCCGCGTCCAGGGCCGGGGCGCGGAGGCGCGTACGGCGCTGCTCGAGGCCGCGCGCGCGGTCGAGGAGGCGGGCGCCTTCGCGCTCGTGCTCGAGTGCATCCCGAGCGAGCTGGCGCGCGAGGTCACCTCCGAGCTCGGCATTCCGACGCTGGGCATCGGCGCTGGCGCCGCCTGCGACGGCCAGGTGCTCGTCTTCCACGACCTGCTCGGCATCGAGGAGCGCATCGCGCCGCGCTTCGTGCGCCGCTACGCCGAGCTCGGACGCGACACGCGCCAGGCGCTCGAGGCGTTCGCCCGCGACGTGCGCTCGGGCGCCTTCCCGTCGCCCCAGGAGGCGTTCGACGATCCCGGCTTCCCGGCGCCGCGCGTCGAGCGCCTGTACGGCGCATGATCGAAGCCACGACCGAACGGGAGCTCCGCCATGCGGTCGGCAAGTGGCGGGCGGCGGGCGAGCGCATCGGCTTCGTCCCCACCATGGGCGCGCTCCACGCCGGTCACCTGTCGCTGGTCGAGCTCGCGCGCAAGCACGCCTCGCGGGTGGTCACGTCGGTGTTCGTCAACCCGATGCAGTTCGGCGCGGGCGAGGACTTCACGCGCTATCCGAGGACGCCCGAGGCGGACGCCGCGGCCCTGGCGGCGGCCGGATGCGATCTGCTCTTCGTACCGGCCGTCGATGTCCTCTACCCGCCGGGCAGCTCGACCCGGGTGCGGGTCGAGGAGCCGTCGCGAGGGCTCGAGGGCGACTGCCGGCCGGGCCACTTCGAGGGGGTGGCGACCGTGGTCGCGGCGCTGTTCGGGCTGGTGCGGCCGGAGGTCGCGGTGTTCGGCGAGAAGGACGCGCAGCAGCTCGCCGTCGTCCGGGCGCTGGCGCGCGACCTCCACTTCGGGATCGACATCGTCGCCGCGCCCACCGTGCGCGAGAGCGACGGGCTGGCGATGTCGTCGCGCAACGTCTACCTGAGCCCCGACGAGCGCCGGGCTGCGCCCGCCCTCTACCAGGGGCTCGAAGCCGCGCGCGCCGCGATCGCCGCCGGCGAGCGCTCCAGCGCGGCGGTGACCGCGATCGTGCGCGCGCGCGTCGCGGCCGAGCCGGGGCTCGAGCTCGAGTACGCGGCGCTGGTCGCCGCCGACAGCTTCCGGCCGCTCGAGCGGCTGGCGGGCGAGGTCGTCCTGCCGGTCGCCGCACGGGCCGGCACCACCCGCCTGATCGACAACCTCCGCCTGCGCGTCGACTGACCCGAGAAGGACACCCCGCCATGCGCCGCACCCTGATGAAGTCCAAGATCCACCGCGCGACCGTCACCGACGCGAACCTCCACTACCAGGGCTCGGTGACCCTCGATCCCCTGCTCATGGAGGCGGCCGACATCCTCGAGCACGAGCGTGTCGACGTGCTCGACGTCACCAACGGCAACCGGCTCACTACCTACGCCATCCCGGGCGCGCCCGGGCGGGGCGAGGTCTGCCTGAACGGCGCCGCGGCGCACCTGGTGACGCGCGGCGACCTGGTGATCCTGGTCACCTACGCCGAGTACGAGGAGGACGAGGCCCGCCGCCACCGCCCGCGCGTGGTGTTCGTCGACGAGCGCAACCGCGCCGTGGCGGCGCCGGCCGCGCTCGCCTCCTCCGCCGCCGGGAGCGCCTAGGAAGCGCCCCGCACGTCTCCGGCGCCGAGGCGCCACCACCCGCGCGGGCGGGAGGGATCCGCCACCCCCCAGGTGGTTGTGACGGCGGCCGCGCCGAGCCTAGCGTTCGCCCACTCGTTCCTTCGGCCGTCTCGGAGGTGGCCCGTGCGCGCAGGGTTCCGCGACAGCGAGCATCTCGTCCGATTGGCGCTCCTGTTCGGGGTGGGGGTCCTCCTGTTCCTCGGTGCACGCGCCGTCCTGGTGCCCGCCGACTTCGGCGAGCTCGGCCACTTCCGCACCGGAGCGCTCGACGACAACCGGCGGCGGCCGGTCGTGCACGCCGGCCGGGCGGCCTGCGCGGAGTGTCACGACACGGCGGCGGCGCTGGCGGGCGGGGCCCACGCGAAGGTCGGCTGCGAGGCCTGCCACGGCGCGCTCGCCGCCCATGCCGCGGACCCGGACGCGGCAGCGCCGCCGGAGCTCGAGGCCAAGGGGCTCTGCGTGCGCTGCCACGGCTTCAATCCGGCGCGGCCCGCGAGCCATCCCCAGGTCGACCCCGAGGCCCACGCCGAGGGCGCATCCTGCACGGACTGCCACGAAGCGCACTCCCCAGCGGCCTGAGAGGAACGCGACCATGTCCGTCGACCGCCGCCAGTTTCTCGCCGACGCCACCAAGTTCCTGCTCCTGACCGGCGCCGCCGGGCAGGCCTGGGCCTTTGTCGCCGAGGGCCGGCCGCAGGACGCTCCCGACTACGACATCGCCCGCCACTGGTGGGCGATGTTCATCGACATCGAGAAGTGCATCGGCTGCGGGCGCTGCGTCGAGGCCTGCAAGATCGAGAACGACGTGCCCGACGAGCCGTTCTACTTCCGCACCTGGGTCGAGCGCTACTACATTCCGGCGCGCGACGTGACCAGCCCGAGGGCCGAGGATCATCCGAAAGTCGATTCGCCGGACGGCGGGCGCCACGGCTTCCCGGACATCTATCCGAAGGAAGACGGCTCCAAGAGCTTCTTCGTGCCCAAGCTCTGCAATCACTGCGCGCACTCGCCGTGCGTTCAGGTCTGTCCGGTCGGCGCCACCTTCGAGAGCCCGGACGGCGTGGTCCTGGTGGACAAGGACTACTGCATCGGCTGCCGCTACTGCGTCCAGGCCTGCCCCTACGGCTGCCGCTTCATCGACCCGCGCACCAACACGGTCGACAAGTGCTCGCTCTGCTACCACCGCATCACGAAGGGCCTGACCACCGCCTGCTGCGAGGTCTGTCCGACCGGCGCGCGCCAGCTCGGCGACCTCAGGAATCCGGCCGATCCGATCCACGAGCTGCTGCGCACCCACAAGGTGCAGGTGCTCAAGCCCAACATGGCGACGGGGTCCAAGGTCTACTACAACGGGCTCGACGCCTCGGTGCGCTGAGCGGAGGGCGCGACGTGCACAACCTGCTGCCCGGCGTCGAAGGCTTCATGTACCCGAACGAGATGGAGCTCCAGTGGAGCGTCCTGATCGTGCTCTATCCGTTCATCACCGGCCTGGTCGCCGGGGCGTTCATCCTGGCCTCGCTCGAGCGCGTCTTCAACCTGGAGGCCATACGGCCCACCTACCGGCTCGCGCTGCTCACCGCGCTCGCGTTCCTGATCGTGGCGCCGCTGCCGCTCCAGCTCCACCTCGGGCACCCGGAACGCTCGATCGAAATGTTCCTGACCCCGCACAAGACCTCGGCGATGGCCATGTTCGGCTTCGTCTACCTCTGGTACCTGCTGGCAGTGCTGGTGATCGAGATCTGGCTCGAGTACCGGCCCTACATCGTGGCCCGCGCGCAGTCGGCCGCCGGCTGGAGCCGCTGGTTCTACCGCGCCGCGACGCTCGGCTCGTACAACCTGAGCCCGCGCGCGCTGCGCATCGACGACCGCATCGGACGCCTGATCACCGTCGTGGGCATCCCTTCGGCCTTCCTGCTCCACGGCTACGTCGGGTTCATCTTCGGCTCGATCAAGGCCAATCCCTGGTGGTCGACGCCGCTGATGCCGATCGTCTTCCTGTTCTCGGCCATCGTGTCGGGCATCGCCGCGGTGTTGCTGATCTATTTCGTCTACTGCCTGGCGCGCGGCATCCCCCTCGACATGCCTTGCCTCGACGCCATGGGCAAGTTCCTCTTCTACGCCTTCCTGGTCGATTTCGGGCTCGAGATGCTCGACCTCGTGCACCGCAACTACGAGGCCGACGAGTCGCTCAAGACGCTGAGCTTCATGGTCGAGACGCGGCTGTTCGGCTCGCAGATCGTGCTCCAGATCATCGTGGGAACCCTGGCGCCGTTGCTGCTGCTCGGCCTGACCCAGCTGCTCTCGCTCACCGAGGCGGCGCGCAAGGGTCTCTACGCCACCGCGGGGGCGCTCACCCTGATCGGCATCTTCGCCATGCGCTGGAACGTGGTGATCGGCGGCCAGCTGTTCTCGAAGAGCTTCCTCGGCTACACCACCTACAAGATGGAGTTCGCCACCCGCGAGGGGCTGCTGCCGGCGCTCGTCCTGATCGTCCTGCCCTTCCTGATCCTGTGGGCCCTGGTGCGGATCTTCCCGCCCATGCTGGAGTACGATCCCGGGCGGAAGCCCGAAGCGAATCCCGCGCTGCCGGCCGAGCCGGAAGCGTGAGCGGAGCCGGCGGCTGCGCGCCGGCGTGAACGGGGGGCGGAGCATGTCCGATGACGCGGTTCCCGGACTGCCCGGCGAGGGCGCGAGCTCCCGCCGGAGAGTCCTCGGCTACCTGCTCGGCACCAGCCTGGCCGGCTGGCTGGGCACCGTGCTCTATCCGGTCCTGCGCTATCTGAGCCCGTTCGAGGAGGCGGTCAACGCCGACGAAGTCGAGCTCGACGACAAGGCCAAGGCGAGCCTGGCGGGGAGCGGCTTCGCGATCGTGGCGCTCGGCGGCGAGCGGGTGCTGGTCTTCCGCGACCCGAGGGGGCGGCTGCGCGCGACCTCCGCGAAGTGCACCCACGAGGGCTGCACGGTGCGCTACAAGGCGGACGAGTCGATCATCTGGTGCGCCTGCCACAACGGGCGCTTCGACCTCGACGGCCGCGTGCTCTCGGGCCCGCCGCCGCGCGCCCTGGTCGCCTTCAAGGCGAGCGGCTCGCTGGAGACCCGGGTCGTGGTTTCGAGGGAGACGGCCTGAGCCATGGCTCGTCCGGCGGAATCTCCGCGCCACGCCCCGCCGCCCGCGGCACGCCGTGGCGGGCGCTCGATCTGGGGCTGGTTCGACGAGCGCTTCGGCCTCGACGAGCTGGTCGCCTTCGCGCGCCACAAGCAGGTGCCGGTCGGGGAGCACTCGCTGTTCTGGTACTTCCTGGGCGGGGTGACGCTGTTCTTCTTCGTCGTGCAGATCGTCACCGGCATCCTGCTGCTCATGTACTACCAGGCCGGCGAGTCGACCTCGTACGAGAGCATGCGCTACATCGTCACCAAGGTCCCGTTCGGATGGCTGGTGCGCTCGGTGCACTGCTGGTCGGCGCACCTGATGATCCTGACGCTGCTGCTGCACATGTGGAGCGTCTTCTTCCTGCGCGCCTACCGCAAGCCGCGCGAGATCACGTGGCTGACCGGCATCGCGCTGTTCGGCCTCGCGCTCGGCTTCGGCTTCTCCGGCTACCTGCTGCCCTGGAACGAGCTCGCCTTCTTCGCCACCGCGGTGGGCACCGACTCGGTCAAGGCGGTGCCGGTGATCGGAGAGTGGCTGCTGCGCGTGCTGCGCGGCGGCGACGAAGTCTCGATCCGGACCCTCTACCGTTTCTACGCGCTCCACATCACCGTGCTGCCGATCGCGACCTTCGCGGTGGTCGGCGTGCACCTGCTCCTGATCCAGAAGCAGGGCATGGCGCGGCCGGTTCCGGAGCGGCCGGAGGAGCCCGTGAGAGAACCGGAGCCGTCGCGCGGCATGCCGTTCTTCCCGAACTTCCTGCTGCGCGACCTGCTGCTCTGGCTGCTCGCCGTCAACCTGCTCGCCCTGCTCGCCGTGCTGCTGCCACACGGTCCCGGGATCCCCGGCTTCGAATGGGAGCTGGGTCAGAAGGCCGATCCGCTCCAGCCCGCCTACCCGGGCATCAAGCCGGAGTGGTACTTCCTCTGGATGTACCAGCTGCTCAAGGAGTTTCCGGCGCACTTCCTGGGCATGGAGGGCCCCCAGGCCTGCCTGGCGCTGGCCACTGTGCTGCTCGGCATCTGGTGCGTGGTGCCGTTCCTCGACCGGCGCGCCGCGGCCAACCGGCCGGGGCCGGCGTTCACCGACTTCGGCGTCGGCATCCTCTACTTCCTCGCCTTCCTGATGCTCAAGGCGTGGGACGTCGGCGCCCCCGCGGTCGAGCACGGCGTGGATCCGGCGGGCACGGCGGAGGGCGCGGCGTCGATCGCCCGCGCCTCGGCAGCCTGGCTGGCCGGAGTCGCGCTCGGCGTCACGGTGGTGCGGCGGGCTCTGTTCGGGCATCGTTACTTCTGGATCAGCGCCCTGCCGGTGCTGCAGGCGGCGCTGCACGGCTTCGCCGGCCTGAGCTACCTGGGTGCTGCCGGTGTTTCGGTGGCGCTGCTGGTCGTGGTGCTGGTCGCGACGTGGCGGCGCGCCCGCGCCGCCGCTCTCGCCGCGCTGACCCTCGTCGCGGTGCTCGCGGGCGGCGCCGCGCGCGCCCAGGAGGCGGCGCCCCCCGCCGCCTCCTCCCTGCCCGAGACGAGCTGGCCGGCACCGTTCCTGCGCCTCCTGGAGGCCGAGCGGGGCGGCGCGCGGGTCGTCTCCGAGCGCGCCCTCGGCCGCTTCCGGGAGCTGCCTTCGCACGCCCAGGAGCTGTTCTTCGTCGCACAGAGCAAGGGACTGCTCGATTCGCCGGATCAGCTTGCCGCCCTGCTCGAGCTCGAGATCGCGGACGAGCACGTCGAACTGCTGCTCACCGACAACTGCGTCCTGTGCCACACGAATCCCGACCAGCAGCCGGAGGAGACGCTGTTCCGGCTGCTCGGACCCGACGAGACCGACCGCCACCTCGACCTGCGCGAGGTGGTCTCCGACGTCCACCTGCGGCGCGGTCTGTCGTGCTCGGGCTGCCACGGCGGCAAGCCGACCGACGAGGAGATGACGGACGAGATCTACGAGCGCTGGCCGGAGCGCGACAAGCGGCTCGCCGACCGCAGCTGGATCCCGCGCTTCTGCGGCGAGAGCTGCCACAGCCAGCCGGGCTTCATGCGCCGCTTCAATCCGGCGCTGCCGGTCGACCAGATGATCAAGTACCGCGAGAGCCGGCACGGAGTTGCTCTGCTCGGCCGCGGCAACCAGCGCGCGGCGCAATGCGTGTCGTGCCACGGCGTGCACGGCATCCGCCGGCCGAGCAGCCCTCAGTCGCTGGTCAATCCGGTCAACATCCCGGCCACCTGCGGCCGCTGCCACGCCGATCCGCGCGCGATGCGCGGTGCCGTGATGGACGACGGCCGCACGCCGCTGCCCACCGACCAGCTCGAGCGCTATCGCGACAGCGTGCACGGCCGCGCGCTGCTCGAGGAGCACGATCTCGGCGCGCCGGCGTGCAACGACTGCCACGGCAACCACGCGGCGATGCCCCCCGCGGTGGCCTCGGTCTCGCAGATCTGCCGGAACTGCCACGTCAACAACGGCAAGCTGTTCGACGGCAGCCCGCACAAGGCGGCGTTCGAGAAGCACGGCTGGCCCGAGTGCGAGGTCTGCCATGGCAAGCACGACATCGCACGCGCCTCGGACGCGATGCTGGGCACCGGTCCCGGCTCGGTGTGCAAGGACTGCCACGACCGCTACGGCCGGCCCGAGTGCAACGACACCGCGCAGCACTTCCACGACCGCATCGTGGCGCTGGACGGCGAGCGCTCGGCGGCGGCGGCGGCGCTCGAGACGGCCGAGCGCGAGGGACACGACCTCGCCGACGTGCGCTTCGCGCTCGAGGGCGTACGCGACATCCTGGTCGAGGCGAGATCCAAGATCCACGCCTTCGATCGCGCCGAGTTCGACAAGACGGCGAACCGGGGCTTCGAGGAGACGGCGCGCGCGCGGGCGCGCACGGCGGAGGTGATGGAGGAGTATGGCCAGCGCAAGATCGGCCTCGCCATTTCGACTCTGATCGTGAGCATCGTCGCCGGCCTGCTCTACCTCAAGATCCGCGACATCGACCGCGCGAGCCCGCTCGCCGCGAGCCCGCGCGAGTCGAGGACGGAGCCCGGAGAGCGGCGGTGAGCGCGGCGGCGGAGCCGCTCGAGGCGCGCGTCGCGCGTCTGGAGCGGGAGCTCGCCGGCGTGCACCGCCGCCTCGCCCGGCTCGAGGCCGAGCCGCCCACGACCGCGCAGGAGGCGGAGCCGCCCGCGCCCGCCGCCGGCGCCGCGGGCGAGCTCGCGCAGGATGGCCTGCGCGGCCTGCCGGCGCTGCTCGGACGCACCTGCCTGGTGCTGGGCGGCGCCTTCCTGTTCCGCTCCCTGACCGACTCGGGCACGCTCTCGGCGGGCGTCGGCGTCGCGCTCGGGCTCGCCTACGCGCTGGTCTGGCTGGCGCTCGCCGACCGCGCCTCGGCGCGCGGCCGCGCGCTCGGCGGCGCCCTCCACGCTCTGGCCTCGGCGCTGATCGTCTACCCTCTGCTGTTCGAGGCCTCGACGCGCTACGCGCTGCTCGCGCCCTGGGCCGCGGCCGCCGCCCTCGCGCTCGCCACCGCGGCCGGACTGGCGGTGGCCTGGCGACGCAGCTTCCACGCTGTGGCCTGGATCACGCTCATCTCGGCGCTGTTGGTGACCACGGCGCTGCTGTTCCGGACGCGCGCGCCGCTGCCCTTCGTCCTCGCCCTGCTGCTGCTCGCCGCCGCCTCGCTCGCGCTCGCCTACGGCCGGGGCTGGCGCGGGCAGCGCTGGCTGGTGGCGCTCGCGGTCGACGCGGTGGTGCTCCTGCTCGGCCTCCTGCGCGTGCTCGGCCGGGCGCCGGCCGAGTGGCTGGGCACCGGGCCGGTCCTGGTCGCGCAGGTGGGGCTGGTGGCGATCTACCTCGGCGCCTTCGTGCTGCGCCTGCTCCTCCAGGGGCGCGAGATCACCGGCTTCGCCGTGACGCAGACGGTGCTGGCCCTGGCGGTCGGCTTCGAGGGCGCGCTCTGGATCGGGGACGACGCTGCGCGCCGCGCGCTCGCGGTGGCGGCGCTCGCCGCCGGCGTCCTGCTCCACGTCGGCCTAGCGCGGCGCAGCGAGCGCCGCTTCGGCCACGGCTTCGCGGTCGGCTACTTCGCCTCGGTGGCGACCTTCCTCGCCGCCGAGGGCACGCGCGTGCTGCTGCCGGCCGCGCTCTACGCGCCGCTCTGGCTGCTGGCGGCGGTGGCGCTCGCGGCGCTCTCCCTGGACGGGCGTCGCCCGATCCTCCAGGTCCACGCCGCGCTGCTCACACTCGCGGGCGCGATCGCCTCGGGACTGGCGGTCGCCGCGCTCGCCGCGCTCGCCAGCCGCGACCTCGCCGCGTGGCCACCGCTGCCGCCCGCCGCGCTCGTCGTCCTCGCGCTGGCGCTGGCCGCCGCTGCGCTGCTCTACCGGAGCGCGACGCGCTCCGGCGCGAGCGCGGCTGCCGTGGCGGCGCGGCTGGCCACGCTCGTCGTCGCCCTGCTCGGGCTCGGCGGCGTGGTGGCGCGCTTCGCCGCCGGCGCGCTCGCCGAGGCCCCCGGGGCGGACGCCCGGGCCGGCACCGTGGCCGCCGTGCGCAGCGCCGTGCTCGCCCTGGCCGCGGTCGCGCTCGCCGCCGGGGCCGCCGGCCTCGGCCGCGCGGAGCTGGCGCGCGCGGCTTTCGCCGTGCTGGTGGTGGGCGGGGCGAAGCTTGTGGTCGAGGACCTGCGGGTGGAGGGCGCCACACACCTGGTCTTCAGTCTCGCGCTCTACGGCGGGGCGCTGGTGGCGGTGCCCGCTCTGGTGCGGCGCGCTCGCCCGCCGGCCGCCGACGAGCCGCCGCCCGCGCGCTCCTGAGGCGGGCCGCGCGTGCAGCGGCCCGCCTCGCCGGCGGACCGTCCGCTACAATGCCCAGGATGGAAGCGACTCCCACGGACCCCCCGTCGAGCCCGGGCGCCGCGCCGTTCGTCGTCGCCGGCCGCACCTTCCGCTCGCGCCTGATCCTCGGCACCGGCAAGTACAGGGACTTCGAGACCATGGAGGCGGCCCTCGCGGCCTCGGGCACCGAGATCGTCACCGTCGCCCTGCGCCGGGTCAATCTCGAGCAGCTCGGCCAGGGCTCGCTGATCGACCGCGTCGATCCGCAGCGCTACCTGCTGCTGCCCAACACCGCCGGCTGCTTCACCGCCGAGGAGGCGATCCGCACCGCCCGGCTGGCGCGCGAGCTGGGCGGCTGGGACTGGGTCAAGCTCGAGGTGATCGGCGACCCGAAGACGCTCTTCCCGGACACCCAGGCGACGCTCGAGGCGGCCCGGGTGCTGCTCGGCGAGGGCTTCGTGGTCCTGCCCTACACCAACGACGATCCGATCGTGGCGCGCCGCCTCGAGGACCTCGGCTGCCCGGCGGTGATGCCGCTCGCGGCGCCGATCGGCTCGGGGCTCGGCATCCGCAACCGCGCCAACCTGCGCCTCATCCTGGAGGCCGCGCGCGTGCCGGTGATCGTGGACGCGGGCGTGGGCACCGCCTCCGACGCCGCGCTCGCCATGGAGCTCGGCGCCGACGCCGTGCTGATGAACACCGCCGTGGCCGAGGCCAAGGACCCGGTCGCGATGGCGCGCGCGATGCGGCTGGGCGTCGAGGCCGGCTGGCTCGCGCGCCACGCCGGCCGCATCCCGCGCCGGCTCCACGCCAACGCCTCCTCGCCGCTCGACGGCCTGATCGAGTAGCTCACCAGCGGGACGACGCCCCGCCGCCGCCGAAGCTGCCGCCGCCGCCCGAGAACGAGCTCGAGGAGGAGCCGGACGACGAGCCCGACGAGGACGAGCTCGAGGAGGACGACCACGACCTCGAGCCGCCCGTGCCGGAGCTGGAGCCGCCGCCGCTGGTCGCCGACTTCGGCCCGAAGCGCGCCCAGAGGACGAACAGGGCGAGGACGCCGAGGCCGCCCAGCAGGAAGGGATAGCGGAAGAGCAGCGGCAGCGCGACGGCCGCGAACAGGCCGAGGCCGAGGACCGCCTGGAGCCAGGCGATCCGCACCCAGGCGAACAGCAGCAGGCCGAGGAGCGGTCCGAACAGGAAGAGGAAGAGGCCGAAGAAGACCTGGTCGCCGACCGGCAGTGGCGGCAGCGAGTCGAGACCAGCGCGCACCCGCTCGACGCCCACGCCCACCAGCGGCACGCGCTCGAGGGGCGAGCCGGGCAGCGTGCCGTCGAGGGCGCCCAGGATCGCCTCGACGCCGGCTTCGAGGCCGCCCGCGTAGTCGCCGTCGCGAAAGCGGGGCGTCACCTCCTCGCGCAGGATCCGCCCCGAGCGTGCGTCGGTCAGGCGCTCCTCGAGCCCGTAGCCGACTTCGATGCGCAGCGCGCGGTCGTGGAGGGCGACCAGGAGGAGGACGCCGTTGTCGCGGCCGCGCCGGCCGACCCCGAGCCGGGTCGCCTCGGCGAGCGCGAACTCCTCGAGCGGCCGGCCGTCGAGCGAGAGCACGGTCTGGACCACGACCTGGTTCGAGGTCGCGCGCTCGTGCTCGGCCAAGCGCCGCTCGAGCGCGGCCTCGCGCTCCGGGCTCAGCAGGTCGGCATCGTCGTGCACCCAGCCGGTCGCCTCCGCCCCGGGCTCGCCCAGGCGGGATTGGGCCGCCGCCGGAGACGGAACGGCGACCAGCCCGGCCGAGAGCAGCAGCGCGGCCAGCGCACCGGCGAGGGCACCGGCGGGGCGGTTCGGAGACGGGCCGGGGGGCACGGCGGGCATGCTCCGCCGCCGCCCGGCGCCTGTCAACCCAGTAGGGCCCGGTGCAGCCATAGCTCAACTGGATAGAGCGACAGACTACGGATCTGTAGGTTGGGGGTTCGACTCCTCCTGGCTGCACCAACTTCCTTCCTCTCCTTCTCTGAACGGCCCCTTCGATCCGGTCGAATCGCGTCCTTCGGCTCCGGGGCCTCTCCCCGTCGCCTGAAGCCGATTCGGTGGCCGCTGCGCCTTGTGGCGGGGGCGCCGACGCGCCTACCATCGAGGCGAGAGTCTCGCTCGCCTTCCCCGGGAGGGCCCATGTCTCGCCGCGTCGCGCTCCTGTCGGTCGGATTCGTCCTCGTGCTCGCGCTGTCTCCCACCGGACCGTCCGCCGCAGGGGATCGGCCCGGTCCCTCCGTGGTGGCTCCGGCCGGGACCACTGGGGTGCGTCTCGGGGGGGCGTCGAGCGACGCGGGGCCCGCGCCGGGGGAGCCGCCGGCGCCGGTCGCGCCGTCGCCGGAGGCGGCCCGGGGCGCCGGCGGGACGGGCTGCAACGACGCCTGGCGCCACGCCGGGGGCACGCCGGGGCGGGACGGGCGCTCCGACGAGCTCGGGCCCGCGACGGCCGAGCTGCTCTGGTCGGGCGGGCGGCCTTCGATCATCGCGTGGCAGCCGGTGGTCGACGGCGAGCGCGTCTTCATGGTGCGGCAGACCGCCTTCGGCAGCGTGCCCGACGGCTCGCCGGTGGTGGCCATGGACCTGGCCTCGGGCGCCGAGCTGTGGGCGGTCCACATCCCCTACGAGAGCGGCGACTGGACGACCTGGATCGCGGCCGCCGACCGCGGCAAGGTGTACGCCTCGCGCGCGGGCAACGGCTCGTCGGTCTCGGCGCCGCTCTACGCGCTGTCCCAGGTCGACGGCGCGGTGGCCTGGGGCTCGGCCGACGAGGTCGATGCCGGCGGCTACGACGGCGTGGTGCTCGCCCCCGACGGCGACCTGCTGGTCGGCAACTTCACCCGGCTGCTCCGCATCCGCGCCGCGGACGGCACCACGGCGTGGGGCGCGGACCGGGTCTGCTCGGTCTCCTCGAGCTGCGGCGCCGCCACCTTCGGCGACGCGGTCTACGTCGCCGACGCGGCGCCCGGCGGCCACGTGCTCGTGCGCTTCGACCTCGCCACCGGCGCGCGCCAGTACGAGAGCCCGGTGATGACCGGCTTCACGCTCCAGAACACGCCGTTCGTCGGCGCGGACGGGACGGTCTACCT
>JAFNAE010000163.1 GCA_017860005.1 Acidobacteriota bacterium | reverse complement strand
CTGATCATGATGGTCTTCGCGGGGCCGGTCTCGTCCTACGTCGAGCGCCACCCCACGATCAAGATCCTGGCGCTCTCGTTCCTGCTCCTGATCGGCGTCGCGCTGGTCGCCGAGGGCCTCGACTTCCACATCCCGCGCGGCTACGTCTACTTCGCGATGGCCTTCTCGCTCGGCGTCGAGATGCTGAACCTGAGGCTGCGCCGGCGTGCCGCCGAGCCGGTCCGGCTCCACGCCCGCATCGCGGAGGAGGACGGCGCCGAGCGCGGCGCGAGATAGGCTCCCCCGGGTGCCCCTCCTGTCCGGCCGCTCCCCGGCGGTGACCACCGCGCTCTGGGCGTTCGCCGTGCACGCCCTGGCGGTGGGTTGGGTGCGTCTCCAGTGGGGGCCGGGGTCGCGCGGCGGGGTGCTGGCCTGGATGGACTTCCCCGTCTCGCTCGCCTACGGGCACCTCTCGGGGTGGGCGTTCCTGGCCGCCTCGGTCCTGGCCGGCGGCGCCCTCTGGGCGGCGCTCGCGGCCGCGTTCGCGATCCTGGTCGGGCGGCTCGCGCGCGGGCGCTAGAATCCGCGCGCGATGCTGCGTCTGGGCCCCGTCCCGCTCGATCCCCCGCTCGTGCTCGCCCCCATGGCGGGGGTGACCGACCGCGACTTCCGGCTGATCGTGCGCCGGATCGGCGGCGTGGGCCTGGTCACCATGGAGTTCATCGCCTCGCGCGCGCTGGTGCGCGGGGTGGCCAAGACGCTCGACCTCATGCACTTCGTGGCCGAGGAGCGGCCGATCTCGATCCAGATCTACGGCTCGGACCCCGACACCATGGCCGAGGCCGCGCGCCAGGTCGAGGCGATGGGCGCCGACGTCTGCGACATCAACATGGGCTGCCCCGCCAACAAGGTGCTCAAGGGCTGCGCGGGCTGCGCCCTGATGGGCGACCTCGAGCTGGCGCGCCGGATCGTGGCCGCGGTGCGGCGCGCGATCTCGATCCCGCTCACCGTGAAGTTCCGGCTCGGGCTCGACCACGAGCGTCCGAACTTCCTCGAGCTCGGCCGGATCTGCGAGGGCGAGGGCGCGCAGGCGGTGGCGCTCCACGCGCGCACCGCGCGCCAGATGTTCTCGGGCGACGCGCGCGAGCGCTGGGGCGAGATCGCGCGCCTGAAGGCGGCGCTCGCGATCCCGGTGATCGGCAACGGCGACGTGCGCGAGCCCGCCGACGTGCTGGCGATGCTCGCCGAGACCGGCTGCGACGCGGTGATGATCGGCCGCGCCGCGACCAGGAACCCCTGGATCTTCCGCCAGACCGCCGACCTGATGGCCGGGCGCGCGCCCGAGGCGGCCTCGCTCGCCGCGCGCCGCGAGCTGATCCTCGGCCACTTCCAGCTGGTCGCCGCGCGCGAGGAGTCGAGGTGGGCGCTGCACAAGCTGCGCAAGTTCACCGGCTGGTACACCCACGGCGTGCCGCGCGGCCGCGAGCTGCGCCAGCGCATCAACGAGCTCGAGGACGTGCCCTCCTTCCTGGCCGCGGTCGAGGCCTTCTTCGAGCAGTTCGACGAGGCGGCGTGAGCGCGCTCGAGCGCCACGCCGTCGAGCTCGAAGCGCCGCCCGCCGACTCGCTGGCCGCGCTCGCGCAGGCGGCCGAGGAGTGGGGCGCGCGCTGGGAGCCCGCGCAGGGCGGCGGCCGACTGACGCTCCCCGTGGTCTTCGGCCTGCGCCGGGGCGTCGCAATCGGGCGCGTCGAGGCGGTGCGGCTGGGCGACGCGCGCGCGCGGCTGACCTGGTCGCTCGAGGAGAGCCATCTCGAAGTCCATCGCGGCGCGGTGGCGGTGCTGGCGCTCGCGGTCGGCCCGGCGCTGGCCGCGCTGGCGTGGCCGTTCTGGCCGCCGCTGCTCGGCCTGGCGCCGCTCGCGGCGGTGATGGGGTTCGCCGCCTGGTGGCTGGTGGTGGCGCGCCTGCGCTCGAGCGGTCCGGAGGAGTTCTTCGCCAGCCTGGCCGCTCCCGCGGCCGCGGCCGCGGGCCCGGCGGCGCGGCGCTGAGGCGCCCGGGTCCGGGTCTGCGGGCCTGCTAGACTGGACGTTCCCCTGGAATCGGCGGCGTCTCTGGCGGGTTCTCGGGGGTGGCGGTTCTTTGAATGGGGCAAGCTGCCAACGACAACCTCGCTTTCGCGGCTTAATTGACCGCGACGTCTCCCACCACGGCCCGGTCCACGGCAGGGTGGGAGGCGACGCTAAAGTGGACCGAACGACGCGGTTGGCTCCGTACCGCGTCCGGATCGTCGAAACGGAGCTGGCGCCGGCGGTGGCGGCCTTCTTCCATTCCGCCGGGGCGATGACCTAAACGAAGGCTACGCACGTAGATGCCCGTGGGACGCGTTTCTCGGACGTGGGTTCGATTCCCACCGCCTCCACCAACGCAAACGATTCGAACCCGGGGCCGGGTCCTCCGGCCCCGGTTCGATTTCCAGCTGAGACAGCACCTGCAGCTTCGAATCGGCCCGCAAGTAGGGCCTCCCCACCTCCGGGTAGGCCGGCTCCAGCCGCACCCTCCCCAGGACCCCGCGCAGGGCGAGGGCTCACCTCTCCGTCCGTCGCTCCAGGAGCTCCTGAAGCCGCTCCACGCGCTCCTCGATCCAGACTAGGGGCGGCACCTCGGGGATGCCGGCTTCGCCCACCCTGAGGTCCTCCAGCTCGCTGCCCAGGGCGTGCACCCGGCGCTGCTCCGCCTCGAGCTCGGCGGCCTTGAGGCGGATCTCGTTCGGCGTGGCCGACTGGGCCGCACGGATCTCGACCACCACGCGCTCGAGCACGTGGCGGAGGTTCTCGGCCGAGGCGAGGCGGTCGCGCACCCCGGCCAGCAGCAGGCGTTCGACCAGAGTCCGCCGTACCAGCAGCTTGTTCTCGCAGGTGCCCTTGGTCGCACCGAGACAGCCGTAGTAGCCCCCGGACTTGCCGCTCACCTTGGCGAGGGCGGCGCCGCAGACCGCGCACGCCGCTCGAGCGCGCCGGTTGGCGAACCTCGGCACCGCGACGCATCGCGCAAGTCGATTCGCAGGCCCTGGGGTTATCATCGAGAAGAGGCCTCCGATGGCCGGGGCCCTGAGTATCGCCTCGTCGGCAGAGTTGAGCGGCCGCCCGGACCGTGAAGCGGTCTTTCGCGCGCGCGGGCTGACCAAGGTCTACCGGATGGGGGAGATCGAGATTCCGGCGCTCGGCGGCGTCGACCTCGACCTCTACGCGGGCGAGCTGGTCGTGCTGCTCGGCCCTTCGGGCAGCGGCAAGTCGACGCTGCTCAACATCCTCGGCGGGCTCGACGTACCGACCGCCGGCACGGTGCGCTTCCTCCATCACGACCTCACCCGCGACGACGACGCCGAACTCACCCGGTTCCGGCGCGAACACGTCGGCTTCGTCTTCCAGTTCTACAACCTGATTCCGTCGCTCACCGCGCTTGAGAACGTCGAGCTGGTGACCGCCATCGCCGAGCGGCCGCTGGACCCGGCCGAAGCCCTGGCCCTGGTCGGCCTCGCCGAACGCCTCGACCACTTTCCGGCGCAGCTGTCGGGTGGCGAGCAGCAGCGGGTCGCGATCGCGCGGGCGATCGCCAAGCGCCCCGACGTGCTGCTCTGCGACGAGCCGACCGGCGCGCTCGACTACCCGACCGGGAGGCTCGTGCTCGAGGTGCTCGAGCGGGTCAACCGGGAGCTCGGCACCACCGTGGCGGTGATCACCCACAACAGCGCGATCGCGGCCATGGCCGACCGCGTGGTGCGCCTGGGCAGCGGGCGCATCGTCGGCATCACGGTCAACGCCGAGCGCCTGCGGCCGGACCAGCTGGCCTGGTGAGGAGAGGGCGTGCACCCGCTCGACCGCAAGCTGCTGCGCGACGTCTGGCACCTGCGGGGCCCGTTCCTCGCCCTGCTGCTGGTGGTCGCCTCGGGCATCGCGCTGTTCGTCGCGCTGCGCAGCATGAAGGGCTACCTGACGGGGGCCCAGTCCGACTACTACCGGACCCAGCGCTTCGCGGACCTCTTCGCGCACGCGCGCCACGCGCCCAACTCGCTGGTCGACGAGCTCGCCGCGATCCCCGGGGTCACCATGATCGAGACCCGGGTGGTCGCCGACGTGCTGCTCGACGTGCCGGGGCTCGCCGAGCCGGCCACGGGCCGCGTCGTCTCGCTGCCCGAGGGGGTGCCGCCCCGGCTCAACGGCCTATACCTGCGGCGGGGCCGGCTCCCCTTCGCGGAGGAGAGCGACGCCGTGGTGGTGAGCGACGCCTTCGCGGCCGCCAACGGCCTCGCGCCCGGCGACCGCCTGGGGGCGGTGCTCTACGGACGCTGGCAGCGGCTGCGCGTCGTCGGAACGGCGGTGTCGCCGGAGTTCGTCTACGAGATCCGCGGCGCCGGCGACATCTTCCCGGACAACCGCCGCTTCGGCGCTCTCTGGATGGGGCGGCACGCCCTGGCGAACGCCTTCGCGCTCGAGGGCGCGTTCAACGACGTGGTGCTCAAGCTCGCCCCCGGCGCGATCGAGGCCGACGTCCTCGCCCGCGTCGACGCGCTGCTCGCTCCCTACGGCGGGCGCGGCGCTTACGGTCGCGAGGACCACGTCTCGCACCGCTTCCTCTCCGACGAGATCGCGGAGACGCGGGTCACGAGCGTGATGATCCCGTCGATCTTCCTGGCGGTGACCGCCTTCCTGGTCCACCTCGTGCTCGGCCGCCTGGTCGGCACCCAGCGCGACCAGATCGCCGTGCTCAAGGCCTTCGGCTATCCGTCGCGCACGGTCGCCGGCCACTACCTGAAGCTCGCGCTGGTGCCGACCGCGGCGGGCGGCTTCGCCGGCGTCGCCCTCGGGCTCTGGTTCGCGCGCGGCATCGCGGCGGTGTACGCCGACTTCTTCCAGTTCCCCGAGGCGGCCTTCCGTCCCGATCCGGGCGTCGCGCTCGCCGGTCTGGCGATCGGGCTCGGCGCGGCGCTCGCCGGGGCGCTCGGCAGCGCGCGCCGCGCGCTCGCGCTGCCGCCGGCCGAGGCGATGAGGCCCGAGGCGCCGGCCGGTTTCCGCACCACCTGGCTCGAGCGGAGCGCGCTCGGGCGCCGGCTCGCGCCCCCGGCGCGCATCGTGTTGCGCCACCTCCACCGCCAGCCGGTCAAGGCGCTGCTCTCGATCGCTGGTCTCGCGGCCGCGGGGGCCATTCTCGTGGTCTCGCCCTTCGTCTACGACGCCGTCGACCGGCTGCAGGAGGTGCAGTTCGAGCACGTCCAGCGCGAGCAGATCGCGCTCGCCTTCCGCGAGCCGCGCGGCGCCGCGGCGCTCGACGAGCTCGGCCACCTGCCCGGCGTCCTGCGCGCCGAGCCCTACCGGACGGTGGACGCGCGCCTCGCCGCGGCGGGCGCCGGGCACCGGCGCGAACGGACCGCGCTCACCGGCCTGGCCGACGGGGGTGAGCTGCGCCGGATCGTCGACCAGGGGCTGCGGGTGCACCGTCCGCCGCCGCGCGGCGTGCTGCTCTCGGGTCTGCTCGCCGGGCGGCTCGGCCTCGCGCCCGGAGACCGGGTCGAGGTCGAGGTCCTCGAGGGGCGGCGCCCCCGCCTCGAACTGACGGTCGAGGGGGTCACCGACGACCTGCTCGGCTCGGCGGTCTACGTCGATCTCGACTTCCTGCGCCGCGAGCTGGGCGAGGAAACGGGCGCGAGCGGCGCCTTCCTCGCGGTCGACGCGGCGCGTCTCGACGAGCTCTACGCGCGGCTCAAGCGGCTGCCCGGCGTGTCGGGCGTCTCGGTGCGCGCCGCGGCGCGCGCCGGCTTCGAGCGGACGATCGCCGAGAGCTTCCGCATCTCGCTCGCGACCACCATCGTCTTCGCCTGCGTCCTCGCCGCCGGCATGGTCTACAACGGCGCTCGGGTGGCGCTTTCGGAGCGCGGGCGCGAGCTCGCCAGCCTGCGCGTGCTCGGCTTCACGCGCGGCGAGGTTTCGTCGATGCTGCTCGGCGAGCAGGCCCTGCTGACCGCGGCCGCGCTCCCCGGCGGCGTGCTCGCCGGCTACGGCCTCTGCTGGCTGATCGTCGCGCGCTTCCAGTCCGAGCTGTTCCGCATCCCGCTGGTGGTGACCGCGGGCACCGCCCTCTTCTCGGTCGCCACCGTCGCCGCGGCGGCCGCCGTCTCGGGGCTGGCGGTGCGCCACCGGATCCACCGACTCGACCTCGTCGCGGTCCTGAAGACTCGGGAGTGAAGCCATGAAACCGTCGCGCCGCAAGCTCCTCTACGCCGCCGTCACGGTCGTGCTCGCCCTCGGGCTGGCGGCGATGCTCCGGCCCCGGCCGACGGTCGTCGAGCCGGGCCGGGTGGGCCGCGGGCCGCTCGAGGTGGCGATCGAGGAGGAGGGGCAGACCCGCATCCACCCCCGCTACGTGGTGGCCGCGCCGGTGACCGGCCGCTTGGCGCAGCTCGAGCTCGACCCGGGCGACCGGGTGGCGGCGGAAGCGGTCGTCGCGCGCCTGACGCCGGCGCCGCTCGACGCCCGCGAGCGCGAGCAGGCCGAGGCGCGGATCGCGGCGGCGGAGGCGGCGGGGCGCGAGGCGGACGCGCGGGTGGCGGAGGCCGCCGCCGCGGCGACGCAGGCGGCCTCGACGCTGGCGCGCTACCGCGAGCTCGCGGCGGCCGGCCAGCTCACTGCGGAGCAGCTCGAGCGGGCGACGACCGAGGAGCAGCGCGCCGCGCGTTCGCTCGACGCCGCGCAGGCGCGGGCGAGCGCCGCGCGCTTCGAGGTCGCGAGCGCTCGCTCGGCGCTGCTCGACGCTGGGGCGGGGGCGACGGTCGAGGTGCGCGCGCCGTTCGCCGGCTCCGTGCTCCGTCTCCACGAGGATTCCGAGCGGGTGGTGCCGGCCGGCGCGCCGATCCTGGAGCTGGGGGACCCGCGCGACCTCGAGGTGGTCGTCGAGGTGCTGTCGACCGACGCAGTGGCGATCCCGGCGGGCGCAGCGATGACGGTCGATGTCGGCGGCGGCCGCCGCCTCGCGGCACGCGTCGCCGAGATCGAGCCGGCGGGCTTCACCAAGATCTCGCCGCTCGGTGTCGAGGAGCAGCGGGTGCGGGTGATCGGCGCGCTCGACCAGCCGGCCGCGGGCGTGGGCGACCGCTTCCGGATCCGGGCCCGCATCGTGCTCTGGCGGGGCGACGACGTGCTCCAGGCGCCCGCCGGCGCCGTCTTCCGCGCCGGCGAGGGCTGGGCCTGCTACCGGATCGACGGGGGCCGCGCGCGCTGGACGCCGGTCGCGGTCGGCCAGCGCGCGCTCGAGGGGATCGAGATCCGCGCCGGGCTGGAGGCGGGGGCGCTGGTCGTCCTCTACCCGGGCGAGCGCCTGCGCGACGGCGCGCGGGTCCGTCTCGCCCCGGGTTCCTGAGCGCGGCCGGTTGCACCTGGAAGTCGCGCTGCGGCTCCGGCGTGTCGGAGCGGGCGGCGACGGCGTGCTCGCGGGAGATCGCCGGGGTGTTGGCGGTGAGGGCGACCGATTCGCCGGCCGTCGAGTCGGAGCCCTGCGTCTCCAACACCTGATCCGGAGCCATTCGGTTTCAGGTTGCAGGGGTCCCTTGGTGTGGAGCCGGGCCTGCCGACGGCCAGGAGCCCTCGATTCCTCGCTCGCCAGAGCCACGACCGACTCGGAAGGCGCCCGATCGGCACCGAGGCTCCTCCCGGGTCGCTCGAGGCCGACCGCATCTGCGCCCCGAGCCTGGAACCCGGAGCCTGCGCCGAAGAGCCAACTCTTAGACGATCCGGACGGTCTTCTCGCCGATGCCGAGCTCGGGGGCGATCCTCGAGGTCCGGGACCCCGGTTGCTCGAGGACTGCCTCGAAGGGGTCGTCCCCTGGGTACGAGTCCTTCGCGAACGGATCCACCATCATGCTTCGCTTCGCTCCATCAGCGTTCGGCTGGTTCTCTCCGGACTCGCCCTGCCGGCGAGTGGCGAGTCCCACCGCTCCCACCGATCCTCCGGACCTGCTCCCCGAAGTCCGGTCCAGTTGCACGGACGGTCACCGGCTTCACGGGAGGACGGGGCGCGGTCGGCGCGAAGTGCGGGCCTCGCCTCGCGCGCGCCACGCCCTCCGGTTCGCTCGCTCCGAGGTCGGCCAGCTGGCGTTCACGGACGCCCCCGTGACGCTCCGGGGGCTTGCGCCCCGGCGCGCGACGAAGCCCTCCCGAACGCCCTCCCCGGCGTCACTTCAGGTCGAAGCGATCGAGGTTCATCACCTTGTTCCAGGCGGCCACGAAGTCGCGGACGAAGGTCTCCTTCGGAGCGCCCGCAGCTGCGCGTTCGAGCCGAAGACGAGATCCACGCGCGTGGCGGTCCACTTCAGCTCGCCGGTCGCGCGATCGCGGCCTTCGAACCGGTCGCCGGCCTCGGAGGTCGGCTTCCACTCCGTGCCCAGGTCGAGCAGGTGGACGAAGAAGTCGTTGGTGAGGGTCCCGGGTCGCCGGGTGAAGACGCCATGGGGTGACTGGCCGACGTTGGCGTCGAGCGCGCGCAGGCCGCCGACGAGGACCGTCATCTCGGGCGCCGTCAGCGTCAACCGCTGCGCCTTGTCGAGCAGCAGCTCTTCGGCCGGCACCTGCGCCGGCCCTTGGACGTAGTTGCGGAAGCCGTCCGCACGGGGCTCGAGCACCGCGAAGGAGGCGACATCGGTCTGCTCCTGCGACGCATCCGTGCGCCCGGGGCGGAAGGGCACCTCGATCGCGTACCCGGCGGCCCGGGCGGCCTGCTCGACGGCGGCACAGCCGCCCAGCACGATCAGGTCGGCGAGCGAGACCCGCTTGCCGCCGGCCTGCGCGGCATCGAAGGTCGACCGGATGCCGTCGAGAGCCGCCAGCACCCGGGCCAGCCGCGCGGGCTGGTTGGCTTCCCAGTCCTTCTGCGGCGCCAGGCGGATGCGCGCCCCGTTGGCCCCGCCCCGCTTGTCCGATCCGCGGAACGTGGAGGCGGAGGCCCAGGCGGTCGACACCAGCTCGGACGAGGTCAGGCCCGAGGCGAGGATCCGGGCCTTGAGGTCCACGACGTCCTGCGCGTCGATCAGGGGGTGGTCGACGGCGGGGACCGGGTCCTGCCAGATCAGCTCCTCGGCCGGCACCTCGGCACCGAGATAGCGCGAGCGCGGTCCCATGTCGCGGTGGGTGAGCTTGAACCAGGCGCGGGCGAAGGCCTCCGCGAGCGCCTGCGGGTCGCGATGGAAGCGGCGCGAGATCGGCTCGTAGATCGGGTCCATGCGCAGCGCCAGGTCGGCCGTGGTCATCATCGGCCGGTGTCTCTTCGACGAGTCGTGCGCGTCCGGGACCAGGTCCTTCTCCGGGACGTCCCTGGCGAGCCACTGCCAGGCACCCGCGGGGCTCTTGACCAGCTCCCACTCGTACTTGAACAGCGTGTCGAAGTACGAGTTGTCCCACCGGGTCGGAGTCGGGGTCCAGGCGCCCTCGAGGCCGCTGGTGGTGGCGTGCACGCCCTTGCCGGTGCCGAAGCGGTTCTTCCAGCCCAGGCCCATCTCCTCGAGCGGCGCGGCTTCGGGCGCGGGGCCCACCAGCAGCGGATCGCCCGCGCCGTGGCACTTGCCGAAGGTGTGGCCGCCGGCGACCAGCGCGACCGTCTCCTCGTCGTCCATCGCCATGCGCGCGAAGGTCTCGCGGACGTCGCGGCCCGAGGCGACCGGATCCGGGTTGCCGTTCGGACCTTCCGGATTCACGTAGATGAGACCCATCTGCACGGCGGCGAGAGGGTTGGCGAGCTCGCGCTCGCCGCTGTAGCGCTGGTCGCCCAACCATTCGGCTTCCGCGCCCCAGTCGACCGCCTCATCGGGCTCCCAGACGTCTTCGCGCCCGCCGGCGAAGCCGAAGGTCCGGAAGCCCATGGATTCGAGCGCGCAGTTGCCGGCCAGGATCATCAGGTCGGCCCAGGAGATCCGGTTGCCGTACTTCCGCTTGACCGGCCACAGCAGCCGCCGGGCCTTGTCGAGGTTGACGTTGTCGGGCCAGCTGTTGAGCGGCGCGAAGCGCTGCGTGCCGTCGCCGGCGCCGCCGCGCCCGTCCGAGATGCGGTAGGTGCCCGCGCTGTGCCAGGCCATGCGGATGAAGAGCGGTCCGTAGTGTCCGTAGTCGGCCGGCCACCAGTCCTGCGAATCGGTCATCAACGCATGGAGGTCCCGCTTGAGCGCGGCCAGGTCGAGCTGCTCGAAAGCGCGGG
>JAFNAE010000006.1 GCA_017860005.1 Acidobacteriota bacterium | reverse complement strand
GGGCGGCCGGCGCCGCGCTCGCGGCGGACCGGCGGGCGGCGCAGGGCGCGCTCGAGCGGGTCGGCGGAGGGCCGCGGCGGCGACAGATCCTCGTAGAGGCGCGGCACCTCGGCCTTGGGCAGCGTGCGCTCGGCGAGCTCGCGCACGACCAGCACCCGCGTCCAGTCCGGCATGACCTCGGCCTCGACGCGGTCGCCCAGCGCGAGCGTGCGGTGGGGCTTGACCGCGGCGCCGTTGACGCGCACGCGCGAGAGCTGGCAGGCGCGCGTGGCGAGGCTGCGCGTCTTGAAGACGCGCGCCACGTGCAGCCACTTGTCGACGCGGACCGACACCGGCATCAGGCGGCGCCGCTCTCGGGCCCGCCGCCGGCGGGCGCGGACGTTTCGCTCTCGCCCTCGCCGTCGAGCAGCGCGAAGGCGGCCTCGATCTGCTCGTGGCTGCCCACCAGCACGAGGTCGTCACCCTCCTCGAGCCGGAACGAAGCGTCGGGATTGGTGTGGGAGCGCTCACCGCGCACCACCGCGATGACCGTCGCTCCGGCGCGCCGGCGCAGGTCGAACTGCTCGAGCGAGCGGCCGGCGGCGGGGCTGCCGGGCTCGATGCGCGCCACCTCGGTGGTGCCGGCGGCGAGCGCGTCGAGCACCGCCGCAGAGACGCGCTCGGCGGTGGCCGCGGTGCGCAGCATGCGGTAGTTCTCGCCGCGCAGCACCCGGATCTGGGCGCGCACCACGTTGCGCGGCACGCGGTAGGCCTCGAGCACGTGCGTGAAGATCTCGATCGAGCTCTCGAACTCCTCGGCGACGACCTCGTCGGCGCCCGCCGCGCGCAGACCCTCGATCTCGGCCACCAGCCGGGTGCGCACCAGCCGGTGGGTGCGCGGCGCCAGCTCGCGCGCGACCGCCAGCGCGCGCTTGGTCGCCTCCGGGTCGGAGATCGCGAACACGACGAGCCGCGCGCGCTCGATGTGGGCTGCGCGCAGGATCTCGGCCCGGGTCGCGTCGCCCCACAGGATCGGCTCGCCGGCGCGGCGCGCGCGGCCCACCAGCTCGGCGTCCGCCTCGACCACCCGGTAGCGGATGCGCGCCTCGGCGAGGACGCGCGCCAGGGTGCGGCCGCCGGCACCGAAGCCGACCACCACGACGTGGTCCTCGACCGGCCGGACGCCGGGCTCGGGTGCGGGCGCCGCCGGGCCCGCGCCGTCGAGCCAGCGCGCCAGCGCCCGGGGCAGCCGGTCGGCGGCGGCCGGACCGAGCGCGACCAGGGCGGGCGTGGCGAGCAGGGTGAGCGCGGCGGCGGCCAGCACGACGCCGCCGGTGGCTTCGTCGAGCAGGCCCAGGCCGCGCGCCGCGGCGGCGATCACGAACGAGAACTCGCCGATCTGCGCGAGGCTGAGCGCGGTGACCGCGGCGACGCGCGCCGGGAAGCCGATCTTGCGCACGGCGATCGCGGTCGCCGCCATCTTGATCGCCATGAGCACGACGACCACCGTGACCACCTGGGGCAGCCGGCGCCCGGTAGCGCCCAGGTCGACCAACATGCCGATCGAGATGAAGAAGACGCTGGCGAACAGGTCGCGGAAGGGCTCGACGTCGGCCACCACCTGGAACCGGTAGTCGGACTCCGAGACCAGCAGCCCGGCCACGAAGGCGCCGAGGGCGAGCGAGAAACCGAGGCGCTCGGTCGCCCAGGCCAGGCCCAGGCAGGCGAACAGCGAGCCGAACAGGAAGATCTCGCGCACGCGCGTGCGGGCGATGCGCTCGAGCAGCCGGGGCAGGAACCGGCGCGCGGCCGCGAACAGGAGCGCCGTGGCGGCGAGCGCCGCGAGCCCGCGCAGGATCTGGTCGAGCGCGGGCGCGCCGCGCGCGGCGAGCAGCGGCAGGGCCACCAGCATGGGTACCAGCAGCAGGTCCTGGAAGAGCAGGATGCCGAGCGCGGCCCGGCCCTGGGGCGCGTCGAGCTCGCGCCGGTCGTGGAGCAGGCGGAGCACGACCACCGTGCTCGAGGGCGCCGCGACCAGGCCGACCACCACCGCCGCCGGCGCGGACAGCCCCGCCGCGAGGGCGAGGCCGCCGGCGAGCGCCGCGGTGGTCAGCGTCTGCACCGGTCCGCCGATCCAGAACGAGCGGCCGAGGTCGGCCAGACGCGCGAGCGAGAGCTCGAGGCCGATGGTGAAGAGCAGGAAGACGACGCCGATCTCGGCGGCGACCTCGACCTGGTGGACGTCGGCGACGAGGCCGAGGCCGTAGGGGCCGATCAGCGCGCCGGTGACCACCAGGCCGACGATGGGCGGGAGGCGGAGCCGATGGCTGATGAGCGAGACGAGCACGGCGGCGCCGAGCAGGAGAGTCGCCTGCCGCAGCAGCAGCTCGAGCCCGGGGATGCCCATCGCGCCGGAGTCTATCGGCCGCGCCGCCGCGCCGGCGTCGGCGCGTCGCTCCGGAGGGGATTGCCCCGCGGCGATGGCGGCGCCAGACTCCCGCCATGTCGATCTCGCTCGTTGGGAGGCGGGCGGCCGGGCTCGCTGCCCTGGTGCTCGCCACCGGCTGCTGGGACGCGCCGGTGCGCGAGGCGCTCGAGCTCGAAGTGCTGGCCGACGGCAGCGCCCGCGCCACGCTGGTGGTGGAGCTCGACCCGGCGCGCCGCTACGCCGCGGAGAGCGAGGCGCCGCTCCGGCGCCGGCTCGAGCGCAAGGCGCGCGATCTCGAGGACGGTTCGGATCCCTGGCTCGCCCGCTTCGAAGTGGAGCGCTGCCCGCGCCAGGGCGGGGCCTGGCTGCGCGACGAGGGCGAGCTGGTGGAGTTCCGGCGCTCGATGCAGTGCGAGGACCTCGCCGCGGCGGCCGAGGTGCTCTCCGGCGCCGGAGTCGCGGCCGACGTCACCGTCTCCGGCGACGAGGTCGAGCTCGCGATCGTGCCGCTCGGCGCCGGCGTGGCGACGCGCGCCGAGCGCGAGCGCGCGCTGGCCGAGCTCGAGCGCTGGTCGGCGCAGCTCGAGCGCTACCTGGCCGCCGTCTTCGCGCTCGCTGCGCGCGCCGCCGAGCGGCCCGACCTCGCGCGCGACCTCTGGATCGCGGGCTTCGGCGGCTCCGCGGGCGAGCCCTCGCGCGCGCTGCCCGACGCCGAGGCCGAGCTCGCGCGCGCGCTCGACAAGGCGACCGGGGACGTCGCGGGTGTGCTGCGCGCGCGCGCCGGCGAGGCCGAGACCGCCGACGAGCTGGCGCGCCGGGTGTTCGACCCGCTGCCGGCGCGGCTCACCGTCACCCTGCCGCTCGAGCCGTTCGCGGTCGAGGGCTTCGAGCGCCGTGGCGAAGGGCGCTTCGCGGCGCCGGAGAAGAGCCTCTACGCCGCCTTCGCCCGCCTCTCGGGGCGCTGGCTCGCCGCCGATCCGCTGGTCGCGCTGGTCGAGCGCGGCCGGGGCGGGGGCGACGCGCCGGTCGCGATCGAGCCGTTTGCGGCCGGCGATCCCCGGCGCTCCGAGGCGCCCCCGACGCGCCTCGAGCTGCGCGAGGCGCTGCTCGCCGACCTGCGCGCGGAGGTGCCGCTGCGCGTCGCCTGGCCGGCGCCGAGGCAAGCCGGGGAGGACGAGGAGGACGAGGACGCGGGCGAGGACGAGGACGAAGCCGGGGAAGCGGCGCGATGAGGGTCTCGCGCGAGGAGTTCGAGGCGCTGGTCGAGGAGGCGCTCGGCCAGCTGCCGGAGGAGTTCCAGGCCGCGCTCGACAACGTCGCGGTGATGGTCGAGGAGGAGCCCAGCGAGGAGGACCTCGAGGGGGTCGGGATCGACGCCGGGGATCCCGACCGCGACGAGCTGTTCGGCCTCTACCAGGGCGTGCCCCTGTCCGAGCGCGACAGCTTCTACGCCGCGCTCCCCGACCGCGTGTTGATCTTCCGCGGGCCGATCCTGCGCGCCTGCGACACGCGCCGGGAGGTGATCCGCGAGGTGCGCGAGACGGTCCAGCACGAGCTCGGCCACTACTTCGGCCTCGAGGAGGACGAGCTGCCGTTCTGAGCCGCGCCCGGGTGTCAGCCGCCGCCGGCGCGCAGGCGCTCGACCGCGGTTTCGCCCTCGCGGGTGAGGCGCTCCTTCTCGAGCCGGTAGTACTCCTCCTGCTCGCCGCGCTGGGTGGGGTCTTCGAGCCGCTTCATCTTGTCGCGGTGGAGGATGTCGAGCTCGGCCAGCTTGGACTCGGTGAGCTTCCTCGCCTCGGCGATCGCGCGCTTGGTCTCCTCCGAGAGCCGCTCTTCGCGCGGGCGCTCGATGCCCTGCGCGTCGAGCCGCTCGAGAGCGAGCTCGTAGGCGGACTTCATGCCCCGGGACTTGTCGTGACCGGCCATCGGCGGGGAGGATTCTAGCCGCGTGCGGCGCTACCTGCTCCTCTTCGTGGACGGCGTCGGCCTGGCGCCGGTCTCGGCGGACAACCCGCTCGCCGCGGTGCCGATGCCGGCGCTCGCGGGCGCGCTCGACGGGCCGCTCACCGCCGAGCGTGCCGGCACCGTCCGGCCGGGGCTCGCGCTCGCGGCGCTGGACGCCTCGCTCGGTGTCGCCGGCCTGCCGCAGAGCGCGACCGGGCAGACCGCCCTGTTCACCGGGCTCGACGCACCGGTGCGCCTCGGGCGCCACGTCGCCGCCCTGCCCGGGCCGCGCCTGGCGGCGATGCTGGCGGAGCACAGCCTGTTGCGCCGCGCGGCGGCGGCGGGGCGGCGGGTGACCTTCGCCAACCCCTTCACCGCCGCCTACTTCGCGGAGGTCGCGGCGGGCCGGCGGCGGCATTCGGCGACCACCCTGGCGGTGCTCGCCGGGGGCGTGCCGCTGCGCGACGCCGCCGACCTCTCCGCCGGGGAGGCCTGCTCCTGGGACGTGCTGCGCGACTCCTTCCGGCGCTGGGCGCCGGAGGTGGAGCCGGTCGAGGCCGAGGTCGCGGGCCGCCACCTCGCGGCGCTCGCGGCCGGGCACGACCTGGTGCTCTGGGAGACCTTCATGACCGACCTCGCCGGCCATCGCCGCTGGGGCTGGAGCGCCGAGGAGGCCCTGGGCCGGCTCGACGGACTGCTCGCCGGCGTGCTCGCCCACCGGGCGCCCGAGCTCACCGTCCTGCTCGTCTCCGACCACGGCAACCTCGAGGCGGCCGGCCACCGCAGCCACACCTCGAACCCGGTGCCCCTGCTGGCGATCGGCCCCGACGCGATAACCTTCGCCGACCTGGGCCGGATCGACGAGCTGGCCCCACGTTTGCTCGCGCGCCTGGAAGTGCCGTTCTGACCCGTCGGGAGAGCGCACCGGGAGGTCGCCGGTGCGGCTCCGCGGGCGCGCCCGTGGCCGGAGGACGAATGATCGAAGCGCATCAACTGACCCGCAGGTTCGGCGCCTTCACCGCCGTCGCCGGTGTCTCCTTCTCGGTGCCCGAGGGGGAGATCGTCGGCATGCTGGGCCCGAACGGCGCCGGCAAGACCACCACCATCCGCATGATCACCGGCTTCCTGCCCCCGACCTCCGGGCGCGTGACGCTCGGCGGCCGCGACCTGTTCGGGGACTCGGTCGCGATCCGGCGCGAGATCGGCTACCTGCCCGAGAACGTCGCCCTCTACCCGGAGCTGCGCGTCGAGGAGTACCTGACCTGGCGCGGCCGGCTCGAGGGGCTCGACCGCGCGGCGATCCGCAGGCGCCTCGCCGAGGTCGTGGACCGCTGCCTGCTGGGCGAGGTGCGCCGCCAGGTCATCGGCACGCTCTCCAAGGGTTTCCGGCAGCGCGTGGGGCTCGCCGCCGCGATCCTCCACGACCCCAGGGTGCTGGTGCTCGACGAGCCCACCGTCGGCCTCGATCCCAAGCAGATCATCGCCATCCGCGAGCTGATCCGCGAGCTGGGCCGCGAGCACACGCTGCTGGTCTCGACCCACATCCTGCCCGAGGTCGAGCTGCTCTGCCGGCGCGTGCTGATCATCGACCGCGGCCGCATCGTGGCCCACGGCACGCCGGCCGAGCTGCGCGAGCAGTGGCACGGCGCGCTCGGCGTCACGGTCGAGCTCGAGCGCGCCGTCGAGGGGGCCGGAGAGTCGCTCGCCGCCCTGCCCGGCGTCGACGGCGTGCGCGCCGAGAGCGAGGACGGACGCCGCTTCGCGCTCGCCTGCGCGAAGGGCAGCGACCCGCGCGCGGAGGTCTTCCGGCTCGCCGCCGCGCGCGGCTGGACGCTGGTCGAGCTCTCCGCCTCGCGCGCCTCGCTCGAGGACGTCTTCGTGCGCCTCACCACCCGCGACGCCGGCGAGGCGCCGGCCGCCCCGGTCGCGGAGGTGGCGTGATGAGCGGCTTCCTGGCCGTCGCCGAGCGCGAGCTGAAGGCCTACTTCTACTCGCCGCTCGCCTACGTCGTGCTGACCTTCTTCCTGCTCGTCCAGGGCTACTACTTCTCCGTCATCGTCGCCTACCTCGCCGACCCGCGCTTCCCGGCCGGCAAGCCCCTGGAGCTGTTCTTCGGGCAGACCATCTTCACCTGGCTGGTGCTCATCTTCGCGGGCACCTTCCTGACCATGCGGCTGGTCTCGGAGGAGCTGCGCAGCGGCACCATCGAGACGCTCATGACGGCGCCGGTCTCCGAGACCCACGTCGTGCTCGGCAAGTACGCCGCGGCGCTCGTCTTCTATCTCTTCCTGTGGGCCCCCACCCTGGTCTTCTGCGCCATCGTGCGCTGGTTCACGCCCGTGGACTGGGGCCCGATCGCCGCGAGCTACCTCGGCATCGTGGGCATCGGCGCGCTCTTCCTGGCGGTCGGGCTGTTCGCCTCGGCGACCTCCAAGAACCAGATCGTCGCCGCGGTGGCGAGCTTCTTCTTCGTCCTCGTGCTGTTCTCGATCGGCCTGCTCGAGACCCTGGCCAACGGCGAGACGGCGCGCGCGGTGCTCGGCTACCTCAATCTCTGGCAGCACATGGACGAGTTCGCCAAGGGCATCGTCGACACCCGCCACCTGGTCTACTACGCGACCGGCGTCGGGTTCTTCCTCTTCCTGACCACCCGGGCCCTGGCGGCCAGGAAGTGGAGGTAGCCGATGGCCGCCGAGACTCGCAGGGAGACGGAGACGATGAGTGACGCGCCGGTCGAGCAGGGCGCGCCGGCGCCGGCCGCCGGGCAGGACCATGGAGTGGGCAGCTCCGGGACGGGGCGCTCGCGGTGGCTCGTCGAAGGCTCGATGTGGGGGGCGGGCGTGCTGCTCGTCGCGGCCCTGATCGGCCTGCTCAACTACTTCGGCATGAAGTACTACTACCGGTTCGACTGGACCGGATCGCGCCTCTACTCGCTGTCGGAGAAGAGCCTCGGGGTGCTCGACGGGCTCGACCGCGAGATCGCGGTAGCGGTCTTCCTGCAGCCGGGCTCGAACCTCTACGACCCCACCCGCGAGCTGCTCGAACGCTACGCGGCCAGGACCTCGCGGCTCCGGCTCCGCTTCGTCGACCCCGAGCGCAACCTGGTCGAGGCGCAGCGCCTGGTCGATCAGTACCGGCTCTCGGGTCTCGACGTCGTGGTCTTCGAGGCGGGCGACGAGCGCCGCGTGGTGGACACCGCGAGCCTCGCGGACTGGGACTACTCGGGCCTGCAGATGGGCGCGCAGCCGACCATGACCGCGTTCAAGGGCGAGGAGGCGTTCACCGGCGCCATCCTGGAGCTGATCGAAGCGCGCAAGCCGAGAGTGCTGTTCACCACCGGACACGGCGAGCGCGGCCTGGACGACGTCGAAGCGGGCGGGCTGTCGAAGGTGCGCGAGCTGATGGGCGAGGAGAACCTCGACCTCGAGAGCTGGTCCTCGCTCGGCCAGGGCGAGGTCCCGGCCGGCACCGACCTCCTGGTGGTCGCGGGGCCGCGCACGGCGCTGCTCGCGCCGGAGGTCGCTGCTCTGGGCCGCTACCTCGACGGCGGCGGCCGACTGCTCGTGCTCCTCGATCCGGAGCTCGCCGACCAGGGCGGCCTGGTGCCGACCGGGCTCGAGGAGCTCCTGGCCGCGCGCGGCGTCCAGGTCGGCGCGGACATCGTGGTCGATCCGTCCTCGACCCTGCCCTTCTTCGGCGCCGAGACGATCTTCGTGCGCGCCTCGGGCGCCCACGCCATCGTGCGCAGCCTCGAGCAGGCCGAGTACCCGGTGATCGTGGCGCTGGCGCGCTCGGTGCGGCCGGCGGCGGACCTTCCTGCGGGGCTCTCGGCCCAGCCGCTGCTCGAGACCAGCTCCGAGGGTTGGGGCGAGAGCGACCTCGGCCGCCTGAGCGCGGTCGCCAGGGGCGACACGGACCTCGCCGGGCCGGTTCCGGTGGCGGTGGCGGTGGGCGCGCGGGAGCCGGCCAGCGGCCCCGCCGACGAGGAGGAGCTGCTCGGGGAGACCGAGCCGTCGGAAGCGAAGGCGCAGACCGCGGACGGCGGGCCGAAGTGGCGCCTGGTGGTGGTCGGCGATTCGGACTTCGCCACCAACGCGCAGCTCGGCAACGCCGGCAACCCGACCCTGGTCGCCAACGCGTTCAACTGGCTGCTCGAGCGCCAGAAGCTGCTCGGCATCGGACCCAAGCGGCCGGAGCAGGTGCGCCTGACGCTCACGCCCGGACAGCTCTCGGCGATCACCTGGATCTCGCTCGCGGGACTTCCCGGGCTGGCGCTGGTGGCCGGCGTGGCGGTCTGGTTCCGGCGCCGCAGGTGAGACCGTGAGGCCGCGTACGCTGCTCGTGCTCGCCGCCGTGGTGGCCGCGCTCGCCGCCTGGGTCCTCCTCCACGAGCGCGAGCTGCCGTCGAGCGACGAGCGCCGCCGGCTCGCCCGGCGGGTCTTCCGGCTGGAGCCGGACCAGGTCAGCGCGCTCACGATCGAATGGCGCGGGCGGACGGTACGGCTCGAGCGCGAGGCGGCCGGCGTCGAGGACGCCGCCCCGGCGGCGGGTGGGTGGCGCCTGGTCGAGCCGTTCGCGGGCCGCGCCGACGGCGCGCTGGTCGAGCGCCTGGTCGGCGATCTCGCCGGGCTCGAGATCGTGCGGCGCCTCGAGGGGGCGAAGCGCGCCGAGGTCGGGCTCGAGCCGCCGCGCGGCCGCCTCACCTTCCGGGGCGTGGGCGGCGAGGGCACGCTCGAGCTGGGCGGCGAGGTACCCGCCTCCCCGAACGTGGTGGTGGCGGTGGCCGGGCAGGGCGAGCCGCTGGTGGTCGCGCGCACGCTGGTGACCGACCTCGACCGCGAGCCGGGCGAGTGGCGGGCGCGCGAGCTGCTCGCCGCCGGGCGCGAGGAGATCGAACGGATCCGCCTGGTGCCGCGCGCCGGCGACGAGGTCGTGCTGGCGCGCAAGGGCGAAGCGTTCGTGGTCGAGCGGCCGTACTCCGACGCCGCCGACCGCGACCTCGTCGACCCCCTGCTCGGCGACCTCACCGGGCTCTCCGCCGAGCGATTCCTGGATGCGCCGCTCGGCGCGCAGGCGGAGGCCGGACTCGGCGCCGGCCCGGGGCGCCTCGAGCTGGCCCTGCGCGGGCGCACGGAGCCCTGGGTCCTCGAGCTCGGCCTCGAGACGCCGGCCGCGGGCACGCGCTGGGCGCGGGCCGACGGGCAGGCGGTCGAGGCGCGCACCGGTCTCGCGGCGGCGCTCGAGCGCGCGCCCGGCGATTGGCGATCGAGGTCGTGGAGCGGCTTCGACAGCTGGCGCGCCGAGCGGCTGCGCATCGAGGACGGCAACGGCAGGCTCGAGCTGGTGCGCGCCGACGGCGACTGGGCGCGGGACGGGGAGAAGATCTCCTACTCCGACGTCGGGGACCTGATCTTCGCGATCACCTCGGCGCGCGCGGAGCGGGTGGTGCCGCCGGCCGAGGCGGCCGCCTACCCGGCGGCCGCCCCCGAGCTGACCGTGACCCTGGCCGACGCCGGCGGCGCCGAGGAGGTGCTCACTCTCAACCGGCCGCGCGCGGGCGAGGAGCTCGTCCCGGCGCGCGCCGCGGGGCGCGGCGTCGTCCTGCTGCTGCCCCGGCGCGCGGTCGACGAGCTCGAGACGCGCATCGCCGCCGTGCGCGCGTCGAAGCCGGTCGCCGCCCCGGCCGCCGCGCCGCCCGCGCCGCCGGCCGGCGAAGCGACGGGCGCCGCGCCGGATCCGGGGGACTGAGCCCCGCGCCGCCGCCGGACGCCGGCTCCGGAATCAGCCGGCGTCGCTGTCCCGGTGCTCGCCGTAGACGTCGCGCAGGGTGTCGGCGATCTCGCCCAGGGTGGCTTCGGCGCGCACCGCGTCGAGGATCGCGGGCATCACGTTGGCGTCCTCGCGCGCGGCGCGCTCGAGGCCGGCGCGCGCCGCTGCGACGCGCCCGGCGTCCCGTGCGGTGCGCAGCTCGCGCAGGCGCTCCACCTGCTCGGCCTCGATGCGCGGGTCGATGGACAGGATCTCGGGCGCCGGCTCCTCCTCGACCTGGAAGCAGTTGACGCCCACCACCTGGCGGCGGCCCTGCTCGACCTCGAGCTGCCAGGCGTAGGCCGCGTCGGCGATCTCCCGCTGCTGGAAGCCCTTCTCGAGCGCCGCGAGCGCGCCACCCAGCTCGTCGATCCGGCGCAGGTAGTCGCGCGCCTGGCGAACGATCTCGTCGGTCAGCGCCTCGATCGCCCAGGCGCCGCCGAGCGGATCCGCGACCTCGGCGGCGCCGCTCTCGTGCGCGATCACCTGCTGCGTGCGCAGGGCGAGCCGGGCCGAGGCCTCGGTGGGCAGGCCGAGCGCCTCGTCGCGCGCGTTGGTGTGCAGCGACTGGGTGCCGCCGCACACCGCGGCGAGCGCCTGGATCGCCACCCGTACCACGTTGTTGTCGGGTTGCTGCGCGGTGAGCATCGAGCCGGCGGTCTGGGTATGGAAGCGCAGCAGCAGGGAGCGCTCGTCGCGCGGGGAGTAGCGCTCGCGGAGAAGCTCGGCCCACAGCCTGCGCGCGGCGCGGTACTTCGCCACCTCCTCGAGGAAGTGGTTGTGGGCGTTGAAGAAGAACGACAGGCGGGGCGCGAACTCGTCGATGGCGAGGCCGCGCGCGAGCAACGCCTCGACGTAGGCGAGGCCGTGGGCGAGGGTGAAGGCGACCTCCTGGACCGCGGTCGAGCCCGCCTCGCGCATGTGGTAGCCCGAGATCGAGATCGGATTCCATCTCGGCACGCGCGCGGCGCAGAACTCGATCAGGTCGGTGGCGAGCTTGAGCGAGGCGCGGGGGGGATAGATGTAGGTGCCGCGCGCGGCGTACTCCTTGAGCAGGTCGTTCTGGACCGTGCCCCCGACTCGGTCCCACGGGGTGCCCTGGTCCTCGGCCACCGTCAGGTAGAGGGCGAGCAGGATCGGCGCCGTGGCGTTGATGGTCATCGAAGTCGTGACGCGGTCGAGCGGGATGCCGTCGAGAAGCCGCCGCATGTCGGCGAGCGAGTCGATGGCCACCCCGACGCGCCCGACCTCGCCGCGCGAGCGCGGGTGGTCCGAGTCGTAGCCGATCTGGGTGGGCAGGTCGAAGGCGACCGAGAGGCCGGTCGTCCCCTGGGCGAGCAGGTAGCGATAGCGCCGGTTCGACTCGGCGGCGTCCGAGTAACCCGCGTACTGGCGCATCGTCCACAGGCGCCGGCGGTACATCTCGGGGTGGATGCCGCGCGTGAAGGGATACACGCCGGGCGCCGGGGGGGCGTCGGCGGGGGCATCGGCGGGACCGTAGGCGACCCGGAGCGGGAGCCCGGAGGGCGTGGTCGTCGCCGCCGCCGGTCGCTTCGCGCGCGCGTCGCTCATCGTCGCGGCATTCTACGGAAGCGCCCGCTGCCTCGCGCCGCGTTGCGGCGCGCCACCCCGAGGGGCGGGCCGCGGAGGCCGGCCCGAAAAGGCCGGAAGAGCCCGCCGCGACGCGGCGAATCGGGCCTTCCGAGCGCAATTGCTAGGGGCGGTCCGTGTGACGACCACAACATCTTGGGGACAACCCCTTGACAGGGGAGGGTGCCAGGCCGTACCTTTCCATTCCCAGAAAACTGCACACGTTTCTGGGCACCTCGTCGGCCGGCGCGGGGCCCGGACCGCGCGGGCGAAGGGATCCTGAAGGGCAACACGCGGCCGGGCGCCGCGAGGCGAAGGGGACGGGAGGCAGAATGGCGAACCAGAGCACGGTCAATCCGGAGAACGGCGCGGCGGCGGGCGCGCGGCCGGCCGGGGTGCAGGTCGAGGAGGGGACCCCGGAGGAGAAGGCGGCGCGGGGGCTCGCCTTCCGGCGTTACTTCACCAAGCCCGGCGTCGATCCCTTCGACGCCGTGGAGTGGGAGCTCCGGGACGCCGTGATCGGCAACGAGAAGGGCGAGAAGGTGTTCGAGCAGAAGGGCGTCGAGGTGCCGAAGTTCTGGTCCCAGACCGCCACCAACGTGGTCGCCTCGAAGTACTTCCGCGGTCACCTCGGCAGCCCGGGCCGCGAGCGTTCGGTGCGCCAGCTGATCGGCCGCGTCGCGGACACCATGACCGAGTGGGGCCGCTCCGGCGGCTACTTCGCGGCCGAGGAGGACGCCCGCG
This sequence comes from Acidobacteriota bacterium, assembly GCA_017860005.1. Taxonomy (GTDB): domain Bacteria; phylum Acidobacteriota; class Thermoanaerobaculia; order Multivoradales; family JAGPDF01; genus JACTMI01. Next base: position 18,527 of record JAFNAE010000006.1, on the reverse strand, counting down.
CCTTCCACGCCGAGCTCAAGCACATCCTCCTGCACCAGTACGCCTGCTTCAACTCGCCGGTCTGGTTCAACGTCGGCATCGAGAAGAAGCCCCAGTGCTCGGCCTGCTTCATCAACTCGGTCGAGGACACCATGCAGTCGATCCTCGGCCTGGCGCGCACCGAGGGCATGCTGTTCAAGTTCGGCTCGGGAACGGGCTCGAACCTGTCGACGCTGCGCTCCTCGCGCGAGAAGCTCGCTGGCGGCGGCACCGCCTCCGGCCCGGTCTCGTTCATGAAGGGATTCGACGCCTTCGCGGGCGTGATCAAGAGCGGCGGCAAGACCCGGCGCGCGGCCAAGATGGTCATCCTCGACATCGATCACCCCGACGTGGTCGAGTTCATCCGCTGCAAGGAGATCGAGGAGCGCAAGGCGTGGGCCCTGATCGACGCCGGCTACGACGCCGGCTTCAACGTCACCGGCGGCGCCTACGACTCGATCGCCTACCAGAACGCCAATCACTCGGTGCGGGTGAGCGACGAGTTCATGCAGGCGGTGATCGCGGACGGCGAGTGGTCGACCCGGGCGGTGACCGACGGGCACCCGATGGACACCTATCGCGCGCGCGACCTGATGAAGATGATCGCCGAGTCGACCTGGGTGTGCGGCGACCCCGGCATGCAGTACGACACGACCATCAACGACTGGCACACCTGCGCGGCCACGGCACGGATCAACGCCTCCAATCCGTGCTCGGAGTACATGTTCCTCGACGACACGGCGTGCAACCTGGCGTCGCTCAACCTGATGAAGTTCTACGACGCCGAGCGCGGCTTCGACGTCGAGACCTTCCGCCACGCCTGCGAGGTCGTGATCTCGGCGCAGGAGATCATCGTCGACTTCGCGAGCTACCCGACGCCCCGGATCGGCGAGAACTCGTACGCCTACCGGCCGCTCGGCATCGGTTACGCCAACCTGGGGGCGCTGCTGATGGCGCGCGGCCTGCCCTACGACTCCGAAGCCGGGCGCGACTACGCGGCGGCCATCACCGCGCTCATGTCGGGCGCCGCCTATGCCCAGTCCGGACGCATCGCCGGCGCGCTGGGGCCGTTCAGCGGCTTCGAGAAGAACCGCGAGCCGATGCTGCGCGTGATGCGCAAGCACCGCGACGCGGTACGCCGGATCGAAGCGGCGCACGTGCCGATCGACCTCCTGCAGGCCGCCAAGCAGACCTGGGACGAGGTGGTGGAGCTCGGCGACGGCGCCGGGCTGCGCAACAGCCAGATCTCGGTGCTGGCGCCGACCGGCACGATCGCGTTCATGATGGACTGCGACACCACCGGCGTCGAGCCCGACATCGCGCTCGTCAAGTACAAGAAGCTGGTCGGCGGCGGGCTGATCAAGATCGTCAACAACACGGTCCCGCTCGCCCTCAAGCGCCTGGGCTATGAAAAAGAGGAAATTCGCGCTATCGTAGAGTTCATCGACGAGCACGACACGATCGAGGGCGCGCCGCACCTGAAGGCCGAGCACCTGCCGGTCTTCGATTGTGCGTTCAAGCCCGCCAAGGGCTCACGCTCGATCCAGTACCTCGGGCACCTCAGGATGCTGGCCGCGGCGCAGCCGTTCATCTCCGGCGCCATCTCGAAGACGATCAACATGCCGGAGGAGTCGACGGTCGACGAGATCCAGCAGGCCTACGTCGAAGGCTGGAAGCTCGGCCTCAAGGCGGTCGCCATCTACCGCGACGGCTGCAAGCGCAGCCAGCCGCTCTCGACCAAGCGCGAGGAGAGCGAGCCGGAGCGCGCCGCGGTGGTCGAGGCGCCGGCCCGGCCGATCCGCCACAAGCTCCCCGACGAGCGGCGCGCGCTGACCCACAAGTTCTCGATCAACGGCCACGAGGGCTACATCACGGTCGGGCTCTACGACGGCGGACAGCCCGGCGAGATCTTCCTGACCATGGCCAAGGAGGGGTCGACGATCTCGGGGCTGATGGACGCCTTCGCGACCTCGATCTCGCTCGCCCTCCAGTACGGAGTGCCGCTCAAGGCGCTGGTGGACAAGTTCAGCCACATGCGCTACGAGCCGTCCGGCTTCACCAAGAATCCCGAGATCCCGATCGCCAAGTCGATCACCGACTACATCTTCCGCTGGCTCGCTTCGCGCTTCCTCTCCACCGAGGAGAAGCGGGCGGTGGGCGTCATCCTGCCCCACAACGATCCGCCGGGGGCGCCCGCCGAGAGCGCGGCGCCCGCGCGCGGCGAGGGTACCGGCGTGCGATTCACGGTCGAGGTCGGAACCGACGCGCCGTCGTGCCACGAGTGTGGCGCGATCATGGTGCGCAACGGCTCCTGCTACAAATGCAACAACTGCGGCTCGACGTCGGGCTGCAGCTGACGATGGAGCGCTGCGGGCAATTGTGCCCGTCGCCATAGAGGAGGCTCGCTGATGGCCACGAAGAAGAAGGCCAAGAAGGCCGCTAAGAAGCCGGCCAAGAAGGCGAAGAAGGCGGCGAAGAAGAAGAAGTAAGCCGTCCGAAGGCGCAACGATCGGTTCGGGCCGTCTCGCCACGGCCCGCCAGAGTTGGGAAGTCTGTAATTCAGAGCCTGGCCGTGAGGCCTCGGCTCTTTTTTCTTTCTGGGCCCTTCGCTAGGCTGCATGCGATGAGATCCGCCGCTGTCGTCCTCCGCCCGCTCGCCGGCCTGCTGCTCGTCGCCCTCGCGACCGGCGCCTGCAGCCGGCCCTCGCCCGCCGGCGAGGCGCTGCCGTCCTTCCGACTGGGCGCGCTCGACGGCCGGCAGCTCGGGCCGCTCGACCTCCGGGGCAAGGTCGTGCTCTACGACTTCTGGGCCACCTGGTGCGGGCCCTGCCACGTGCAGGCCGAGGTGCTCCACTCGCTCTACCCCGACTATGCGGGGAAGGAGGTGGAGTTCCTGGCGGTTTCGGTGGGCGAGCCCGAGGAGGTGGTGCGCGAGTTCGTGCGCGGGCGTCCGCACCCGTATCCGGTGCTGTTCGATCCCGAGGACCGGTTGAGCGCGCAGCTCCAGATCCTGGGCCTGCCCACGCTGATCGTGACCGATCGGGAGGGGCGGGTGGTCTTCCGCTCGACCGGCATCGCGGATCGAGAGGCGGTCGCCGCCGCGCTCGCGCGCGCCGGAGCCTGAGCCGCCCGGAGCGATGGACCAGCTCGAGCTGCCCCTGAGAGCGGTCGTCGAGCGTCCGCGACGGCGGCCCTCCGCGCGCCGGCCGCAGGCGCTGGCGCGCCTGGCGCGGTGGCTGGCGAGGCGCGCGGGCGAGGGCCGCCGGGCGAGAGGCCTGGCGGTGGTCTTCAACCCCCGGCTGCGCAGCACGGCGGGCCGCGCCGACTTCCGCGCACGCGCGATCGAGCTCAATCCGCGGCTGCTGGACCGCCACCCGGAGGAGCTGGTCGCCACCCTCGCCCACGAGCTCGGCCACCTGCTCGCCGGCGCGCGCGCCGGGCACGGCGAGCGCTGGCGCGCCGCCATGGCCGCGCTGGGCTTTCCGGCCGAGACCTGCCATCGCCTCGACGTCGAGGGGCTGGCGGCGCGCCGCCGCGTCTGGCGCTGGCGCTGCCCCGGCTGCGGCGAGAGCTACCGGCGCCGGCACCGCAAGGCGCATCGCTACGCCTGCGGGCGCTGCGGCGCCCGCCTGCGCCTGGACGGCCCGGACGCGGAGGGGGGACGCGTCGAGGCGTCCGGCGGCTGAGTCGGCCGCGGCGCCGGGCGGCTCCGCGGCGGGGCGGGGAAGAAACGAAGAGGGCGGCCCGGTGTGCCGGACCGCCCCCCTTCAGCGCCCCCGCGGGGCGCGTGTCGCGAACCGCCGTTACTGGAGGACGACGAGCACGACCCGGCGATTGGCCTCGCGGCCCTCGCGCGTCTTGTTGTCGGCCACCGGAGCGCTCTCGCCGTAGGAGATGGTCTCCATGCGGAAGAGCGGGATGCCCTGCTTGGCGAGGTAGTCCTTGACCGACTTCGCCCGCTGGTCGCCCAGCTTCTGGTTGTAGTCCTCGCCGCCGACGTTGTCGGTGTGGCCCTGGATCTCGACGTAGATGTTCTTGTTCTCGGTCTTGAGCTGCGCCGCGAACGTGTCGAGCGCGGCCTTCGCGTCGTCGGAGAGCGTCGCCTTGTCGAAGCCGAACTTCACCTTGTCGTCGGAGAGCACCGTCTCGTAGAGGAGCTTGCCCTCGGCGAGCTTGCCCGCGGCCATCGCGCGGTCGAGGGCCTCACGCGCCGTCTTGGAAGCCTCGGCGGTCGCGGCCTCGTTGCGGACGAGGCGCCCCTCGTGGTCCTTGATCTTGGTCTGCGCGTCCTCGACCTGCCCCTGCACCCCGTCGACGCGCTGATTGACTCCCGCCACCTCTCCCTCGACGTACTTCTTGGTGGCGCAGCCGGTGGTGGTCACCGCCAGCAGCAGCGCCGCCGCCGTCCATGCGAGCGTCTGGTTCTTCATCTCATCGCCTCCCTGATCTCCGGGTTCACTTCAAAGACGTCTCGACTTCACGTTGGTGCGGGGTCCCGGATCTGCGGACCCCGCGAGTCTGCCTCGGCTCAATGCGCCGGCAGGGTGCCCCGGTAACCGCGGCGGGCCACCACCCGGACGCCCTTCTCCTTGACGATCACAGAAATCGGCCGCCACTCCGACGCGCCGACTCCGGAGGTGTCGAAGCCCAGGACATACTGATACCGCATCTCGTCCGCGATCGTCGCGCAAGCCTCCTTGAGCTCGTCGGGGCCGCGGATCGGGAAGTACCGGCCGCCGGTCATCGAGGCGAGGAGGTTGAGCACGTCCGCGTAGCGATACACCTTCTCGCCCTCCTCGTCGACCGCGAACGGATCACCCGATTCTAACCCGAGGACGTAGACCGGCAACTCCGCGCTCCGCACCAGCTCCCGGGCCTCCGCGGCGGTGATCCGGCTCGCGTTGTCGGCGCCGTCGGTGATCAGCACCGCGGCGCGCTTGACGTTGCGGCTCTCGCCGGAGATGTCGGGCAGCCAGGAGACCGCGTCGTGGAGGGCGGTGCGCCCGTAGGCCTCCCAGCCCTGGACCGCCTCGCGCAGAGGCTCGAGGTCCTCCGTGAACGGCACGTCGACCGCGGTCTCCTCGCCGGCGAAGGTGGCGAGCGCGTACTCGTCACCCGGGCGGGCGCGGTCGAAGAAGTAGCGCAACGCCTCCTGGCTCGCCTCGAGCCGGCCGCCGGTACCCATGCTGCCCGACAGGTCCTGGAGGAACACCAGGCTCCAGGGCGCTTCGCCCCGGCGCTCGAAGTCCTTGAACGGGACGCTGCGGCCGGCGACGCGAAGGTCGAACTCCTCGCGGTCGAGCCGGTCCAGGTAGCCCCGCTTCGACTTGACGATGACCGGCACCAGGATCCAGGCCACCGAGACCTCCTCGGCGAACTGCGGGGTGCCGTCGGAGGCCGGCGGCGGCACGCTGGCGGCGGGCGCAGTGGCCGGCGCCTTCGGGGCGGACGGGGGGCCGGGCTCGGCCGCACTGGCGCTCGTCGCGCCCAGCGCGAGGAGCGTGGCGGCGAGGGCGGCTCTGCTAACGTTGCGACGCATGGTCAACATCCGTGACATCTCGATCAAGTGTGGCCACTGCAACACCTATCAGACCCTGTGCGGCTTCCAGCAACGCGGCGACTTCAACGTCTACACCTACGAATGCGAGGGCACGGGCTGCGATCCCGAGCTCAGCCGGACCCTCGTCGAAGTCCCGCGCGAGCTCGACGAATTCGCGCGCCGCGACCCCGACTGGCGCGGCTCGGGGTCGGTCTGAGCAAGGCACGTGCCCGGTCGAGTTGGCACCCCTATGTTACGCTTTTCGCAGTCGTCTTGACGAGCGCGCTGGCTGCGCCCCGCGCCGCCGCTCCGGTCCACCCCAGGAGGCGAGCATGAAGAACAACGTCGTCCACATCGTGGGCACCGGCACGATCGGCGAGCCCCTGATCGGGTTGTTCACGGACTTCCGCGAGAAGCTGGGGGTCGACGAGGTCACTTTCCACAAGCGGACCCCGCTCGCCAGCGACCGGTCCAAGATCTCCCACCTGCTCTCCCGAGGCGCCAAGCTGGCCACCGATTCCGACCAGCGAGACGCCTTCGAGAAGCTCGGCCACAAGGTCGATTTCGAGGCGGAAGAGGCCCTGGCGCGCGCCACCGTGGTGATCGACTGCACGCCGGCCGGCAACGACATGAAGGAGAAGTACTACGACCACGTGCAGGGCCCGAAGGGGTTCATCGCCCAGGGCAGCGAGTTCGGATTCGGCGTGCCCTACGCCCGCGGCATCAACGACGAAATCCTGCGGCCGGGCCAGGACCGTTTCATCCAGGTCGTCTCCTGCAACACGCACAACATCACGACCCTGATCAAGACCCTCTGCGACGAGGGCAAGGGCAGGTACAGCCTGGCGCGCGCCAACTTCGTCTGCATGCGGCGCGCCAACGACGTATCGCAGACCAAGGACTTCGCTCCCGCGCCCCAGGTGGGCAAGCACGACGACGGCGAGTTCGGGACCCACCACGCCCACGACGCCTACCACGTCTTCGAGACGCTGGGAATGAAGCTCGACCTGTTCTCGAGCGCGGTCAAGCTCAATACACAGTACATGCACTCGATCTGGTTCAACTTCCTGTTCGACCGCGACATCACCCGGGACGAGATGGTGGCGCGGCTGAAGGCGAACCTGCGCGTGGCGGTCACCGACAAGCGCAACTGCAACGAGGTCTTCAGCTTCGGCCGCGACCACGGCTACTACGGCCGCATCCTCTCGCAGACGGTGGTGGTGCTGCCGACCCTGACCGTGCGCCGGAGCCGCGAGCTCTACGGCTTCTGCTTCACTCCCCAGGACGGCAACTCGCTGCTCTCCTCGCTCGCCGCGGCCCTCTGGTTCATCGATCCGGCGCCGGAGAGCGTCTCGAAGCGGCTCGAGTCGGTCCGGCGCTGGCTCTACACCGAGATCTGAGCATTCCGTGTCCCCGGCGGCGCTGCGGCTCGGAGAGCTCTCGATCGAGGGCTGGTCGCGCGCCGGGGAGGAGACCTGGTTCCGCGTCCATCCGCCCGGGCTCGGTTTCGACGCCGGACGCGGCGCGGCGGCGCTGGTCGGAGCGCGCGACCTGTTCCTCACCCACGGCCACCTCGATCACGCGCTCGGAGTGCCCTGGCTGCTCTCGCAGCGCAAGCTCCAGCGCGCGGGCGCGACGCGGGTGGTCTGCCCGCGCGGCGTGGCCGCAGACCTGCGCGACTTCGTCGCCGCGGCCGAGCGCCTGGAGGGGGTCGAGTACGTCCACGAGATCGTCGAGCTCGCGGCCGGCGAACGGGTGGAGGTGGCGCGCGATCTCGCGGTCGAGGCGTTCGAGGTCGACCACGTGGTGCCCGGCCTGGGCTACCACCTCGTGCGGCGGCGCCACCGGCTCCGCCCCGAGCTGCGCGACCTGCCGGGCGCGGCGATCGCCCGGCTGCGTGCGGAGGGCCGGAGCGTGGAGGAGGAGCACGAGGAGATCTGGCTCTCCTACACCGGCGACACCGGCCCGGGCGTGTTCACGAGCGCGCCGAAGCTCCCGGACAGCCGCGTGCTGCTGATCGAATGCACGTTCCTGGGCGAGCGGACGCGGCAGCGGGGCGACCTCTACGGCCACCTCCATCTCGACGACCTCGTGGCGCACGCCGACCGGCTGAGCCGCTGCGAGGCGATCGTGCTCTTCCACCTCTCGCGCCGGCACGCCGGCGGCGAGCTCGAGCGCGCGGTGGCGCGGCTGCTGCCGGCGCTCGCCCCACGCGTCCACGTGCTGGTGCCGGAGCCCGCGTGAGCGACGGCCGGCCGGCGACGCGGGCGGAGGCGCGATGAGACCGGCGGGAGGTCCCGCCGCGGGAGCCCGGCTCGCCGAGCTCGACGAGCTGGAGCTGACGATCGAGCGCCTGGTCGCGGGCGGCGAGGGCATGGCGCGCTTCGAGGGCATCCCCATCTTCGTACCGCTCGCGGCGCCGGGAGATCGACTCCGCGTGCGCCTGGTCGAGCGCCGGCCGGGCTACGGGCGCGCCGAGATCCTCGAGATCCTCGACCCCGGCCCGGGCCGCCGCGAGCCGCCCTGTCCGCATTTCGCGGCGTGCGGCGGCTGCGACCTCCAGCACATCGAGGACGCGCTCCAGCTCCGCTACAAGGGGATCGCGGCGCTCGAGACGCTCCACCGGCTGTCGGGCGTGGAGCTGCCGCCGCCCGCCGAGGTGCTGGCCGGGTCGGCGTGGGGCTACCGCCTGCGCACGCAGGTGCACACGCGCGCCGCCGGCGCCGGGGCCGAGGTCGGCTATCACGCGCGCGGCTCGCGTCGGCTCGTGCCGGTCGAGCGCTGTCCGGTGCTGGTCCCGGAGCTGGAGCGCGCCGTGACCACGCTCGCAGGCCGGCTCGAAGCGCCGTTCGCGCCGCGCATCGACCTCGCCGCCGGGGACGACGGGACGATCGCGGCTTCGCCCGCCAGCGGCGGCATCGCGGGCGGCGAGCTGCGTCGCCGGGTGGCGGGCGACGAGCTCGCCTTCGACGCCAGGTGCTTCTTCCAGGGCCATGCGGGGCTGATCGAGGCGCTGGTGGCGCGCGTGGTGGGGCCCTGGGAGGGGGACGCGGCGATCGACCTCTACGGCGGCGTCGGCCTGTTCGCGCTCTCGCTCGCGCGCCGCTACCGGGCGGTGACCCTGGTCGAGGGCGACCGCGGCGCGGTGCGCTACGCGCGCAAGAACGCGCGCCTGGCGCACGCCGGAGGAGTCGAGGTCGTGGGCCAGGCGGTGGAGAGCTGGGTCGGCCGCCACCTGCCCGATGGCGCCGAGCGCGTCGTGGTCGATCCCCCGCGGGACGGCCTGGCGATGGTCGTGCGCCGCCTGCTCGTGTCGCGCGCCCCGGCTCGGCTGACCTATGTCTCCTGTCACCCGGCCGCGCTGGCGCGCGATCTCAGGGAGCTCGCGGAGGCGTTCGCGGTCGAGTCGCTGGTGCTGGTGGATCTCTTCCCCCAGACCGGGCACGTGGAGATCGTGCTGCAGATGGTGCGCAGGGCATAGGCTCGGGCGGGGAGGCGAAGGCGCGATGGCACTGCGGATGACGGGAAGGGAGTGGCGCCTGCTCGCGGGCGCGCTGGCCGGGCTGGCGGTCGTGATTCAGTTCCTGCCGGTCGGGGCACCGCGCGACAATCCTCCGGTGCGCGACGAGCCGCGCTGGAGCTCGCCGCGCACGCGCGACCTGTTCTTCCGCTCCTGCTCGGACTGCCACTCGAACCAGACGCGCTGGCCCTGGTACGCCCGCGTGGCACCGGTCTCCTGGCTGGTCGCCCACGACGTCCAGGGCGGGCGCAGCCACCTCAACGTCTCCGAGTGGAACCGGCCCCAGAAGGACGCCGACGAGGCGGCCGAGGAACTGCGCGACGGGAAGATGCCGCTGCGCACCTACCTGCTCGCCCATCCCGGCGCGCGCCTCTCGCCCGCCGAGAAGGCCGAGCTGATCGCCGGGCTCGAGGCGACCTTCGGCACCCGCTCCGGGAGCGGCCGGGACCGGGAGCGGGCGGAGCGGGACTTCAGGAGGTGACCGTGGCGCGCAGCCTCCGCCGTCTGGTCGTGGGGGGAGTAGTGATCGCCGGGCTGGTCGCGCTCGCCGCCTGGTGGCTCGGTCGCGAGGAGGTGGTCGAGGTCGAGGTCGTGACGGTCGAGTCCGGGCGGGTCGAGGAGACGGTGACCAACTCGCGTGCCGGCACCGTCGAGGCCCGCCTGCGCTCGCAGCTCTCGCCGGACTCGGGCGGCCGGGTCACCTCCCTGCCCCGGCGCGAGGGCGCGAGGGTGCGCGCCGGCGAGGTGCTGCTCGAGCTCGATCCGGCGCTCGAGCGCGGCGAGGTCGTGCTGCGCGAGCGGGACCGTGCCGCGGCGCGCGCGGAGCGCGACCGGGCCTGTCTCGCCGCCGAGCGCGCGGCGCGCGAGCTGGAACGCAACCGCAGGCTGGCCGCGGAGCAGATCCTGGCCGTGGACCTGCTCGACCGCGTGGCGAGCGCCACGCTCGAGGCGGAGGCGGCCTGCGCGGCAGCGCGCGCGGTGGAAGAGAGGTCCGGGGCGGCGCTCGCGCTGGCGCGCGAGGCGCTCGACCGGCGCACCCTGCGCGCGCCGTTCGACGGCGTGCTGGCCGAGGTCTCGACCGAGGTCGGCGAGTTCATCACGCCGGCGCCGCCGGGCGTGCCGATCCCGGCCGTGATGGACCTGCTCGATCCCGCCAGCATCTACCTCTCGCTGCCCATGGACGAGGTCGACGCCGGGCGCCTGCGCGCCGGGCTGCCGGTCCGGGCCACCGTCGATTCGCGGGCCGGCGAGCACTTCGCGGCACGCGTGTCGCGCGTCGCCCCCTACGTGCTCGACGTCCAGGCCCAGAACCGGACCGTCGAGATCGAGGTCGAGCTCGACGAACCCGCGGTCGCGGCGACCCTGCTGCCCGGCACCTCGGCCGACGTGGAGGTCGTGCTCGAGGCCCGTGAGGGGGTGCTCCGGATCCCGAGCGCCGCGGTGCTGTCCGGGGACCGCGTGCTGGTGGTGGAGGGCGCGCGCCTGGTCGAGAAGCGGATCGAGACCGGACTGCGCAACTGGGACTTCACCGAGATTCGCGCCGGCCTCGCGGCCGGCGAGCAGGTGGTGACCTCGCTCGACCGGCCGGAGGTGAGCGCCGGCGCGCGGGCGCGCGTCCGGGCCGGGGGGGACGCTCGGACGAGCGCGCCGTGATCGAGCTCGATCGGCTCACGCGCACCTTCCAGCTCGGCGACGAGGAGGTGCACGCCCTCGAGGACGTGACCGAGACGATCCGCGCGGGCGAGCACGTGGCGATCATGGGCCCCTCGGGCTCGGGCAAGTCGACCCTGCTCCACCTCATCGGCTGCCTCGACCGACCGACCTCCGGCTCCTACCGCTTCGAGGGCCGCGAGACCGCCGACCTCGGCGAGGGCGAGCTCGACGCCCTGCGCCAGCGCCGCTTCGGCTTCGTCTTCCAGGCCTTCCACCTGGTCGGCCGCCTCACCGCGCGCCAGAACGTCGAGCTCCCGCTGGTCTTCGCCGGCATCGAGAGCGGCCGGCGGCGACAGCGGTCGCAGGAGGTGCTGGAGGCGGTCGGCCTCGCGCACCGCGCGCGCCACCGGCCGAGCGAGCTGTCGGGGGGCGAGCGCCAGCGCATCGCGATCGCCCGCGCGCTCGCTCTCGCGCCATCGGTGCTGCTCGCCGACGAGCCGACCGGCAACCTCGACCGGCGCTCGGGCGACACCGTCCTCGACCTGCTCGGCACGCTCCACGCCGGGGGCCTGACCGTCCTGGTGGTCACCCACGATCCGCGCGTCGCGCATCGCGCCGAGCGCGTGCTGATGATGGAGGACGGCAGGATCGCGCGGCGCATCCCGCGCGAGGGGCTCGCCGAGGCGCTCGCGCACTGGGGAATCGAGGAGCCGCGATGACCGCGCTCGACGTGCTCGGTTTCAGCGGCGGCGCCCTGCTCGGGCACCGGCTGCGCAGCGCGCTGTCGCTCACCGGCGTCACGATCGGGATCGCCGCCGTGGTGGTGCTGACCGCGCTCGGCGAGGGCGCCCGCCGCTACGTGGTAGAGCAGTTCGCGGCGATCGGCTCCGACTTCGTGGCGGTGCTGCCCGGCAAGGTCGAGACGCGCGGCGCGATTCCGGGCCTCGGCGGCACCACCCACGACCTGACGCTCGAGGACGTCGCCGCGCTCCGGCGCGAGATCGCGGGCGCGCGCCACGTCGAGCCGGTGGTGATGGGCACCGAGACGATCGCGGCCGGCGAGCGGCGGCGCCAGGTGCTGGTGGCGGGCGTCACCGCCGACTTCGTCCACGTGCGCAACGTGAGCGTACGGCGCGGCCGCTTCCTGCCCCGCCTCGGGCTCGACCGCGGCGCCCCCGTGGCGGTGCTCGGCGCCAGCGTGGCCGAGGAGCTCTTTCCGGGCGTCGACCCGATCGGCCAGGTGGTGCGCATCGGCGGCCGCCGCTGCCGGGTGGTGGGCGTGCTGACGGCGCGCGGGCAACAGCTGGGGATGAACATGGACGAGGTGGCGCTGATCCCGGTCGCCACCGGCATGCAGCTGTTCAACCGCAGCTCGCTGTTCCGGATCCTGATCTCCGCCCGTCCCGGGGTGCCGCTCGAGAGCCTGCGCGACCGCGCCCACGAGGTGCTGATCGCGCGGCATCGCGAGGACGACGTCACGCTGCTGACCGAGGACTCGGTGGTCTCCTCCCTGTCGGCCATCCTCGGCGTGCTCACCCTCGCCCTGGCCGCGATCGCGACCATCTCGCTCGGCGTCGCCGGCATCGGGATCATGAACGTGATGCTGGTCTCGGTCTCCGAGCGCACCGCCGAGATCGGGCTGCTCAAGGCGGTGGGAGCCTCGCGGCGCGAGATCCTGGCCTGCTTCCTGGCCGAGGCGGCGATGCTGTCGAGCGCGGGAGGCCTGGCGGGCCTGCTCATCGGCTGGCTGGGGGTGCGCGTGCTGGTGGGCGTGTTCCCCGCCCTGCCGGCCTCGCCCCCGGCCTGGGCGGTGGCCTCCGCGCTCGTCCTCTCGGTGGCGGTCGGATCGGTCTTCGGCTACCTTCCGGCGCGCCGCGCCACCCGCCTCGACCCGGTCGAGGCGCTGTCGGGGAGGTGAGGCGTGCGCGACCTGATCGGTCTCGCCCTGCGCACGATCGCCTCGCAGCGGCTGCGCTCGGCTCTGTCGGTCCTGGGCATCGCGATCGGCATCGGGGCGGTGGTGCTGCTGACCTCGATCGGCGAGGGCACGCGCCGCTACGTGCTCGAGGAGTTCTCGCAGTTCGGCACCAGCATCCTGGCCATCAATCCGGGGCGCACCAAGACCTCGGGCATCCCGGGGATCTTCGGCGGCTCGACACGGCCGCTGACCATCGACGACGCGCAGGCCCTGCTCCGGTTGCGCGGGGTCGAGAGCGTGGTGCCCGTCGCCTACGGCACCGCGCGCGTCTCGGGCGGCCCGCGCCAGCTCTCGCGCAACGTGCCGGTCTACGGCGTCACGCCCGGGATCCAGGAGATGTGGCGCTTCCGCGTGCGCCAGGGCAGCTTCTGGGAGGCCGGAGACCCGCGCCGGGGCGGCCCCTGGTGCGTGCTCGGCCAGAAGCTGGCGCGCGAGCTGTTCGGGGCGGCGAGCCCGCTCGGCGAGTTCGTGCGCGTGGGCGACACGCGCCTGCGCGTGGTCGGGTTGATGGAGGCCAAGGGGACGATGCTCGGGGTGGACATCGACGACGTCGCCTACGTGCCGGTGGCGACCGCGATGCGCCTCTTCAACCTGCCGGAGCTGCTCGAGATCGACGTCCAGTTCGGCAACGCCTCGCTCGCGCGCCCGGTCGAGGCGGAGGTCACGCGGCTGCTCGCCTCCCGGCACGGCGACGAGGACTTCACCGTCACCTCCCAGGAGGCGATGCTCGAGGTGTTCGGCAACGTCATGGACGTGATCACGCTCTCGGTGGGCGCGATCGGCGGCATCTCGCTGCTGGTGGGCGCGATCGGCATCCTGACCATGATGTGGATCGCGGTCGGCGAGCGCGTGCACGAGATCGGCCTGGTGCGCGCCTTCGGCGCCAGCCGGCACCAGGTGAGGCTGCTCTTCCTGACCGAGGCGGCAGCGCTGGGCCTGGTCGGCGGCGGGGCGGGCCTCGCGGGCAGCCTCGCCGCGTGCGCGCTGCTGCGCGAGGTGGTGCCCGGGCTGCCCGTCCACACCCCGCTGCGCTACGCCGCGGCTGCGCTCGCCGTGGCGCTCGCCACCGGGCTCGTCTCGGGCGTCCTGCCCGCGCACCGGGCGGCCTCGCTCGATCCGATCGAGGCGTTGCGCGCGGAGTAGCGGCGGCCGGCGCGCGCGCGGCGCCGCGCCGGGCTTGCGCCTCGATTCCGCCGCGCGCGGCCTCCCGTTTGCAGGATCGGACCCCGCGCGGGCCCGGGAATGGAGAGGAGCGCGCTCCGGGTATGGCGCGCTGCACAGGAATGCGCCATCCGGGCATCCAGAATCGTCCCGTTCCCGCAGAACCGACGATGGGAGGTGCGAGATGACCAGTTCGAGCCGTGGACTTCGTTCGGGGACGATGGGACTGGCGGCGCTCGGCGCCGTGGCCCTGCTGGCCGCCTGCTCGGGCGACAGCGCACGCCGCACCACGGATCCTGGGCCGACGCCGACGCTGGGCAGCGCGACGATCGTCGGCGAGGTCAGCGCCGCAGGCAGTCCGGCCGCCGGCGTCGAGGTCGCGGTGGACGGCCAGGCGCTCTCGGCGAGCACCGATGCCGCGGGCCGCTTCGAGCTCGACGGCGTCGCGACCGGGGATCGCGTGGTGACCTTCTCGACCGCCGCGGCCCGGGCGCCGGTGCCCGTTCGCGACGTGCGCGCCAACGAGCGCATCGAGATCGAGGTCGCGCTCGCCGGTTCGCAGGCCACGGTCCGCTCGATGCGGCGGGGCGGCAGGGGCAGCACCGACCCGCTCGGCGTCGAGATCCACCCCGACTCCTGGAACACCAACTGGGCGGGCAGCGCGGGGACCGTCACCGTGTTCCTGCGCGGCGCCGGGTTCGACCTGATCGATCCCGCCTCGGTCACGCTCACGGGCGACGACGCCGCGCAGCCGCCGCTGCTCGCCACGCGCGCCCGCATCGAGGGCGAGCATCTGAAGGCGCAGTTCGGCAAGTCCGATGCGCTGGCCCTGCTGCTCGCGCCCGTCCTGCGGGGGGAGACGCGGACGCTCGAGATCGACTTCACGCTCGACGGGGTGCCCACGTCCCTGGTCGCCACCGTGCGCATCGTCGGTCCTGCGCACTGACGCTCGAGGCGGGGCGGCGGAGGTCCGCCGCCCCGCGCGCCTCGCGATCGCCTAGAATCCGGCCTTCTCCGGAGCGAACCGCCGGAGCGAGGCCGCTCATGCCCGAACCGACTCCGATCCCCATCCGCCACGACTGGAGCGACGACGAGATCCGCGCGCTCCACGACCTGCCTCTGCCCGAGCTCCTCTTCCGGGCGCAGACCGTGCACCGCGCCTACCACGACCCGACCCGGGTCCAGCTCTGTACCCTGCTCTCGATCAAGACCGGCGGCTGCCCGGAAGACTGCGGCTACTGTCCCCAGAGCGCGCACCACCCGACCGGAGTCGAGCGCCAGAGGCTGCTCGACCTGGCGACCGTGCTCGCCGCCGCGCGCGCCGCGCGCGCCAGCGGCTCCAGCCGCTTCTGCATGGGCGCGGCCTGGCGCGAGGTCAAGGACGGGCCCGAGTTCGAGCGCGTGCTCGAGATGGTGCGCGGCGTCGCGGAGCTCGGGCTCGAGGTCTGCTGCACGCTCGGCATGCTGACCGGGGAGCAGGCGGAGCGGCTCGCCGCGGCGGGCCTGACCGCCTACAACCACAACCTCGACACCTCGCCCGAGTTCTACGACCGGATCATCTCGACGCGCACCTACGAGGACCGCCTGCGCACGCTCGAGGCGGTGGCGCGCGCGGGCGTCTCGGTGTGCTGCGGCGGCATCCTGGGCATGGGCGAGTCGGTCGACGACCGGGTCGCGCTGCTCGGCACGCTGGCGCGCATGGACCCCCACCCGGGCAGCGTGCCGATCAACGCCCTGGTCGCGGTCGCCGGGACGCCGCTCGCCGACCGGCCGCCGGTGTCGGGACTGGAGATGGCGCGCGCGATCGCCACCGCGCGCATCCTCATGCCGCGCTCCTTCGTGCGCCTCTCGGCCGGGCGCACGGAGATGTCGGACGAGACCCAGGCGCTCTGCCTGCTGGCGGGCGCCAATTCGATCTTCGCCGGCGAGCGCCTGCTGACCACGCCCAACCCGGGCGTCGACGCCGACGCCGAGCTGTTCGCCAAGCTCGGCCTGCAGCCGCTGCCCGCGCCGGCCGTGGCCTGACGCGATGGCCGCGACGGGGGTCGCCGGGCGGCTCGAGGACGAGCTCGGGCGGCTCGACGCCGCCGGGCTGCGCCGCGGCCTGGCGCTGCCGGCGGGCGTCGACTTCAGCTCCAACGACTACCTGGGGCTCGCCGGCGACGCTGGCTTCGCGGCCGAGGTCGCGCGCCGGGTGCAGCGCGCCGCCGCGGCGGGCGAGGCCCTGTTCGCCCCCGCCTCGCGCCTGCTGCGCGGTCACCTGCCGGTGCACGCGCGGCTGGAGGAGCGGGTGGCGCGCTTCAAGGGCGCGGAGGCCGCCCTGCTCCTGCCCTCCGGCTGGCAGGCCAACGCGGCGCTCCTGACCGGGCTGCTGCGCCCGGAGGACCGCGTGCTCTCCGACGAGCGCAACCACGCGAGCCTGATCGACGGCCTGCGCGCGGCGCGCTGCGAGCGGGTGGTGGTGCCGCACCTCGAGCTCGAGGCCTACGCGCGTGCTCTCGCCGCGCCGCGGCCGGCCGGACAGCTGTTCGTGGTGGTCGAGTCGCTGTTCAGCATGGACGGCGACCTGGCGCCCCTGGCCGACCTGGCGCACCTGTGCCGGCGCCACGACGCCTCGCTGCTGGTCGACGAGGCGCACGCGACCGGCCTCTATGGCGAGCCGCGCGGCTCGGGCCGGATCGAGGCGTGCGGCGTCGAGCGCGAGGTGCTCGCCTCGGTGACCACGTTCGGCAAGGCGCTCGCGGTCCAGGGGGCGGCCATCGCCGGCCCGCGGCGGCTGATCGAGCTGCTGGTCAACCGCGCGCGGCCGCTCATCTTCTCGACCGCGCTCTCGCCGCTCCTGGCGCACGCGGCCGAGGCCGCGCTCGACCTCGCCGAGCGCGAGCCGGAGCGCCGCCGGCGCGTGCACGTGAACGCCGGGCGCCTGCGCGCGCGGCTGGCCGACGCCGGGCTCGGCGTGGAGCGTGCCGGAAGTCCGATCGTGCCGGTGGTGGTGGGCGACAACCGGCGCGCCGTCGAGGTGGCGCGCCGGGTGCGCGAGCGCGGCTTCGACGTGCGCGCGGTGCGGCCGCCGACGGTCGCGCCCGGCACCGCGCGCCTGCGCGTCTCGGTCCACGCGGACCATGGCGAGGCGCAGCTCGACGGGCTGGCGGCGGCGATCGTCGAGGAGCTCGCGCGATGAGCCTGTTCGTGGCCGGAACCGACACCGGAGTCGGCAAGACGCTGGTCTCGGCGCTGCTCGTCGCGCGCTACGCGCGCGAGCTCGAGCTCGTCTACTGGAAGCCGGTCGCCTCCGGCGCCGCCACCGAGCGCGACCGGACCCGGGTGGCCGAGCTGGTGCCGGGCGCAGGCACCGCCGCCGAGGCCTACCTGTTCGCCGACCCGGTCTCGCCGCACCTGGCGGCGCGGCGCGAGGGCGAGTCGATCGAGCTCGAGCGCATCGGCGCGCGCTGGCGCGAGCTCTCGTCGGTCTTCCCGGGCGCGGGCTTCGTGGTCGAGGGGGCGGGCGGGCTGCTGGTGCCGCTCGACGACGCCGGCGCGCTGCTCACCGACCTGATCGGGGTCCTGCGCCTGCCGGTGCTGCTCGTCGCACGCTCGACGCTGGGCACCATCAACCACACGCTGCTCTCGCTCGAGGCGCTGGCGCGACGCGACCTGGCGGTGGCGGGAGTCGTGCTGTGCGGGCCGCGCGACGAGGAGAACCGGGCGGCGATCGAGCGGCTGGGCGGAGTCGAGGTGATCGCCGAGGTGCCGCACCTGGCCGAAGTCAACCCGGCCACGGTCGCCGCCGCCGCGGCCGAGCTCGACCCGGCGGGCGCGCTGCGCCCCTGGCTGGCGCGCGCGAGCTGAACGGAGGCCGCCCTGGACTGGCTCGAGCTCGACCGTCGCCACGTCTGGCATCCCTATACGCAGATGCAGGCGGCGGAGCCGCCGCTGCCGGTGGTGGCGGGGGAGGGCGCCTGGCTGGTGCTCGCCGACGGGCGGCGGATGTTCGACGGCATCTCGTCGTGGTGGGTGAACCTCCACGGCCACGCCCACCCGGCGATCGCGCGCGCCGTGGCCGATCAGGCGGCGCGGCTCGAGCACGTCATCTTCGCCGGCTTCGCGCACGAGCCGGCCGCGCGCCTGGCGGCCGAGCTGGCGCGGCTCGCGCCGGGCGGGCTGTCGCGCGTCTTCTACTCCGACGACGGCTCGACCGCGGTCGAGGTGGCGATGAAGATGGCGGTCCAGGCCTGGCGCCATCGTGGCGAGGCGCGGCGCACCCTGTTCGTGGCGCTCGAGGGCGCCTACCACGGCGACACCTTCGGGGCGATGGCCGCGGGCGCCCAGCCGGTGTTCCACGGCGCGTTCGCCGACCTGCTGTGCGAGGTCCGGCGCGTGCCGGTCCCCGGCGGCGGCCGCCCGGTCGAGGCGTGCGTGGCGGCGCTCGATTCCGTGCTCGAGCGCGAGGCCGGACGGATCGCGGCGGTGCTGGTCGAGCCGATCGTCCAGGGCGCCGGGGGCATGCGCATCCACCCGCCGGAGTTCCTCGCCGAGGTCCGCGCCGCGACCGCGCGGCGCGGCATCTTCCTGGTCGCCGACGAGGTCTTCACCGGCTTCGGGCGCACCGGCCGCATGTTCGCGTGCGAGCACGCCGGCGTCGTGCCCGACCTGATCTG
>JAFNAE010000162.1 GCA_017860005.1 Acidobacteriota bacterium | reverse complement strand
GCCGAAGGTCCGCGGGCCGGCGTGCGGCCCGTAGCCGTAGGGGGCGCGCGGGTCGCCGTAGTGCGCCGAGTTGACGATCACGCCGAGCCCCCAGTCGAGCCGGGTCCTGAAGGTCTGGTCGAACAGGCCGACGCGGTGGCGCGCGGTGATCGCCGCCACGGTCTGCGCGGACAGGATGCGGCGCCCGCCGAGCGCGCCGCCGCCGAGCAGCATCGCGTAGACACGCGCGAGCTCCCCCATCGGGCCGACGCCGCTCGAGCCCGGCGAGCAGACGGTGAGGTGGCGGTCTCCCAGCCAGGGCAGCTCACGCGGCGGCACCCCCGGTGCCACCTCGTACATCGGCGCGATGCGCGGCCGTTCCCCGGCCAGCCGCGCCACCGGGATCCCGACCCAGCACGAAGCCGCGCCGAGCGGCTCGAACAACTCCTCGCGCACCCAGCGCTCGAACGGACGGCCGTCCAGCCGGCGCACCAGCTCGCCGAGCACGAACCAGCTCGACGTCAGGTGGTAGCCGGCCTTGCGGCCCGGGACCCAGCCTGGCTCGAGCCGGCGCGCGCAGATCCGCGCGACGATCGCGTCCCAGTCGAGCTCCGGCCAGCCGGTGTCGAGCATGCGGATGCCGCCGGTGTGCGTGAGCAGCTGGCGGACGGTGACCGCCTCCTTGCCGCCCGCCGCGAACTCCGGCAGATGGCGCGCGACGGGGTCGTCGAGGTCGAGCCGGCCGCGCTCCCAGAGGCTCGCGACCGCCAGCGCCGCGATCGGCTTGGTCGAGGAGAGCCAGAGCATGCGGTGCGCGCGCGACATCGGCTCGCCCGGCCGCGCCTCGCCGAAGGCGGCGTCGGCGATCGCCTCGCCTCCGCGCGCGACGTGGATCTGTCCGCCCAGGTGCAGGCCCGCCGCGACGCCGCGCTCGAGCTCCGCCGCCGTAGCCGGCAGGCGCCCCAGGTCGCCGTCGGCCGCCAGTCCGCTCAATCCACGTTCTCCGTCTGCTCGACGCGGCGATCCTCGAGACGCAGGGCGGTGAGCGTCCCGCTCCAGGCGCAGCCGGTGTCGAGCGCCACCGCGTCCGCGCGCACCAGGAGCCCGAGCGCCGCCCAGTGTCCGAAGACCAGGCGCGCGCGCGCCGAGCGCCGGCCGGGGAAGTCGAACCAGGCGAAGCTGCCGGCCGGCCGATCGGCGAGCGTCCCCGTGTAGTCGTAGATCGGGTCGCCGCGGCGCGACACCGCGCGCACCAGGGACATGACGCGGATCGTGTCCAGCACCTCGCCGTCGATTCCGGCCGGGAGCGGCTCCGTGGCCGCCCGCGCCCGGTACGCCTCCAGATAGGGCCGGGCCTGGTCGGGATCGCGCAGCGCCTGCTCGGCGCGCCGCGCCCGTCGCCCCGCGACCGGGAGCGTCCACGCGGCGCGCAGGCCGGCATGGACGAGCACGGTCTCCTCTTCGCGGACGAGGAGCGGGCACGAGCGCAGGAAGGCGATCAGCTGGTCTCGATCGCGCGCGGCGAGGACGGGTCCGAAGGTGTCGCGCGGGCGCAGGCGCACCGCACCGGCGGCGACGGCGAGCAGGCGCAGGTCGTGGTTGCCGAGCACCAGCGTGGCGCGGTCGCCGAGATCGGCCACGTAGCGCAGCGTCTCGAGCGAGCGCGGGCCGCGGTTGACCAGGTCGCCGACGAACCAGAGCCGGTCGGAGGACGCGAAGGTCCGGCGCGCGAGCAGCCGCCGCAGCGACCGGTAGCAGCCGTGCACGTCACCGATCGCCCAGGTCGCCATCGACCGGCATGCTTTCCGAACCCGCCGCGACTGGCAAGCCATACTGCCCTCGGAGGCAGGGACGGCCCGCCCCGAGGGAGGGCAAGCCCGGCAGACCGGGAGTTTACGCTCCACGCGCTCACGCCGCCCTCGAGGGCGCATCGGTAGATCGCGGGGGGACCCCGGCACCGTGAACTGGCTCCAGCTCCATCTCGTGCTCGTGACCGTGCCGGTGACCGCGCTGGCGCTCGGCTTCGGCCTGCTCGTGTGGGGACAGCTGAGAGCGCGCGCGGCGGTACGCCGGCTCGGGCTCGCGGTCCTGATCGGAGCCTCGCTCGTCGGCCTGCTCGCCTTCGCGGCCGGGCGCCGGGCGGAGGCGCAGGCGCGCGCGCTGCCCGGGACCGAAGTGGTGCGCGTCGAACGTCATGCCGACGGTGCGGAAGCCGCGCGCATCGCCCTCGTCGTGCTGGCGGCGGCCTCGATCGGCGTCCTGCTGGTGCGCTCGAACAGCGCCGCGCTGCCCTGGCTCGCCGGCGGCATCGCCGTCTTCGCCCTGGTGGCGATCGTGCTGGTCGCGCGCGCCGCGCTCCTGGGCGGCGAGATCCGCCACTCCGCGCTGCACGGGGCGAGCCCGGAGCCGCCGGCGCCGGAGCCGCGCGGCCCCGTCGGCTGAGCTGGCCGCGCCGCCCTTCAGTGGTCCTCGGGCCGCACTCCCATCCCGCTCCGGTCGGGATACGCCGGCCGCGCCGGCCTGCGGTACGGGGCGCGCTCGAGCTCGGCCAGCAGGTGCTCGATCGCGGCGTCGAGCTGCACGTCCCGGCCTCCGGCCATCTTGCCCGGGTCGTCGATCACCTCGAGGTCGGGGTCGACGCCGTGACCCTCGACGCCCCAGGTGCCGTCCGGCTCGTAGAAAGCGAAGGTCGGAACCGTCACCACCGCGCCGTCGATCAAATCCGGATTGCCGCTGATTCCGACCAAGCCGCCCCAGGTGCGCGTGCCGATCAGCTTGCCCAGGCCACGCTTCTTGAACCAGTACGGGAAGTAGTCCCCGCCCGAGCCGGCCAGGCCGTTGATCAGCATCGCCTTCGGCCCCTGTAGCGCGTCGAGCGGCCACGGCCAGTCCTGGCCGTCGCGGCGCGCCCAGTAGTTGGCGATCGGCCGGTCGAGCAGCTCGATGAAGCGGGTCGGAATCTGGCCGCCGCCGTTCCAGCGCTCGTCGACGAGCAGCGCCGGGCGCTCGACCTGGCCGTAGAACTGGCGGAACAGCTCGTTCTGCCCTTCGATCCCGGTGTTGGGCACGTAGACGTAGGCGATCCTCCCGCCGCTCTTCTCCTCGACGTAGCGGCGGTTGGCTTCGACCCAGGCGCGGAAGCGCAGGGACGATTCGCTGGCGGCGAGCCTGACCACCACCCGGCGCGCGCTCGCGTCGAGCCGCGGCAGCTTCGACACGGTGAGCGTGACCACCTTGTCCGCGAGGCCCTGGAACGCGGCCCAGGGCGCGCGCGCCGGATCGACCGGCTGGCCGTTGACGGCGAGCAGGAAGTCGCCCTCGTGGACGTCGATCCCGGGCTCGCCGAGCGGCCCGCGCGCGTCGGCGTCCCAGGGCGCGCCGCGGAAGATGCGCGCGAAGCGGTAGGCGCCCTGGGCGAGCTCGAAGTCCGCGCCCGGCATGCCGACCGTCACCTTCGGCGCCCCCTCCGGGCCCTCGTCGAAGTAGTAGGCGTGCCCGACGTTGAGCTCGGCGATCATCTCGCGGATGACGTAGCCCAGGTCGTCGCGCGAGGCGCAGTCGGCGAGCATGGCGCCGTACTGCTCGCGCACCCTGCGCCAGTCGACGCCGTGCATGCCCGGGTCGTAGAAGAAGTCGCGCTCGAGCCGCCAGGCCTCGTCGAACATCTGGCGCCACTCGGCCCTCGGCTCGACGGTCGCCTCCATGCCGGCGGTGGCGATCGTCTTGTCCAGCTTCTGGTCCGGCTTGGGGTCGACCAGGGCCAGCGTCTTGTCCTTGCCGACCAGCAGCTTCTTGCCGTCGGCCGAGGCGCGGAAGAAGTCGACGTCCGACACCACCTTCTTGACGCGCTCGTCGTCCTTGTCCGCCCCGGCGTCGAAGATCTCGATCGAGCCCTTGGCTTCGCTGCCCGAGCGGGGCCTGCGGGTGAAGACCAGCTTGCCGTCGGCCTCGACCGCGAGATCCGCGAACACGCCCCGCTCGACCGGCAGCGCGACGGCGCGCGCCTCGAAGCCGTCGAGGTCGATCGCGACCGGCTTGGGCGGCTCCTCGGGCTTGACTTCCTCGTCCTTGTCCTCGCCCTTGCCGTCTTTCTCCTCGCCCTTGGCCTTCTCGCCCTCCTTCTCCTCGTCGGTCGCGTCGCCCTCCTCGTCGCTCTTCGGCAGCAGCGGCGAGACGACGTCCGTGCGCAGCGGCACGGCGTAGAGCAGCCCGGTCTCGGCGTAGACGAAGGTGGTCCCCACGTCTTCGTAGGTCGGCGCCTCGAACTTGCGCGCGCTGGTGAAGTAGAGGAGGTCGCCCTTGCGGTCGAACACCGGCCAGCCGTCCGCGAACCGGCCCGAGGTGACCTGATGCGTCGCCGCCTTGCGCACGTCGTAGAGCCAGATCGCCGTGGTCAGCGGACCCGCGCCCTTCGGGTAGGCGATCCAGCCGCTGTCGCCCGACCACGCCACGCGCGCCGGCGGGAACGGCGCCCAGGGATCCCGGTCCGCGAGCACGCTCTTGCCGCTCGCCACGTCGGCCACCTGGAGCGCGCTGGACAGATCCCAGTAGGCGATCTTCTTCGAGTCGGGAGACCAGGTCGGCGAGGACAGGTAGCGGTCCGCGCCGCGGGTCAGCTGCCGCGGCTCGGCGCCGCCGTCCGCAGCCGCGACGTAGAGCTCGTAGTCACCCGTGGCGTCCGCGAAGTAGGCGATCCACTTGCCGTCCGGGCTCCAGGACGGGTCGCGCTCGGCGACGCCGCTGGTGCGCGTCAGGGCGCGCGCCGACCCGTGCTCGGCGGGCAGCGTCCAGAGGTCGCCGCGCGCCTCGGCCAGCACCCGCTTCGCAGACGGCGAGGGGCTCGGAAACGCGATGCGCTCGGCGACGTCGAAGCGGCGCGGCCGCAGCTGCGGGCGGGCGCCCGGGACGACGACGTCGACCGCGCGCAGCGCGCCGGTTGCCAGGTCGAGGACGCGCAGCGCGGCGCCGTGCTGGAAGACGACCTCGCCGCCGCCGCCGGCGCCGGGACCGATCGAGGGCCACTTGACGTCGAAGTCGTCGAACGAGGTCAGCGCCCGGCGCTGGCCGGTGCGGGTGTCGTGGCTCCAGAGGTTGAGGCGGTGGCTCGGCCCTTCGTCGGAGAGGTAGACCAGCTCGGCGCCGTTCCACATCGGCTGGCTGTCGGTGCCCTCCCAGTCGGTGATCCGGCGCGACTCGTGGGTCTCGAGCTGGTAGAGCCAGACGTCCGTGGCCATGCCGCCGCGGTAACGCTTCCAGGTGCGGTGGTCGTGGGTGTGGAGGGTGTAGGCCAGCCACTTCCCGTCGGCGCTCACCGCGCCGTTGGCGCCGTAGGGCACCGGCACCTTGGCCGGCAGCCCGCCGCCCGCGCCCACCGTCCAGAGCTCGACCGTGCGCGGGTAGGCGCCCATGCCCCCGGCGAAGAACAGGAGGCGGCCGTCGGGGGTCCACTCGGTCAGGTTCTCGGTGGTCGGATGGTAGGTGACGCGCAGCGGCACGCCGCCTGCGACCGGCACCGTGTAGAGATCGTTGTTGCCGTCGTAGTTGCCCACGAAGGCGAGGGTCTGGCCGTCGGGGCTGAACCTGGGCCGCACTTCGCCGCCGGGCGGGCTGGCGAGGGGGGTCGCGACCCCGCCTTCGCGCGGCACGAGCCAGAGGTCGTCGGCGTAGGCGAAGACGATCTGCGTGGCCGAGATGTCGGGCCAGCGCATCATGCCGGCGTGGGGGCGGACCTCCTCGGCGACGAGCGGAACGGTCCAGAGTGCGGCGGCGAGCGCCGCGGCCGCGGCGAAGCGCCGGGAACGGGCGCTGGAGACGTGCGGTGTCATCGGACCTCCATCGAGGGCAGGGGAATGTCGGGGGCTCCTCGAGTCCCTGACCTGTTCATACGTCCGGCGGTGCGCCGGGTTCCGCGCCCGCCCGCCGGCGCCTCCGGATCGCCGCCTCGGTCCGGGTCACCCGACCCTCAGCGCCGGTTGGCCTGCAGGACCCGCTTGCGCAGGCGGGTGTCGTCGGAGCCCGAGGCGCGCATGTTGGTGAGCTTCTTCTCCTTGACGATGTTGACGTCGAGGTCGTTCTCGCGCGCGTTCTCGCCGACGATCATCCCCTCGTAGACCTCGTCGGTCGGGGACACGAACAGCTCGCCGCGCGGCTGCAGCCCCTCGATCGCGTAGGCGGTCGCGCGGCCCGGCCGGTCGGCGACCAGCACCCCCGTGGGCCGGTGGGCGATGTCGCCCTGCCACGGCTCCCAGCCGTCGAACAGGTGGTTCATCAGGCCGGTGCCGCGGGTGTCGGTCAGGAACTGGTTGCGGAAGCCGATCAGGCCGCGCGACGGGACCCGGAACTCCATGCGCACGCGCCCGGTGCCGTGGTTCGACATCTTCATCATGCGGCCGCGCCGCTCGCCCAGCTTCTGCGTGACCGCGCCGATGAAGTCCTCGGGGCAGTCGACGATGAGCAGCTCCATCGGCTCGTGCTGCCTGCCGTCGATCGTGCGCGTGATGACCTGGGGCTTGCCGACCGAGAGCTCGAAGCCCTCGCGGCGCATCATCTCGATCAGGATCGCGAGCTGGAGCTCGCCGCGCCCGGAGACCTTGAACGACTCGGCCGTGTCGGTCGGCTCGAGCCGGATCGCGACGTTGGTGAGGATCTCGCGTTCCAGCCGCTCCTTGAGCTTGCGGCTGGTGACGTGGGCGCCCTCGCGCCCGGACATCGGCGAGGTGTTGATCGAGAAGTTCATCGCGATCGTCGGCTCGTCCACCTGGATCGGTGGCAACGGGCGCGGCTCCTCGCGCGACGAGATCGTCTCGCCGATCGAGACCGACTCCAGTCCGGCCACCGCGACGATGTCGCCGGGGCCCGCCTCGGCGACTTCGACCCGCTTCAGGCCCTCGTAGCTGTAGAGGCCGGCGACCCTGCCGGGCACGATCGAGCCGTCCAGACGGCAGAGCGAGATCTCCCCCGCCTTGCGGATCGAGCCGTTGAACAGGCGCCCGATGGCGAGCCGCCCGACGTAGTCGTCGTAGTCGAGGCTGGTGATCAGCAGCTGCAGCGGCGCGCCTTCCTCGTAGGTCGGCGCCGGCACGGTGGCGAGGATCTGGTCGAAGAGCGGCTCGAGCGTGGTCTCGGGGCCGTCTGGCGCGAGCCGGCAGGTGCCCTTCCTGGCGTTGGTATAGAGGATCGGGAAATCGAGCTGGTCCTCGCGCGCGTCGAGGTCGATGAACAGATCGTAGACCTCGTTGACCACCTCCTGCGGACGCGCGTCGGGCCGGTCGATCTTGTTGACCACCACGATCGGCGGCAGCCCGGCCTCGAGCGCCTTCTTGAGCACGAAGCGGGTCTGGGGCAGCGGCCCCTCGCTGGCGTCGACCAGGAGCATGACGCCGTCGACCAGCTTCAGCGTGCGCTCGACCTCGCCGCCGAAGTCGGCGTGGCCCGGAGTGTCCACGATGTTGACGTGGGTGCCCTGGTAGCGCACCGCGATGTTCTTGGCCATGATCGTGATGCCCTTCTCGCGCTCGAGGTCGATCGAGTCGACCACGCGCTCCAGCACGGTCTCGTTGGCGCGGAAGGTGCCGCTCTGCCAGAGCAGGGCGTCGACCAGCGTGGTCTTGCCGTGGTCGACGTGGGCGATGATGGCGAGGTTGCGGACGTCCGTCCGCTGCGAGCGGCTCACGGCGTGCTTCTCCTTCGGGATCGTGGGACACGGCGGGGAGCGCGCCCGGACGGCTCGACCCGCACCCCGCGGGGCGACGAAGCCTATCAGACCGGGCCCGGACCCGGGGCGCTACGCGCCGCGCGTCCAGGCCGAGGGGTGCTTCTCGAAGCCGACCCTGGCGTAGTAGTCGACCGCGGCCGGGGCGGCGAGCAGGATCAGCTTCGCGCCCGGCTCGAGGTGGCGCAGCGTCTCCTCGATCAGCCGCCGGCCGATGCCCTGCTTCTGGAGCTCCCGGCTCACCGCGAGGTCGGACAGGTAGCAACAGTAGGCGAAGTCGGTCAGCGAGCGCGCGACGCCCACCAGCCGTCCGCTCTCGTCGCGCGCGGTCACGACCAGGTTGGCGTGAGCGAGCATCTTCCCGAGCCGCGCCGGCTCCTCGACGGGCCGGCGCTCGCCCAGCGTGGATTCGACCAGCACGGTGCGGAACTCCTCGATGCTCAGCGCGTTCTCGCGGGCGACCTGGATCATCGCGGCTCCTCCGGGCCGGAGCGCGGCCGGTCCGCGTCCGCCTCGATGCGCTCTAAGATACGTCGATGCGCCGGCTCTCCGCTGCCCTCGGCCTCGCCGTCCTGCTGCTCTCCGCCGCCGGGGCCCAGACCCCGCCTGCCGCCGCGCCCGAGGCCGGCCCGGACGATCCCGCGAAGATCTCGTTCATG